>NZ_CP195119.1:1275984-1594981 GCF_052056915.1 Methanosarcina sediminis | reverse complement strand
CAACCTGCATAATACCATTATCTGGAATATCCGGTTTCCCCGGATCATTCTTGCAGTCTGTGTAGGTGTAGCCCTTGCTATTGCCGGTGCCGTGTACCAGGGCGTATTCAGAAATCCGCTGGTTGAGCCGTATATTCTTGGGGCATCGTCTGGTGCAGCTTTCGGTGCAGCTCTGGGCATTGTATTCCCTACAATTTTCCTCTCTATCCAGATCCCTGCGTTTATTTTCGGTTCACTGGCTGTGGCGGCCGCATACATGCTCGCCCGTGTCCGGGGCGAGACACCTGTCGTGACGCTGATTCTTGCAGGCGTGATCATCGGTTCGATCTTTTCGGCATTCGTCTCGATTCTGAAGTATACTGCCACGGACACTGCACTGCGGGAGATCGTCTTCTGGCTGATGGGGGGATTTTACTATGCAACCTGGAAGGACGTCATCACCATCGGGCCGGTTGTTCTCATCTCCTTCTTCGTCCTTTGGGGGCTTGGGTGGAAGTTGAATATCCTCTCGATGGGCGACGAGGAGGCGAGGGGGCTCGGGGTAAATCCGGAGAAGTACAAACTCATTGTTATTTCGCTTGCCACTCTGATCACAGCTTTTGCCGTCTCGCTGGTCGGCATCATCGCCTGGGTCGGCCTGATGATGCCCCATGCCGCGAGAATGATACTCGGACCCGACAACCGGTTTGTTATCCCTTCTGCCGCCATGATGGGTGCGCTCTATCTGATTGTCTGTGACACCCTTGCGCGGACGCTCACGACCTCCGAGATACCGGTCGGTATTATCACCTCAATTCTCGGTGCGCCCTACCTCTGCTACCTGCTCCGCCATAAGGGCAGGGTGATCTTCGGGTGATAATGATGCTCAAAGTGCGTAATATCCATTTCAATTACGGCCCGACCCCGGTGCTCAGAGACATTTCCTTTGACGTCGATGAAGGAACTCTCTGCGGACTGTTCGGGCCAAATGGCTCGGGAAAGACGACCCTTTTCAAGTGCTGTCTGAAGTTCTTAAAGGCTCACAGGGGGTCGGTAAGGATGAATGGGACGGATGTATCTGGTCTCAGAATCGAGGATATGGCTAAACTGGTCTCCTACGTCCCGCAGGAGCATAAACCGCCGTTTCCCTATCTGGTTCGTGAAGTTGTCCTTATGGGGAGAACGCCCCATCTCGGAGGATTCTTCGGTGTCAGCCGAAAGGACAAGAAGATTGCCCTCGATGCGCTGGAGATGGTCGGTATCACGGAACTTGCCGACCGCCCTTACAGCCAGCTTTCTGGAGGGCAGCGGCAGATGGTTCTGATGGCGCGGGCTATAGCCCAGGAGACTCCTCTGATGTTCCTCGACGAACCCACATCTGCCCTCGATTTCTCTAACCAGATCCGGATATGGAAGATCATGCAGATGATTGCCGAGGATGGGGTGACCATTCTTGCCTGCAGCCATGATCCGAACCATGTTGCCTGGTTCTGCGACAAAGTCGTTGTAATGAACGGGAACGGCATCACTGCTGAGGGTTCACCATCGGAGGTCATCTCCGAGGAGACTCTCGGGGAGATCTATGCAGATATCTGTTCGGTCAGGACGGTGGATGGCGTCAGGATGGTCATGCCTAAATGGGTCATGGAAAAAACATACGGATACATCGACAATCCTGCACCTGAGGCCGGAGCGTTAGCCGGGATGGTGAAGGCCTATGATTGATTGGATGGGAACTGACTGGAATGCTGTTTGGAGGGAGCGCTACGAGGAGAATATACGATGCCGCGGAAGCGGTGAATGTGCTTCGATTTGGGAATCCCTGGAGAAAGCACGCAGCTTCCTTAATCAATCGAGGGAAAACCCCGACAGGATCCGCCACGTGATCGGCGGCCTGCCGGTCGGGCCCGAATCACGGGTTCTTGACATCGGGGCCGGGCCGGGAACCCTTTCGGTTCCGCTGGCAGGGGTCGCTGCCCACGTCACCGCCGTAGAACCGGCGGCTGGAATGGCAGAGGTGATGGCCGAGTATGCTGAAGAAGAGGGGGTGTCGAACCTTAAGATTGTGCGGAAACGCTGGGAAGAGATCGATCCGGCCACGGACCTTGACGGGCAGTATGACATTGTAGTTGCGTCGTATTCGCTCGGGATGCCGGATGTCAGAGCTGCGGTCAAGACTATGTGTGAAGTTTCCTCACGATGTGTGTATCTCTTCTGGTTTGCCGGTACAACAAACTGGGAGCAGGCGATGGTCGACCTCTGGCCGAAGCTGCACGGAAAGGAGTACAGGAGGGGGCCGAAGGCAGATGTCCTTTTCAACGTCCTTTATTCTATGGGGATCTACCCCAACGTCGAGACCTCAAGAATGGAACATGTCCGCAGATTCCCTGACCTTGAAGCAGCAGTTGCCGAGTTCGGGGAGCAGTACGGGGTAAACAATACTGAGCAGGAAGCCCTCTTGCGTGAGTATCTCGGTGGAGTCCTCTCCGAAAACGGTGACGATTTTCTGCTCTCGGGGATGACTACTCGGGTTAAGCTCTGGTGGGAGGTGGACGCATGGCGGTAAGGAGTATCTTCTCCAGACTGGCTCCCAGCCTTCTGCCGATATCTCTGCAGTTCATCTGTGCGGGACGTGTCAGTACTGAGTGCAGTAAAGCTTCTGCATGAAAGGAAAACTACTGGTTTTGAGGGTTAAAATGATGAATAAATCATTTGTTGTTAGTATTTTTATCCTTGTGGTATTCTGCATGTTGCTGTCTACAGGATGTATCGGTTTAACGAGTGAATCGGAGGCCGACACAAAGGCGCCTGCGGAAGAGTTCCGTACCGTTGTGGACAGCCGCGGAGTCTCCGTTCAGGTCCCGGCGAAGATCGAACGTGTTGTCACTGTCTCTGACGCTCTTGTTGAAGGGACGATGTTTGCGCTTGGGGTTGAAGATAAGATCGTCGGGATCGGTTCTTCATGCATCCCGATGGATTTTGAATATTCGTACCCGCTTGACGACGGAAGCTTTGTGAACGGCACGGGTGGCCGTGATGTTGTGAAAGTTCTTGCTCCCCGCGTAGCGGAACAGCCGGCGGTTATCAAATCCGGCACGGCAATGAACTATGAAACTCTCGCCACCCTTGACCCGGATGTTGTCATTCTCCGGATCGGATGCTGTGCCATCCAGAATAAGGTCGATGAAAACACGATCCAGACTATCGAAACAATCGAGTCGCTTGGGTTCCCTGTCGTTGTCCTCTACAGCCCGAACTGCTACGAACAGCCGAAGCCTGCAACTATCTCCGAGGAGATAGAAATCCTCGGCAGGGTTTTTGATAAAGAGGAGGATGCAAAGCGTATCGGAAGCTATCTGGAGTCGCAGGTAGCACTTGTTGAAGAGCGGACACGGGATATCCCCGAATCGGAAAAGTCTACGGTCATGAGTTTCGGCCTTTCACCAATTGAGCGCAAGAATGGTGCCGCAGGAAATGCTCATGGCCTGAAGACCACGGAAGGCTACATTATCGAGAACATCGCCCATGCAAAGAATGCCTTCCGCGGCGATGGCAGGATGCCCGTAAGTACCGAACAGGTCCTTGCAATGGACTCCGATGTTATCGTCCTTTGCACTTCACGCGGTTATCACACACCTGGAGAGCTGTATGATGCGACGTACTACGCACCCCTGCGTGAACTCTCCGCCGTCAGGAACCGTCGGGTATATTCTCTTCCCTGGTCTCCCTGCAACTGTGCAATGCGGCTTGAGCACCCTATCGACGTGATGGTCATTGCAAAGGCGGCTTATCCTGAGAGGTTTGCTGACATCGATCTTGGAGAATGGCTGCTGGACTTCTACAAGAACGTCTACGGCGTGGACGAAGACACTGCAAAAGCTCTCAGGTCGGCGCAGTGGATGGACTGGTGCGTGGAGAGCGGAGAATGAAACAGTCATATATCGTGGCGCTAGCTTTTACGGCACTGATACTGGTGACGGCATTCGCCGGCTGCACCGGTAAGGGAACAGAGGTGGCAGATGCGACAGCGCCAGGGGACGGATATCGGACTGTCGTCGATTCCCGCGGAGTTGCAGTCGAGATTCCCAGGAATGTAACAAGGGTTGCTACAGTCTCCGACGGTCTCATCGAAGGGACGATGTATGCACTTGGTGTTGAAGACACTCTTGTCGGTATCGGCTCATCGGCTTTACAGAGTGAATGGACGTATTCCTACCCAATTGATGACGGAGGCTTTGTAAACGGTTCCGGAGGGCATCATGTAGTAAAGGAGCTTGTGAAAGATATCGGTGATCTCCCCTTTTTTGTGCAGTACGGAACAGCAATGAATTATGAAACACTTTCGTCATTAAATCCTGATGTCGTTATAATTAGACTTGGAAGCTGTACTTTTTGGGAAGATACCGAAAATGCCCAAAAGACGATTGATATGATCGAATCTCTGGATATACCGCTTGTTGTTCTGTACAGCCCCAATTGCTATAATGACCCGTCTCTTTCCCAGATATCTAACGAGATCGAAATAATCGGGGACGTATTCGGTAAAAGGGAAGAAGCCGCTGAAATTGCGTCATATCTTGAATCCCAGGTTGCACTCGTGGAGGAACGTACATCAGACATCCCCGAAGAGGAAAAACCATCTGTTCTTATGTTCGGCCTTTCACCCGCCCACCGGGCAGAGGGGGGTGCGGGAGTAGTACAGGGTCTCGGAACAACGGAATCCTATATGATAGAAGATGTTGTCAATGCTAAAAATGCCTACCAGGTTGATGTGGGTACGTTCCAGATTGTCAATACCGAACAGGTTCTTGCACTTGAACCCGATGTCATCGTTCTCTGTACGGCATGGGGATATCACCCTCCCGGGGAACTAACCGAAGCAACATATTACGGACCTCTCAGGGAGCTTTCAGCAGTTAAGAATGGGCGTGTTATGTCTCTTCCATGGACGCCCTGCAACTGTGCAAAGAGGCTGGAATATCCGATAGATGTGATGGTAATCGCAAAAGCTGCTTACCCTGAAAGATTTGAGGATATAAACCTTGACGACTGGCTCCTTGAATTTTACCATAATGTCTACGGTGTCGACCGTGGCACAGCTGAGAAACTGCGAACAGCACAATGGATGGACTGGTGTGTGGAGGAATAAAATTGGATCACAGGCTGGATACTCAGATTAATCCCGCAGAAATTGACTGGAACAAAATCTGGAATAAGGTGAACGGTGCGAACATTAAATGCGGAGCATATGGGGAATGTGCCTCAATATGGAAAAGTAAAGAGCATGCGAGGGCATTTTTAAAAAATTCAATGGAAAATCCCGGGAGAGTACATCATATTATTGAGAGTCTCCCTCTCTCCCCTGACTACAAGGTACTTGATATCGGTTCGGGGCCTGGGACAGTTGCAGTACCTATCGCAGGCCGTGTAGACCATGTAACAGCAATAGAACCCTCGCCTGGAATGGCGGATGTTATGGAGGAATATGCTGCAGAAAGCGGTGTTAAAAATCTCAGAATCGTTAATAAACGCTGGGAAGAAATCGATTTATCTGCCGACCTTGAAGGTTCCTATGACCTTGTTGTAGCATCATATTCACTCGGAATGCAGGATTTGAGTGAATCGATAAAGATGATGTGCGAAGTTTCCTCAAAATGGATCTATTTATTCTGGATCTCGGGAATGCCCTCATGGGAAAAAGGACTCGTCGATCTCTGGCCAAAACTTCATGGAGAGGATTTTAATTGTAGCCCACAGGCCGACATCATTTACAATATACTCTATTCAATGGGAATTTATCCGAATATGAAGGCATCCAGGTTGCAACATCAAAACAGATTCCCTGATCTTGATTTTGCGGTATCCCAATACAGTTCAGTCTATAATATTCAGGATAGCAAGCAGGAGGAAATTCTCAGGGGATATCTCAATAAAAACCTCATCAAAACAGAAGATGGTTACGAGTTGCCAGAAACCAACATGTGTACCGCTATCTGGTGGGATGTAGGGTAATAAGATGACCCGGGCAGAGTATTGCAAGGTATTTGACTGGACGGAAGAGAAAGGATTCTGACAGAGAATGAATGAATGAATGAATGAATGAATGAATGAATGAATGAATTTATGAGGGATGTGAACATGCCAGCGAAAAAAACAGCATATTGTACAATATGTATTGCTGCCGTCCTCCTGCTTGTCCTCTGTGCAGGCTGCATGGGTCAGTCGGCAGGAGGGGCAGACAAGAAGCATGGAGACGGGTGCCGGACGGTTGTCGACTCACGCGGAGTCGCGGTACAGGTGCCTGGAAATATCGAACGTGTTGTCACCGTCTCGGACGGGCTCATCGAAGGCGTGATGACCGTTCTTGGAGAGCAGGAGAAAATCGTCGGTGTCGGTTCGTCATGCATACAGAGAAACTTCAATTATACCTACCAGACTGTCGGCGGTGAAACCTACGAGTACAAAGACGGGATGAACCCGGTCACGTACCTGAACCCCGGGATCATGGGCCTGCCGCGGGTCGGGGAATCAAGTGCGGGCATCAATTACGAAACACTGGCCGGGCTGGAACCCGATGTTGTCATCCTGAGAGTGGGGTCATGTACACTCCGCTCGATGGAGGATGAAGGGGTGCAGAAAACCATACAGACAATCGAATCTCTTGGCATCCCGGTCGTCGTGCTCAAGGCGCACCCTTGTTATGAAGAACCCGGCCTTTCGACGGTGTCCGATGAGATCAGGATCGTCGGTGATGTGTTCGGAAAGGAAGATAAAGCAGGTGAACTTGCGGATTATCTTGAATCCCAGACGCAGCTGGTCTTTGAACGGACAAAGGATATCCCCGAAGGGGACAAACCTTCTGTCCTGGTTTTCGGCGCGTCGCCGCGTTCCCGAAAAGAGGGAGGAGCCGGAAACGTGAAAGGTACCGATACAATTGAGTCGTACTTTATCGAGGAGATAGCCCATGCGAAGAACGCCTACAGGGAACCGGGAAACTCTGTCCTTATCTCTGCAGAGCAGCTTCTCGCCCTGGACCCGGATGTGATCATACTCGGCACCTCTTCGGGGTATCATCCTCCTGAAGAACTCTACTCGGCACCCTACTACCAGAATGTTGCAGAGCTTTCAGCCGTTAGAAACCGGCGCATCTCGTCGTTCCCCTGGGAACCATGCAACTGCGCCAAACGTCTCGAATACCCTATCGACGTGATGGTGATCGCAAAGGCGGCGTACCCCGACAGGTTCAGCGACATAGAACTTGACGAATGGCTGCTGGACTTCTATATGAATGTTTATGGAGTAGACGACGCCACGGCAAGGCAACTCAGATCGGCTCAGTGGATGGACTGGTGTATCTATACATGTCCGACTTGCGGGTGATAAAAATGAAAACAATCTCTACTCTTTTTCAGGCGCCTCCCGAATCCTCAGGGAAACTCCATGAACTGGCTCAATCCGTAGAGACTTTCCAGTTGCTGACATCCGCACTTCAGGTTGGGTTCTTCGACTCACTTGAGATTCCCAAACCTGCAGATGCGCTTTCGGAAGAACTCGGGCTTAATCGCACTCTCACGAAAAAGTGCTGTGATGCACTGGCAGGGTCCGGGTTCCTCAAGCGTATCGGGGAAACATATGCTTTATCCACTCTTTCAGAGACATATCTTCTGAAAAGGTCACCCTATTATCAGGGGGATCTTATCAGCCTGTTGAAAAAGACCCGAATCGGCAGGTGGGAAAGACTCTCGGAAGCACTCAGAGACGGGCCGATTGGGTCTGGACAGGCTAGGATGGCTGTATTTGACGAAAGGTTCATTCATGCGATGGCGCAGGGAGCGATAAGGGGGGACCTGCAGCAGACCGTCGAAATTCTGGGAAGGCAAAAGGAGTTCATGGATGCCCGTATGCTGCTCGACCTTGGCGGGGGTCATGCTCTTTACTCAATCGCGTTTACGGGGCTGAATCCCGACCTGAAAGCCTGTGTCTTCGATCTGCCCCCGGTTATTGAGAAGGTAACAAAAAAGAAGATTGCGCTCTACCAGGCTGACCGGATAACTGCAGTTCCAGGGGACTTCACACAGGACGATCTTTCCGGGAGATTCGATGTTGTATTTGCATCCGATGTCCTGTACCTATCACGGGATTCTCTTGTCCCTCTTCTGGGCCGGATACGTAAATGCCTCAAAGAGGACGGGTTCCTCATCTCCAAACACTGGCACATTAATGACCCTGTAAAAAACAGCACTGCGGTGTATTTCGACCTTATGTTTTCTATTACCGAAGAAGCCGAACGCCTGTATTCTACAAGGGATTTTTCAGACATTCTTGAGTCAAGCGGTTTTTCTGTTGAAGAAGTACACGACCTGAACTCACCCTCCTCATCACAGATAATTATTGCAAGGAAGGTGAAGCCATGATTATTTCACGGTTTGACGAACTTAAGGAATTTCAGACCTCCGAAGGAACCACGAAACCGCTTTTCGTATCCGAAGAGTTGAAGGTTATTCACCTGAAGATTCCTGCAGGGCTGAAAGTCAGGCCCCATTCCCATCCAAATCCCGGCAACCTCCTTCTGCTGAAAGGCTCTGTAAGGCTGAATGCGGAAAAAACAGTTCTTTTGCAGGCAGGAGACATGGCCCATATTCCCGCAGACTACACAGTAGGTCTGGAGAGCGAAGCAGAAGCCGAGGCTCTTCTCATTTCCTCCCCTTCAGGCTATCGCAGCATCAACAAGCTTTACAGGAAGCTTGAGGAGTTCAGTACATGACGCTTGAGGAGTTCAGTACATGACGCTTGAGAGGGGTGCTTGTGCATACTGCCTTCGATCCGACTTAGCCACCCGATAACTGGCTGGCCCCTTCTTGCAAGGAACGTATAGTCGGATTAAAAACGGGTATTTTTACCTGTATTCAAAGTAAAAAAATATGTGAGTTTCCAATGAAATCGAGATCAAACCTGTGTGGTGAATCAATTATGATCAAAAGAAGTCTTGTATTCTGGTGCGCAGTCATGGGGGTTTTCTGCATGCTGCTGTCTGCAGGATGTGTCGGTTTAACTGGCGAATCGGGAGCTGACACGGCGTCTCCGGCGGAAGAATACCGCACCGTTGTGGACAGTCGCGGTGTAGAAGTCAAAGTTCCCGTGGAGATTGAACGGGTCGTGACTGTCAACGACGGCTTCATAGAGGGTGTGCTCACCAGGCTCGGGGAGGTGGATAAGGTGGTCGGAATGGGGGGACAGTGTTGCCAGAAGGTCTATACTTATTCTTTTGAGGACCTGTCCGGGAATAATTACTCGTATACCGACGGGATGAACCCCGTGCTCTATCTTAACCCGGGATTGCAGGATCTTCCGCTCGTGACAGAGGGGAACACGGGTATCAACTATGAAACGCTTGCCGGGCTGAATCCCGACCTGGTCATCATCCGGCTCGGAGCATCCTCCTTCAGGGCGGGTAGTGAAGAGAACATTGAAAAGACGATTGAGACAATTGACTCTCTTGGGATTCCCCTGATCATCCTGAAAGGGCCTCCGTATCAGGAAAAGCCTGATGTGAACCAGATCGCAGAGGAGATCCGGATTATCGGGCAGGTGTTCGGGAAAGAAAAGGAGGCTCTCGATCTCGCGGCGTACCTTGACGACAGCATTGCAATGATACAGGAGAGGACACAGGGAATACCCGAAGACCAGAAGCCACGTGTCATGCAGTTCGGGCTCTCGCCGCGTGCCCGGGATGGTGGTGGAGCCGGGATGGCATGGGGCCTTGATACCATAGAATCTTTCTTTATCGAGGATCTTGCGAACGCTAAAAACGCCTACCATGGAACAGGTGCCTTTGTGACGATCAGCACAGAGCAGATCCTTGCACTTAACCCGGATGTTATCGTATTGCCTACCGCGCAGGGCTACCATCCGGCAAGTGAACTTTATACCGCTCCCTATTATCAGAACCTCCAGGAACTTGATGCTGTAAAGAACAGGCGGGTCTACGCGCTTCCCTGGACGCCTTACAACTGGGCGAAGCGGCTTGAGTATCCAGTAGAGGCAATGATAATTGCAAAGGCGGCATATCCCGACCGCTTCAGTGACATCAAGGTACATGAATGGGTGCTTGAGTTCTACCAGAACGTCTACGGCGTTGATCCTGATACGGCGAAGGCTCTCCGATCGGCTCAGTGGCTCGACTGGATGGAGGAAGAAGGGTTCTAAAGGTACCCTATCGACTTGATGGTCCTCTCCAGGGCTGCGTATCCGGAAAGGTTCAGCGGTATAAAGCTTGATGAGTGGTTTCTGGACTTCTGCATAAATGTCTATGGAGTTGACGAGGCTCTGCGAAGCGGTTCCTGTAGGCTCGGTGGATGGACTGGTGTGTTGAATGATGGTTTTGTGGAGGCTTCCTGCCTCTTTTTTATTGGGGGAGATTGCAGGTGAGGATACAGGATCGGAGAAGACCTTTCAGGCACCGAGAGCAAAGGAGAAATGGGGTTTTTAAATTTCAATTTTTTAGCTGTCCAGTCTTCTCTACTTTATTCCTTTATCCGGTTTCTCTACTTTATTCCATCACCCATTTCCTGATTTCTTCAGTCCCCGGCACCTTTCCTGCAAGCTTCACTTCTCCATCAATAACAAGCGCAGGGGTGACCATTACTCCATAGTTCAGGATCGTTTCAAAATCCTCAATTTTAACAACTTCGGCTTCGACACCTGTTTCTTTGAGGACTTTTTCAACGGTTTCTTTCGTTTTCTTGCACTTTGGACATCCGGTTCCGAGTATTTCGATTCTCATTTTTATCACCAGTTTTTTTCTTTTTTAGTATGTTTTAAATTTTCAACAAGGTTCATAGCAGAGGTTCACAGCAGTATGTTAAACAGGTAACCTGTGAATATGATCGACAATGCAACGATCGAAACAAAGACCGCAATCAACTCGTTTTTCAGCACCTTTTTAAGGATAACCATCTCAGGGAAGGAAACAGCTGTGACCGACATCAGGAAAGCCAGGGAAGTCCCGATGGGCAGCCCTTTCCCGATCAGGCTCTCAACGATTGGGATCATACCCATGACATTCGAGTACAGGGGAACCCCAAGGATTACCGCTATCGGGACAGCAAACAGGTTGCCCTCTCCTGCGTATTTTGCAAGGATGCCTTCCGGCGCATAGCCGTGGAAAATCCCGCCGATGCTGACCCCTACGATCACATAGATCCAGATCTTGCCAACGATCTCCTTTACACCTTCAAAGGCGGCCCCTGCCCTTTCTTTCACGCTCAGGTTTTCCGGCTCGGAGGCTGCGTTTCCTACTTTTATTTTGTAAACAAATTCCTCAACGTACTTTTCCAGTTTAAGGACGCCAAT
Source organism: Methanosarcina sediminis (assembly GCF_052056915.1). Classification (GTDB taxonomy): domain Archaea; phylum Halobacteriota; class Methanosarcinia; order Methanosarcinales; family Methanosarcinaceae; genus MTP4. The sequence goes on along the minus strand of NZ_CP195119.1, from coordinate 1,583,650 downwards.
CAGGTAGCCTCCGAAGACTCCGAGCACGACGCCCGAAACCACGTAGATCGCAGTTGCCTTGAAGCCGAGGGTTGCCCAGAGCACGGCGACTGCCGCTTCGTTTACCAGGGGGGAGGTAATCAGGAAGGAAAAGGTCACTCCCAGGGGGACTCCGGCTTCCACGAACCCTATGAAGAGGGGCACTGAAGAGCATGAACAGAAAGGTGAGACCGTGCCTATCAGGGAAGCCACCAGGTGGTAGCGGAGCCCTTTCTTGCCCCCGAGCACTTTTCTGGTTTTTTCAGGGGTGATGTAGGTCCTGATGTAGGAAATGGCAAAAATCATCACCGAAAGCAGAAAAAAGATCTTCAGCACGTCGTAGATGATGAAGTTCACACTGGCTGCAAGATGGGTTTCCGGATTTATTCCGATTACATCATAGGTAAGTTTGTCCGCAATCCATTGAAAGGGGTAGAAGATGTCGGTCATTTTGGGTTCCTTCTTTTCTCATGGTGCTGTTTATGGAATGTATCATTACTACTTCATATCAATATATGTTGATATAATTGTGATTTGATATATACCTTACGCATCGAATAAAACCCTTTTATAGGATAAGGAGAGATCAAACTTTTAACAAAACCTTCCTGGAACATTCAGGGAACTATTCTGGAGCATGTCCATGGTAAAATGCGCTATCTGCAAAAAAGAAGAAAACTCGCTGCTCAGGGTAAAACACAAGGAATTTGGAATAGTAAAACTCTGCTTTGAATGCTGGGCGATAGAATACGGTAATCAGAACCTTCTCCATTCATGTGCTGGAGGCTGTGACTGCTGCCGGTATTAAACTCAGCCGGAATGAGGTTAGAAAGCGGTTTGGATGTGGTTGAGAAGTAGCTGGAACGTGGTTGAACACTGCTAGAATACGGCTTGAAAGTGGCTGGAGTTTAGTCGAAACGCCCCCGTAATGCCGCTGTAAAAAGAACTTATTCTTCAAGGACTTCCAATACCTTCCGGACTTTTTCGTTATCTATGGAATAAAGCCTCATCTTCCCATCTTTTCTGACCTTGATAATCCCCCAGTTCTGCAGTTTTGCCAGGTGCATGGAGGTGTTAGACTGGGTCTTGTCTATGAGGTCCGGAATCTCGCAGGCGCATCGCTCTCCGTCGAGCAGGACTTTTATGATTTTGTATCTTGTTTCTTCGCTTAGGGCTTTGAAAAGCTGCACATTCTCCTCATCAATCATATAATGATCTATTGATATACCTGGATATATATAGTTTTCTCAAGTGTATGATGATTATTGCTCCTTAATTAATCGGTTGATGCTGTTCCAATTTTTTTGAAAATAGGGCTTTGTAGAAACCGATCTAAATCAAACCGTACAGGGTAGCTTTAATTCCTCTGTTTGGCTATTCTCGATAACCTTTTTTCGATTTGCTTTATAGGTGCCGGCGCTCTCACCGGTCAGCTTGCTGACCGGCCTTTTCCAGAAAATACATTAAAATGAATAAAAATAGTAAGTAGGTAAGTGCCCAAAAATATATGTGGATAATGACAAAAATTAGAATATTGACGTGAAGTGAGTTGAATAAAAGTAAAAACCAATATTGGAGTTCTTCTTCTTGTTCTTCTAACTTCTTTTCCTATTTTCTTATCCTAAATTCTCTTTCTTGCCTTTTTCTTTTCTTTTCTTTTCTTTTCTTTTCTTTTCTTTTCTTTTCTTTTTATTCTGTCTACTCTTTATTTTGGAAAGGCCGTCCGCCTTCGGCGGCCGGGGACAAGAACGACAGGATGAACAATTACGGTTGTATGGGGTATAATTAAGGATTCGGAATAAGACGTTCCTCGTTTTTGTTCGAAAATATCTGCCGGATATTCATGACGGTCTGATGATTAATCCGTTCGAAAAGGCGTTTTTCGGAACATCCGGGTAAAAAGGTTTTGAAGTGAAAAAATAAGGAGGGATAGTTAAAAAAAGAAAATAAGGTCACTCCGACTGGAGTATCTCCTTTACCTTTTTCAGAGCTTCCTTTACTTCTTCATCCTTGAGGTCCAGGTCCTTGTTCTTTTTGATCCCTAAGTCGGAGATCACGATGTGCCTGTCAGGGGTGAAACCGGCAAGTTCAAGGGTCTCTTTCGTGCAGCTTAAGGGGCAGCCGTCGATGGCTATGAGCCTCTCGGAACCTTCGGCCGATTTCAGGAGCCCCTTGATCCTGCCGCCGATCCCGACGGTGCACATCATTTTCCCGACTTCCTGTTTCGTGAGTTCGATTGCGATTTTGTTTGCTATCTGGCCGACGTTTGACGCCCCGCTGCAGGCAAAGATACCTACGTTTGCTGATCCACATGAACATTTTGCTTCTTCTGCCATTGTTTTTACACTCCTTTTTTGGCGGGTTTGGTTGTCCGCATTTATTATATTTCGTACGAAGTAAATCTTCTCTGTCTTCTTATTCGGTAATCCACTTCTTGATGTCGTCAAGGCTGGGGACTTTGCCTGCCACCTTGACATCCCCGTCAATTACAAGACCGGGAGTGATCATGACTCCGTAATTAAGGATCTCGTCAAAGTCTTCTACCTTTACAACTTCTGCGTCCACGCCCGTTTCCTTTACTGCTTTTTCTGCAAGTTCTTTCAGTTTCTTGCACTTTGCACATCCTGTTCCCAGTACTTCGATTTTCATGTTTTCACCTATGATCTTTATGTTACATCTTTATTTTTTATTAAGTATTTCAATCAAATTTGAAATACCTTCCGCGTTGCTCATGCCACCAGGCTTCCATAGATCAGGCCTGAAAAGGTTGCGATCAACACCACCAGGGAGATGTAGAGTGCCGCACGCTTCGGCTTCATTATCCTGTTGATCACGATCATGTTCGGAAGGCTGAGAGCCGGGCCTGCAAGGAGCATTGCCAGGGAAGGGCCTTCCCCCATACCGAGCAGGGTCAGGGCCTTGATGATCGGGACTTCGGTAAGGGTTGAGAAGTACATCAGGGCTGCCGATATTGAGGCAAGGAAGTTTGAACCGGGAGAGTTTCCTCCGACAAGGGATGCAACAAATTCCTTTGGCAGGACTTCAACGCCTATCCCTGCAAAGAAAACCCCTATAATGAGCAGGGGGGTGATCTGCTTTATCAGGAACCAGGTTTCTCCCATCCAGCTTGCCCGCTCTTCGGGGCTGAACCATTTAAAGGAAAAGTATGCCGTAACCGCGATCAGGGGGATCCAGATCAATATGATCAGCGGGACCCATCCAAGGACTTTTGCCGAGAAGGGGACAAGTTCGGGAGCAACAAGGATTGCGAGCAGCAGTATGAAGAGCTGGACGGTGTGTTTGTGTTCGTCTCCTCCGAAGGTCTTGATGGATTTTCTTTCCCCGTCTTTCTTCTCGAAGACAAACGCCATGATAAGTCCTATGAGCACGGACATCAAAATGGCGGTAAATGCCCTTGCAGCTCCCAGGTCGTAACCCAGAATCTTGGCCGTGTATACGATCGCAAGGATGTTGATAGCCGGTGCCGAGAAGAGGAAGGTGCTTGCAGGCCCGATTCCGGCTCCCCGTTTGTAAATCCCTGCAAAAAGGGGGAGCACCGTACAGCTGCAGACCGCGAGCAGACAGCCGGAAACTGCAGCCACCGTATAAGATACGTACTTTGGGGCATCCGCTCCGAAGAACTTCAGTACCGATTCCTTGGAAAAAAGGGAGGCAATCGCACCTGCCAGGAAAAAGGCAGGCACAAGGCACATCAGGACGTGCAGCGCCAGGTATTCCTGCACCGACTGCAAACCGATCCCTAATAGATATATGAGGTAATCCAGCGTCATTTTTTCAGATCCCGAATTATTATTTCAAATTATTTTGAAATAGCCTGCTACCCTATTTAAAATTTCCGATTTCAAATTATATTGAAATAACTTTAAGGATAAGATTTGATTTCGCACATTTTTACTTTTCGAATTCTTCGTGCGCCCTTTTTGTTATTCCTTTTATCTTCTCTCCGACAAGGGATGTCTTTTCACAATTGGAACCTGCTTTTGGGCTGCAATTTATGAGCACGTCCATCATTCTATCGGCTGCTTTGTAATTTCCAAAATCTTCAAGTTTTTCAATTACTTCGGCTAAACGTCCATTAAATTTCCTGCATTTTTCATAATCGCAGGTTGCCCGATCATGCAGTTCGCATAGTTCTTCCAAATCTTTCAGGAATTCATGCTGGAGATTTTTTTCGGTCATATAGGAGGTCCTGTTAATCAAAAGGTTTGAGATATCATTAAGACATTTCAAATAAGTATCTGATATTCAATATGTGTATTTATAATGTTACGACTTTAAAATGTTACGACTTTAAAATGTTACGACTTTAAAATGTTGCGACTTTTAAATGTTACGACTTTAATTTTTTGGTGGTTTAAGGATCTGTATACCCTCTGCTATTTCAAATTATCTTGAAGTCGGTCTTTTGGAGAACTAACTACATATTGCCTAGCCTTATGTCCTCCAGTTTCAATTTATTTTGGAATTACTGTATATAATAGGAATTATGTCAGTTGCGGAAATGAGCAAATCGGACCTGAAAGCTAAAAAGGAAGCTAAAAAGGCTGAAAAGAATACAAAAAAAGCTAAATACGAAATATTTTTGGGTCCCGGTTTCCCCGGAACCCTTCTCATATATCCTGCGCAGGATTTCTTTCACTCAGATAAAACCGATGTCGTAGGCTGTTTCCCCGTGGATTGCGAGGTCCAGCCCTGCCTCCTCTTCTTCCTCGGAGACCTTGACAGGGGTTATCGCGTTGATAAGGACCAGCATGATATAGGTGAAGACGAAGCCGTAGATTGAGGCCCCTGTGACTGCTGCAAGTTGTTTTATAAAAAAGGCTCCTCCTCCGTAGAGCAGCCCGTCCGCTCCCATGGGGTTTACGGCTGTTGAGGCAAAGACCCCTAAAAGGATGGAGCCGAGCACTCCACCCATGCCGTGCACTCCCCAGACGTCCAGGGCATCATCCCATCCCATCCGGTTTTTAAGGTGGACCGCAGAGTAGCAGACTATACTTCCGAGGATGCCCATGAAGGCTGCCACGGGCATGGAAATCAGGCCTGCGGCCGGGGTGACGGTGGCAAGTCCCGCAACGGCTCCGGTCATGAAACCCACGAACTTGGGCTTTCTCTCATTATACCATTCAATGCTCAGCCAGGTGATTGCCGCAAAAGACGCCGCAATGTCGGTATTCAGGAAGGCAAGGGCCGTAATCCCGTCCGCGTTGAGTTCGCTCCCGGCGTTAAACCCGTACCATCCGAACCAGAGGAGTGCCGTCCCTATGGCCATTAAGGGGATACTATTGGGCTTATGGTCCTTGAATTTCCTTGAACCTACGAAGGAAACGGCTGCCAGGGCAGCAAAGCCTGCGGTCGCATGCACCACGATTCCTCCCGCAAAGTCCAGGACTCCCCACTCGGCCAGCAGGCCCCCGCCCCATACCATGTGGACAAAGGGATAATAGACAAAAAGCTGCCAGAGTACCAGGAAAATCATGTATGCCTTGAAGGTGACCCTGTTTACAAAAGCCCCCGTTATCAGGGCCGGGGTGATGATTGCAAACATCATCTGGTAAGCCACGAAAACGATTTCCGGAAACCTCCCGTCCCCAAAGGCACTTGTCGGGGTAATTCCGTGCAGGAAGGCCTTGTCCAGGTTGCCTATGATGGCTCCCTCTCCCCCGCTGAAACAGAGGGAGTAGCCGACTATAAACCACAAAATAGTCGTAACTCCCAGAGAGACAAAACTCTGCATCATTATACCAAGAATATTGCGCTTGCAGGCAAGCCCCCCATAGAAGAAGGCCAGGCCCGGAGTCATAAGCATCACCAGGCTTGTCGCAAGCAGCATAAAACCAGTTGAACCAGTATCAAACATCTTATCATCCCTTTTTTATATGATAACTAGGAAACCAAAAGTTTCCTTCCTCTTTCCTAGTTTTTATTATTTATCTTTATCGAAAAACGTAGCCTGAATTTGATCTTAATGGGAAACTATAAATTATATTAAGCGAGAAATAGGTTTCCTTTTGGTGGTCACAATGAAGTATATAGTAGCAATGATTAGGCCTGAAAGGCTTTCAGCAGTCAAGCACGAGCTTCAGAAAATTGAAGTAAACCGCCTGACAGTATCATCCGCTTCGGGATATGGTGCACAAAGAGGGCATCTGGAAATCTACAGGGCAATGGAGTCGGAAGTAACCCTTCTCGAGAAAACAAGGCTTGAAATCGCAGTAAACGCTGAATTCCTGGAACAAACGATTGAAGCGATAAAGAGGGGTGCAAAGGGCAACGACGGGCATGTCGGAAGCGGCAAGATTTTCGTTTTGCCTCTTGAAAACGTCATAAGGATCCGCACGGACGAAAGCGGGCCTGTTGCTATTTAAGGTGGGATGGAAAATGGCTATCGTAGCAGCAGACACCGTATGGGTGATGATATCTTCCGCACTTGTTCTGTTAATGCTTCCCGGGCTTGCATTGTTTTACGGGGGGCTCGTCCAGCGCAAAAATGTCCTGAGCAGCATGATGCACTCGTTTGTTGCAATGGGCATAATGGCAATAGAATGGGTAGTAATAGGTTACTCGCTTGCTTTCGGGACCGGCAACTGGTTCGTAGGCGGGCTTGAGCACGCGTTCCTGCAGGGGATTGACCCTTACTCGGTAACAGGGACCATTCCCACATACGCATTTGTCGTATTCCAGGGGATGTTTGCAATAATCACGCCTGCCCTTATCTCCGGGGCTATTGTCGGGCGTGTTAAGTTCAAGTCATACATCGCATTCATTGCACTCTGGGGACTTCTCGTCTATGACCCGGTCTGCCACTGGGTCTGGGGAGGCGGCTTCCTTACAGGAGAAGCCCTGGACTTTGCAGGCGGCACGGTTGTCCACGTAACTTCGGGCATCTCTTCCCTTGCAATTCTGGTCTACCTCGGCAAAAGGAAAGGTTACGGCTACGATTCCCTGGAACCCCATAACCTCACCCTTACCATGCTCGGGGCAGGGCTTCTCTGGTTCGGGTGGTTCGGGTTCAATGCCGGCTCGGCCCTTGCTGCAGATGAGATCGCAGCAGTTGCGTTTATTACGACCCTTGTTGCACCCGCAGCCGCATCCCTTACCTGGATGGCTGTAGAATGGCTGCATGCGGGAAAACCGACCGCTATCGGCTTTGCCTCAGGGATCCTGGCAGGGCTCGTTGCAATCACCCCTGCTGCCGGTTTTGTCACTCCTATGGCGGCAATTCCGATAGGTATAATCTCCGGAATTATCTGCTACATGGCTGTGGAGATCAAAGGAAAACTCGGGTATGACGATTCCCTGGACGCTTTCGGGGTCCACGGGGTCGGCGGAATAACAGGTGCCCTTCTAACAGGCGTGTTTGCAAGTGTGGGTGCTACAGGGCTCCTTCTTGGCAACCCGCAGCAGTTAATGCTCCAGCTAGAAGGGGTTGTCATAACGATTGTCTATGCGGTTGTTTGTACAATCATAATCGGATTCGTGCTCCAGAAGACTATCGGATTCAAGGTAAGTGTAAGCGAGGAAAACATCGGGCTCGACCGGACCCAGCACGGCGAGATCGCATACAACGTTTGAGTGCAGGTAATCTTTCATCTGCACTTTTTAATTTTCTTCAACTTTTTTTTTCAAACTTTTACCTTTACTCACTTACCTAACCTTCCCTCAACTTTTTTCAAACTTTCACCTCCTCTCACTTTTTTAACTTCTTTCTTTTCCGGTTGATCTTCGACTTTTTTCTTAAGTTTCCCTATACGAGAGCTTTTATTCTCCAAACTTGAACTCAGGAGTATGTTTGAAGAAATAGGTAGCGTAAGAAATGAAGCCGATTCGGATGCCCTTCAGATCCTTGCCCTGTTCAAAGACAGCATAAGTGAGATACGCCTGAAAGAGCCCGAGTCCGTATCCGCATATTTCAGCCCTGACTATTCTCATTACCTCGTGATCCATACTCCCCTTTCCATCCGCTACCCCGAAAAGAAGGAGGAATGGAACCTGCGCTTTAGCCGGGATACGGGGGTTTCACTTGTGGAACTGGTCCTGGCCAATGAGGGCAGTGCTTACGTTAAGGGCCTGATGGCCGTAAACGGCTCGAAAGTCTACGCAATCCTTCCGTTTACCTCAATTGATGCGGAAAAAGCGGAGGCTGCCGTCTATCCCGAAGACAGGATGGGAAAGGTGAGAGCCGTGGTCCTTCCTGATGTCCTTCCCAGGATCAGGGGGGAAAGCATCCTGGACGTTGGTTGCGGATTTGGGAAAATCACAATGGAAATTGCAAGAAATAACCCTGATTCAAAGATTTATGGCATCGATATACATGACTCCCTGACCGGGCAGGCTCAGATGAACGCTGATATCCTGGGAATTCCAAATGTGGAGTTCAGGAAAGGAAGCGCTTACGCCCTGCCTTTCGAAGCCGGTTCAATTGAAACCGTGACCTGCTTTTTCATGCTCCACCACCTTGAAGATATCCGGCATGCCCTGCTTGAGATCAAAAGGGCATTGAAAAGCGGAGGGTGGTTGACTGCAGTTGAACCTCTCGGAGACAAACACCGTCATGGGCCGCAGCTTTCGGAAGGCAAGTGGAAAGAGCTTTTTGAAGATGCGGGTTTTGGCGTAGAGGTGGAAAGCAGGGCAGGTGCAGTTTTCCTGAAAGCCGTAAAAATAGAATGATGCCCTGTAAAAAGACGATAACTCAGGAAAGATCCTTTTAGATAAACGCTAAGGAATCAATGACCCTGTTTCTCTTTTTTGCAATACAGCGTAAGATAAAGACCAAATCAATTCTACAGCCAATTTTTTATACGCTATCAGGCATTGCGCACGCCAATCTTTCTGTATATCCCCCCTGGCGTGTGTTCTTTTTCAAAATGGTGAGGGGCGTTCATTATTCATTTATACGTTAGTAGCAGACTCTTTTCATGTCGCTATCTCTACGCTACACGAATCTTATCCTTATTGCGGTGCTGCTCGGAGCGCTGCCTCCGGCCGCCGGATCCCTTTAGGGAAGTGAAGCTGCGCCTGTAGATCTGAACGATACCACGGTGTCGGCCGACCTTGCATACTATACGGAACAGCTACCGCCCTACAACTATATGGAGAACGGTACGTTGAAAGGTATCTCCGTTGATCTCCTTGAAGTGGTAACCGATAAGATGGGGAAGAAGGTGAGCCGGGAGGAGATAAACCTCGTTTCCTGGACTGAGGGATATCAGGCGGCTCTTGCCGGGAACGGTACGGTTCTCTTCAGCACGGCAAGGACTCCCGAACGGGAGCAGTCCTTCAAATGGGCCGGGCCTATCTACACGGATAAGGAAGTCCTCTTTGCCAGGCGATACCGGGGAATCACGATAGAGAGCCCTGAAGATTTGGAGGGGTACCGGATCGGGGTGATCGCCGACGATGTCGCGATCCAGCAGCTGCTCGATATTGGAGTTGACCAGAGCCAGCTCGTGCCCGGAAGCAACGTATCGGCAATCATCGCCGGACTCGAGAGCGGTGAGATCGACCTCTGGGCATGCCCTGAGGCCGCAGGCAGGTACTTCACCGAAGAGGTTACAGGGAACGCTTACTCCTACACGGTCGTGTATCAACTAGAGACCCGGGATCTTTACTATGCCTTCAGTAAAGACGTCCCCGATTCAGTCGTCCAGTCCTTCCAGCAGGCAATCGACGCTGTCAAACAGGAGAAAGACGCTAAGGGTGTCAGCACTTATGAGCGGATCCTTGGGCGCCACATTCCATCGATCGGCCTTGCCCAGCTCAATTACCTGACCGAAGAGTGGGCTCCCTTCAATTACCAGGGAGAGGAGAATGTAACCGGTATCTCTGTCGAGATCCTCGAAACGGTCTTCAAAAATATCGGCGTGAACCGTTCACGGGAAGATGTCCGCATTGTCCCCCTGGCGGAAGGTTTCCAGGCAGCGCAGAACAACACAAGTACGGTGCTTTTCTCCATCGTCCGCACCCCCGAGCGTGACCCCCTTTACCGGTGGGCAGGACCTTTTGCCAGGGCCAGTTTCGTCCTCTATGCACCGGTGAGCAGCAATATTACAATCTCCTCTCCGGAGGATCTCAACCAGTACCGGATTGGCGCTGTAGAGGCTTCCATCGAAAATGACCTCCTTGCCAGCCAGGGTGTGGGTGCATCGCAGATAGTAAACGGGAAAACCCCAGAGGATCTTCTAAGGATGCTGGAAGAGGGCCAGATCGACATGTGGGCAACAGGGGACTTTGCAGGGCGGCACCAGATGCTGCAGACTGCAGCCGATCCCAACGCCTATGAGATAGTGTATACTCTGAGCGAGGACGACCTCTACTATATCTTCAGCAGGGATGTCCCTGACACACTGGTCAGCGCTTTCCAGCAGGCTCTCGATAATGTGCGGGATCAGAGGGACGAGCAGGGAGTCAGCGATTATGAGCGGATCATCTACCGGAATCTTGGGGTCGGATGCGCCCAGCAGACATTCACGGATGACGTTGTGGTGGAGCTTGTAAACATAACTGCCGCAGCAATCGAGAAGAATGCCTCCTATACGTTCCAGCGCATCAACGCAGGCGAGGCTCCGTATCTGAACCCTGAAGACCCGGGCCTCTACGCCTTTGTCTACGATATGAATTTGACCATGGTTGCACATGCGGATAACATTCAGCTTGTCGGCACGAACTTCAAGGGCAAGACAGATGTTACCGGTAAACCGTTCCGTGACGAAATTTTAGAAGGAGCCCTGAAAAACGGGACTGGATGGGTGGATTATGTCTATCTGCACCCGACCCAGTCGAATCTGTACTATAAGACCACATACTACCGGTTAGCTCAGGGGAGTGATGGGAACTCCTACATTGTATGCAGCGGCAATTACAAGGACTGCCAGAACCAATCGGAAGTGACGCCGACCCCCAAGCCGACGCCGGATACAAGCTCCACTGCATCTCCTGAGGAGCTCGTGGCATTCGTCGAGAAAGCCTTCGAATATGCGCACGTAAACGGGCAGGAAGCCGCTCTTCTTGAGTTCAACAACCAGACCGGCAAATTCGTTGAGGGTGAACTTTACATCTTCGCATATGACATAAATGGCACCACCCTGGCTCTCCCCTTCCAGCCCGAGATTATCGGGACGAACCGGTGGAACGTCACGGACGCGAACGGCACCGCATATATTCAGGACTTCGTCGCCACCACGCAGTCTGGAGGAGGTTTCGTCCGGTATCTCTATCCTGACCCTTCGGATAACTTCATAGTCAAACAAAAACTCAGCTACGTGATGATGGTGGATCAGGACTGGCTCATCGGGGCTGGTATCTACGATCCTCCGGAGAATTCGCCTATCGTGATTGCGGGAACGGATCCCGAGGTAAGAGATGGCCTGAAATCCTTTGTCGGGGAAGCTATTGCGTATGCCGGTACGAACGGAAAGGATGCTGCGATCGCGGAGTTCAACGACCTGAACGGGACCTTTGTCCGCGACAATCTCTATGTCTATGCCTTCGATTATGACGGAACGACCCTGGCGCTCCCCTATCAGCCCGATTTGATAGGAAAGGACCTCTCCGGGCTCCAGGACCCCTACGGGGTGAATTACACTCAGGTCGAGATTTTCCTGGCGCAGCAGGGAGGAGGGTTCATCTTCTACCATTACTACAACCCCGCCCGCAACATGGCGCTTGAACCAAAGATGAGCTACGTCCAGCCTGTCGACGAAACCTGGTGGCTCGGGGCAGGGGTCTACATAGAAGACCTGAACCTGGCCACCTGACCGGGGTTAATCATCAGGAAATATTCACCCCCGGTATCTATTTTTTCGAATCTAATACATGGTTTGCAACCTCTACTTTCAGGAAGGGCCCACTTTCTTTCGGTTTCAGGGGCATGATCCGGCTGCTGCCTTTGTCTACGACGTTCCCTATCACGCTGTCAGGCATTTTTTTCATTTTTCCTGCCGGAGCGTATGGACACTTTAGCTGCCTATTTCACTGCCCGTTTCACCGCCTGTTTCACTGCCTGTTCCGTTGCTTAAATTCTAGATATTTTGAGGCTTGATGCTCTTCCGGCACTTCTATTGACCGCCTTTTACTCCGCCTTCCGGGAAAGGGTTAATAAACAATTCCATAGTAAATTGCAGAGCCTAAATGAATAACCGGAAGACCCTTTTATGATCCCTCAAGCCTCCTATGACATCATCGTGGTGGGTGCAGGGCCTGCAGGCTCCACCGCCGCCATGTACGCCGCAAGAAGCGGTGCCTCGGTCCTTTTAATCGACAAAAAGCAGGAAATTGGAAACCCTATTCAGTGCGCAGGTTTTCTCCCCGGTTCGGGGGAAGTCCGGGCTCTCCTCCCTGATGCTGAACTGCCGGAAACCCTGGACAACTACCCCGGGTCCTGCATTCTGCAGCCCATCAAAACCCAGCGCATCATTCCCCCGAATGGTAGCGTGACGGAATTCCCTGTTAAAGGTGCAGTCCTTGACCGCCGCCGTTACGACCAGTTCCTTGCAGAACAGGCAGCCTGTGCAGGAGCGGAGCTGATGGTAAAGACCCGTGTTACAAAGGTCGAAGGAACAACAGTCGAGACCTCCGGAGTTTTCGGGAAACACAGGATTCATGCGAAGGTTATAATCGGAGCCGACGGCCCCAATTCCCTGGTCGCAAAGTCAAAAGGTCTCTCCTGGAAACCTGGTTCGAAAGAAACCTCCGTAGCCATTGAGTACCAGGTAAGGAACGTCGATATCGATCCCGATGCCCTTGAGATGTATTTCGGAAAAGACTTTGTGCCCGGAGGCTACGCCTGGATTTTTCCCGAAGGCGAGGACAGGGCAAATGTGGGGATCGGGATCCGCACCGGCATGGCAGAAAAAGGGGTATCTGCAAAGGAGTACCTGCACCGCTTTATGAGCGGCCACCCTCTTGCAGCCCCTAAAATGAAAAACGCTTCTGTAATGAACGTAATTGCAGGCATCATTCCTGTAAACGGTGCTCCGGAAAAAACGGCAACAGAAGATTCTCTGATCGTTGGCGACGCAGCCGGGCACGTTATCGCAACAAACGGGGGTGGAATCCCTCCTGCCATGATTGCAGGAAAAATAGCCGGGGAAACCGCCGCAGAGTTTGCTGCCGGGAAATGCAAACTTGAAGAGTACGACCGGCGCTGGAGGGAGCAGTTCGGGAAGGGGCTTGAAACTTCGGTTCAGGCAAGGCAGCTCATGGACGGGATCATGAAGTCAGATACCCTGATGAATGCGGCTTTTAAGTTCATCTCTCCCGAGCAGATGAAAGCCATGCAGTGCGGGAAAATGCCCGGGGCCGTAAAAATGGGGTTGCAGGCCCTGAACCGAAAGAAGAAGTGAAAATAAGAAGTGAAAATAAGAAGTGAAAATAAGAAGTGAAAATAAGAAGTGAAAATAAGAAGTGAAAATAAGAAGTGAAAATAAGAAGTGAAAATAAGAAGTGAAAATAAGAAGTGAAAATAAGAAGTGAAAATAAGAAGTGAAAATAAGAAGTGAAAATAAGAAGTGAAAATAAGAAGTGAAAATAAGAAGTGAAAATAAGAAGTGAAAATAAGAAGTGAAAATAAGTTTCAATTAATCAGGCTCATGCCTCTGATTCTTTTTCCATTTCCTCCTCGCTTTTCCTTAGCTCGGTTTGTGCATCTTCCTTATTGTACCTGGCTTCAGGATAACTCGGCCTTATTTCAAGTGCTTTGTCGAAGCAGGCAATGGCGTCCTCGTACCTTTTGAGGACCACGTACTCAAGCCCTTTGAGGTTCCAGGCCCCGGCAAAGTCAGGCTTTAGCTCGATCACTTTGTCGAAGTATTCGATCTTTTTCTCGGGATCGGTTTCACCAACTGCGAGCCGGTACCACTCTTCTGCGGTCTTGCCTTCGATTTTCTTTTTCAGCAGTTTGTCCAGAAATCCCAATGGCATCACTCCCCGTTAAATATAGGCTTTACTGGCAGAAATAAGTAGTGTCAGAAAAGGTCGTGACAGAAATAGGTCGTGACAGCCTTAAAGCCTTTAAATCTCTTTTTTGGAAGCTGACGCTATCTGATGTATGTTTATTGAATCCCGGTTTTTTGTTTGTTCTTGCAAGGTTCAAGGCTTTTTCAAGTTTTCAGAGCTTTCCAGGTCCTTCGGGCCTTTTCAAGCTTTGAGGGTTTCTTCCGGCCTTCCGAGTTTCTGGAGGAAATTTCCTTTTTCATTCCAGGCAGCAGTTGACCGGGGATCTAGCTTGAGAGCTTTATTATAACATCCCAGGGCATCTTCGTATCTTCCGAGGGTGGCCAGGACGTCGCACATGTTGAACCAGATATTTGCATTGTCCATCCTTAGTTCCAGCGCTTTTTCATATGCTTCAAGGGCCTTTTCGAGCTGTCCTAACTTAACTAAAACAATCCCCCTGTCATTCCAGGGGCCTGCAAATTCCGGTTCAAGTTCAATGGCTCTGTCACAGGCTTCAAGCGCTTCCTCGTATCTCTCAAGCACGTAGAATGAAGCTGCCATACTTCCCCAGGCCCTGAAAGATGCCGGGTTTAGCTCGAGGGCTTTTTTGAGGGCTTCGAGGGCTTCCTCATGCTTTTTAAGTTTGCGGAGTACTTTTCCCTTTCTGGTCCAGGAAGAAGCATCTTCAGGGCCTATTGAAAGTCCCTTCTCATAAGCCTCAAGTGCTTCCTCACACTTCCCTATAGTTTCCAGAGTATCTCCCATACAAAGCCAGATTTTCGCAAAATCAGGTTCAATGGAAATGGCTCTGTCAAAACAGTCAAGGGCGTTTTGTGCTTTTCCAATTCGGGCATAAGCAATTCCTTTATTGAGCCAGGTCTCGGCAGTCTCAGGTTCCCGGGAAAGGACCTTTTCATAACATTCAACGGCTTCTCCGTACCTCGCTGCAGCGAAAAGGGCATTTCCTTTATATACCAGTGTTTTCAGGGAGTCCGGGCCGATCTCAAGAGCCCTGTCATAACATTTGCTCGCACTTTCTGCAACCCCGAGTTCCAGCAAGGTATTTCCTTTCTCAATCCAGGCTTCAACATATTCAGGATTGCTTTTTAAGGCCCTGGCGTAATACAGTAATTTTTCTTCCGGATCTGACGTGTCCAGCCCCTTCTCAAACCATTCTTTAGCCCGTTCACGGTTAACAGTGGTATTTCCAGTTTCCCCATTTTTTCTCCTTCGACTAATAGTATCACCCCGTAGATACATGTCCCCAAAAGCCAGGTATGGCTTTCTTAATTCTTAACCTTTATGAAGTTCAACCTTTTAAAACTTTTTATTTCATTCCATAATTTTTAAAAATTCCACATTGACTTGCAGTCGACTGTCTTATTTATGTCCAGCTGGTATATAAAGGGTCAAGTATGAATACTCAATCACAGATTTTTTCCCGGGTAACTCCGTGATACCAGGACTCTTTCAGAGGCTGGAAAGGAAAAAGAGATGGGATACTGATAAGTGAGTTTTACGGAAAGGGACGTGTGGAGGTAGAACTCTCAGCCTCCGAATTCCTCATTCCATTTTTCATACTTCGCAAGCTGCGCTTTTGTAAGCGGCGACCTGATCTTCTCAAACGCCGTTTCAAAATAATCGAATTTAAGGGAAGTTACATTTAGCTTTCGTTTCTCCAGCTCCTTGTAGGGGAGTTCCGCAAGCTTATCCAGGTCTTTATTCTCTTCCCGGATCATGTTCCACATAGCCTGCTGGCAAAGGTTCTGGAGGTCGCGGCCGGCGTAAAACTTTTCAACACAGGTGGAAGCAAGCTTGTCCAGGTCGAGCTTTGAGGCGTCAAGGTCCTTTATGTGGATTTTGATAATCTCCTTGCAGGCGCTTTTGTCCGGGAGGGGCACCATTATGCGGCGCGGAAACCTTGAGAGAACGGCTGCGTCCAGGTCCCAGGGGGTGTTTGTGGCGGCCAGGGTGAGCATTAGCCTGTCACTTTTCTTGTCCTGCAGGCCGTCGAGTTCCGAGAGGAGGGTCGAGAGCAGGCGGCGGGAGGACTCGCTGCTTTCGCCTTCCCTGGAGAGGCTGATGGAGTCAAACTCATCGATGAAGACGATTGAGGGGGCATGGTTCCGGGCAGCTTTATAGAGGGCGGAAACCAGTTTCGAGGATTCCCCGAAGTATTTGGAAAGCACATTGTCAGCTTTTACGTTGAAGAATTTGGCGTCAAGGCTTCCGGCGGCTGCGGCGGCAAGGAGGGTCTTTCCGGTCCCAGGGGGTCCGAAGAGCATGATCCCCTTCCAGGGTTTGATCGAGCTTGGTTTCTGGAGCCCTGCAATGGCTATGGTCTCTTTCATGAGGCGCTTGACTTCGTCAAGGCCGCCGATGTCGTCCCAGCGGACAGAGGATTTCTCAATAAGGGCTTCGGCCTGGGCAAGCAGTTCGTCTTCGCCTTCGACCTCGGCTCCTCCGGAGTTTCCATTCCCGCTCCCACTTCCGTTTGCTCTTCCCCCTCCGGTCCTGTTCCCTGCACCGCTTCCGGCTCTTCCTCCGGTCCTTCCGGAACGTGAGTTTCCTTCCCTCTGTGCCCGGATGGAATTTTCCACATTATCGCCCATTCTTTCCCACTTCTCGGCCTTTTCAAGGTAAGCGCTTTTCTGGGAAGGGACTTTTTCGGCCAGGACTTTCATTATTTTCGCGCATTCCAGGGCTTTTTTCTTTGCTTTTCCTGCGTTTCCCTCGGTTTTTGCCTGCTTGTACTCTTTTGTGGCGTTTTCTAGGGAGGAGTACAGGGGTCCTGTCAGATCAACTTTCATTTGTGCACCTCATGGCGGCTGAGTTCGTTGTTTGAAGCTTTTTCCGGCTCTTTTCCGATATTTTCTTATTTTTTCCCGGCTACCGTATTCCGGAATGTATTTTCCGGGCTTTCATTTTCCTTTCCCGGCTTATACTCCGTGTTCTTTCATCTTTTTCTCAAGATTTTCTTTATTGTACAGGGCTTCCCTGTACGAGGGCCGGATTGAAAGGGCTTCTTCATAGCATTTCATTGCCTTTTTATACTCTCCCAGTTCGGCGTGGGCATTTCCCAGAAGGTTCAAGGCGCCTGCAAAATTCGGCTTCAGCTTTACCACATTGCCGAAGCACTCAACCTTTTTTGCAGGGTCTTTTTCCTTTGCGCCCTGCTCGAACCAGTCCTGGGAGTTTTTCCCGTCTATTTTTTTCGTAAATATTTGTTCAAAGAATCCTTTCAGTCCCAAAGCTCTGCCTCCCGAAGTTTTTTACACGGGGTTTATATTGATTTGTATGCCGGATTTACTCCAGGTCCCGTGGCCTGTACTCCTTATTCTCATTCACGACTTCTTCTGCCTCTTCAGGGTCAAGGTCCCCTTCTTTAACAGCGTGGATTGCGCTCAAGATGTCGTCCAGGTCATCTTCCTGCTCTACCCCGGTCAGCATTGCCGTGGAGGTCATGTCAATGATGGAAGAGACTATCTCGTCCCGGTCCTGAGCTTCCAGGTTCTGGTTGACAAGCCAGTTCTCAAGCTTTTCGGGCTCGAGCTTTTTGACCTTGTCCCAGACCCCGGTTGCCTGGAGGTCGGCCTGGTGCTCCTTGAGGATCAGCATGTTGGAGACGGCCCGGAGTTCCTTGTCGAGTTTTGCCTGGGCGGCGATTTTCATCTCCTTTCTCTGGGAAACGGTCTTGATCCTGCGGGCCAGGGTGAGTTCTTCACTTTTTGATTTGGCGGCTTTTGCTTTTTCGAAAAGTTTAGCTACCTCACTTTCCGTTGCCCTGACTTCAGCCTGGAGGTCTTCGATCTTGCGGTTCAGTTTGATCTCCATAACCCGGAGTTCTTCGGTCTTCATGGAGTCAATCGGGTCCTTGCTTCCGAACAGTTTTGAAAAGATGCCCATCCTTTCCCTCTCTCTGGTTTTTTAGGCTCTTGCGGTGTTCTGCCTATTTTGATGTTCTGCTTCTGATCTTGCAGACATCAGCCCGTTCAAAACTCGGTTTCTTCCCTGTCTTTTTCAAGGCTCTTTTCAAGGGAGATGGTCTGCTCGACCTCATCCACGTCCATTGCCCCGGTCTCAACACTGCTCCAGGCATCAAGGAGCTGGGACTCGGCTTCGTCTTCCCCTGCTTCGAAGTCTGTGATGTCCATCTCAAAGACCCTGTTCAGGTCGTTCAGGACTTCATCGAAGTCTTTTCCAACAAGGCTGGTGTTGATGAGGGCACTTTCAAAGTTCTCAGAGCCGATTTCCCCTATCTTGTCCCATATCTTGTTTTTCTTGAGGTCCTGTTCGTACTTCTTGACCACGGTCAGGTTGGAAACGAACATGTACTGCTTGTTGATTGTCGTGAAGTTCTTGAGCTTAAGCCGGGCTTCGGTGTCGAGTTGCTTGATTTCCTGGGCAAGCATCTTTTTTTTCATCATGTCTGCCCCGACTCCCTCCTGGAACTTCTGCTTCTTGTCCTTCTCGATCTTATTGATGTCTTTCCTGATCCTTTCCATGCGGTTCTTCAGGCGGATCTCCTCTTCCTGGAGGTCCCTTGTGTTCAGTTTGTCAACCGGGTTCTTCTTAAACGAGTCCATTATGTCCTTGATTCCCATGCTCATCACCTGCGGAGTTATTTCTGGCCTGATTTCAAGTTTAATTTGTAATGTCTACTTTCAAGTTTAAGTTCTAATATTATTTTCCAGTTTAATTTTTAATGTTATTTTCAAGTTTAATTTCTAATGTATATTTGATTGTTTTAGTTGTTATATTTTATTTTTTTCAAGTTGTTTTTGGTATATTTTGCTCTCTTCCTGAGTTCAGTTGCTTATTTTTCATGACTTTAAGTCTTGATAGATTATTAGCGAGTGCTTGCTATATAAATTTTCCTCCAATATGGAGAATAAATCTTTATTTCCTATATTCTTAATTTTAACAAATTTCCTGAAAACTTAATATATCCAAAATGGAGATATATTTATATAGGGCGATCTCCCTACTCTTTAAAGATGGAATATCTGTTTACCATTGATTACGGTTCGGACGCCGAACGCAAACGGATTGATTATACTATCGAGCGGTGGAGTGATAGGGCAAAGGTAAAAAAGCCCAGGGGCGCCGTGCTGCTCTTCAAAGGCCCCGACGTGGATGAGTTCATTGAAGACCTCTATTCAAGGCTCGATATTGATGCCGGAAAGGTGGAGATTTTTCGGATTGAGCCGTATGAGCCTTCCGTTGAAAAACAGAGCCGAAAACTTGTTTATGAGAGCCCTGAGAGGTTTGAAGCTATCCAGAGCTTTTTGAATTATCTTATGAGCAAGCTCGGGGCCAGTTTTGAGTATTCCACTGAGAATGCCAGTTACTACACCGCTTACACAAAAAAAGGGCAGGCAGAACTTGAGATCCGCTGGATCGGGTGTGCCGGTGGGGATGAGGGGGAAGAAAGGGCTCTCCGCTTTGTAATCAGCGTCGAAGGATATGGAAACGTTGTTGATTTTATTGCCGATAGGCTTGATGAGGAAATGAGAATTTTCCTTGGATAACTAAGGTAAATGAATTCAGAAGACCATTTATGCAAAATAGCACTGAAAATAAAAGTAATATAAATAACAAAGTACTGAATATAAAAAGTACTGAAAATAATTTAAGAATATATTGAATATAATTTGGGAATATTCTGAAAATAATTTAAGAATATCAGCAGGGAAGATGAGTATATTTCTTAAACGGTAGGGTGAGTACATTGTTTGCAGAGGGAAATATCGAATGTGTTGAAAAACTTCTGAAACCCGCAAAAAGGGTGCTGAAAGTAGGGATGCCCGTAAAGCACGATGCCTTTGAGCGAAGAGTCGATCTCTGGAACAAAATCCGGATGAATTACGACAGCTACCTGGATGAAGAATGCGGGACCTTCCTGAAAGACCTGGACCAGCACTTCTGTTCTCTTTTCGACGGCTCGCTCCTGGTGCTTGCGGCAAGTTTCAGGGAAAACGGGGAATTTTTCGGAGCCGCAAACATCTTCAGTGCCGAAGAAGTCGAACTTTACCGGAGAATTGAGCGCTACAACCTCTTTGAAATCCTCTCTGCAGACGATATAAGGAAAAAACTCATCCAGAAAGACGATAAGGTACTCGAGCTTCTCAGGGACTACTACGTTTCCATGGACTCCTGGGTGGGCGAACAGCTCGATGACCCTTCCCTCAGGCTCACTCTGCGCTATTACCTGAAGAAAAAATGGGACGGCTACAAGGAAAAGCTTAACACGGCAGTCAGCTCCTCGGTCCTGGAACTGGACTGGCTCAAGTCCCTGATCAAATCCTGGGAATCTGCAACCGACGCAAAAGTCGAGGCAAGCACGAAAGAAATCGGGGCGGAAAAAGAAAGGGCTGAGGCGGAAAGGGAACTTGCCGAGGCTGAGCTTGCAAAGCTGGGAACGGAAAAAGCCCTCGCAGAAGAAAGCCTCAGGCAGGCTGAAGCTGAAAAAGCCCGGGCAAGCGAGCAGATCCGGGGCCTTGCATCCGAAAGGGAAGCCGCAGAATCCAGGCTCAGGGAGATGCAGGCTGAAAGGTCGGGAAGTGAAGAACAGATAAAAGCCCTCGAGTCCGAAAAAGCAAAGGTTGAAGAACAGATCCAGGCCCTTGCTGCTGAAAAAGGGCTGGCGGAAAAGCAGGCCAGTGAAATGGCTGCCGATAAGGCAAAGGTTGAAGAAAAGTTCAGGCGGCTTTCGGAAGAAAAAGCCCTGATGGAAGGAAAGGGCAGCAGGTACGTCAAACTTGAAGAAGTCAAGCAGTACGAGTTGAATTTCATTGGCAGGGTCGAGCACAAACTCGGAAACTCGGTAACCCTCGGCGGTAAAAACTACAAAGTGGACTCCTCCAGGGAAATTAAGCAGGTTGACACTTCCAGCTTTGCCGAAAGCTTCGGGCTCTCCGAGCGGGACCTGAAAAACCTTCCGGAAAACCGAGCCCTTCTTGCTTCTTTCGTGGAAAAGAAGCTCCTCGGGAAAAAGCAGAGGTACGCCCTCAAAGCTCTCTTCTCCGCCCGTGTGGAGCGCTATGCGGAGTCTGGCTACGACACCGACCCCCTGGAACTCAAAGACGTCAATGCCTACCTTGTGGACGCCAGGGATGAAGCCCGGGAAAAAGGAGAATCCGCTCTCCTCTGTCTTGCCTCTCCTACCGGTTTTGAAGATACCATAAGCAGCTACATCAGCAGTGATGACTTCCACCGGAACTTCCTTTCAAAATACCTCTCCGTCTGCCTCCTTGACCTTGAAACCGGAAAGCAGCTCTACAACCCTCACGACACCCTCGCAAAGGAGTTTGCAGGAATCTGTGAGATGGAAACCGAAACCGAAAAGAGCGAAAAATTGAATCTTGAGGTCCGGAAAGCGATAGAAGACGGCCTTCTCGTAAAAGATTACGTGGTCTTTGGCGACCTCATGAAAAGCTTCGGGAACACCCCTGCCCTGAAGTCTCTGTTTTATGATTATGCTGATGAGGGGGGCTTGAAGATCCAGTTTGTTGAGGATGTGGGGCTCGTTCTGATGCGGGAAGGGGCTTAAAATTCTTTCCGGGGGTTGGCAGGGTGAGGTATGATAAAAGTGTAGCCGCTAAAAAATGGTTTGAGCGAGGAAAGAAAGCTCCCAGTTCCGATGAAAAATTGTATTGCTTTGAAAGAGCTTTAAAAACGGCTCCGAATTATGCTTATGCGTGGAATAGCAAGGGAAATGTGCTGTATAAGCTTGGTCGTTTTGATGAAGCGTTGGAGTGCTATGAAAATGCACTCCGAATAAAGTATAATTTTGCCAGAGCTTGGGTTGGGAAAGGAAATGCGCTCAGGAGATTGATGCGAAACTCGGAAGCTATGAAATGCTATGACAAATCTATTTCCTTTTTCCCTGGCAACGCTTATGCCTGGAATGGGAAAGGGGATGCACTTCGGGCTCTTGGACAATATAAAGATGCTATCAAATGTTATAGCAAAGCAAGCAAACTAAAGGAAGACCTTTCATACCCCTGGAACGGTAAAGGTTTTGCGCTTTATGAACTTGGTTTTTATGAAGAAGCAATAAACTCTTTTGATGTGGCTATTGGCATCTATCCTATCTTTCTTTATTCGTGGTTAGGTAAGGGAAATTCCCTCTGTAAACTTGAAAGGTATGATGACGCAATAATCTGTTATGGGAATGTGTTGAGATTAAATCCTGAATTTGATGAAGCAAATAAGGGTAAAAAATATGCAGAGGATTGTTTAAATGAACGCTTGAGTTCTCATCATGATGTTAAAATAAAGAATGAGGTGCTTAACCGGTGTTTTGTTAAAAATCTGGTAAGTTTAACTCTACTTTATGCAGAAATGAATGATAGGCCTGAAGTACTCAATAAGCTAGAAGAGTTAAAGGACTATATGGGGAAACATGATGAACTTGAAAGTTCCGTGTCTCAATTAGAGTACATGCTGAAGCATGATGTTTCTATTGGGGATAATTTTGTAGAAGGGTTGGAGGTTCTGCTTAAGAAAATTGAAAGGGGGACTGGGGAGTAAGCGAACTCTACAAGGAAATAAAAGAATTTTTTACAAAAATATTAATATTGTTTCCTTATATAATTTACAATAACGTTCGTGGTTGATTCCTATGACTAGAAAACCCCCCCTTCAACTGTTCTTACTTCTGGTCCTGCTCGGCTGCATGGTACAGTGCGCGGCAGCCGGGTCCGGTGATGAGAATCCCTGGGTCTATGAACCCACCAATGACATCTACGGGATGTACGACGGGATAAACGATGTTTTCTGGGTATATGACCCGCTAGACGACGTCTTCTGGAAACTGGATGTGTATAACGGGGAAATCTCAGGGCTTACCGGATATTCAATAAGTTACAGTCCGGATTATGATCCATCGGGTTCTTATGATCTTTTCTGGGTTCAGGGGGCAACCGAATACGAAATTTATGCCTACGACTCCGGTTCCGAGCAGATTTTTCTGTATGACTCCTACAATGCAGCTTACTGGGCATATGAACCTGACCCGGACCTTGTATGGGACTATATTGAGGCAGGGGAAATGTTTTCTGATGGCGGGGCTGCTGTCGGTGTCGAATCTGATGACTGGGGAGAGGATTTGGCTGAAGATTGGGCTGAGGATTGGACTGTAGAAGAGAGGGGGGATTCTTCACTTTCTTCCGAATCGGAGCCTTTCCTTACAAATGAAGAACTGGTTGACAGTCTGGTCTGGCACAGGACTGAAAACGAGGGCTATTTCTGGAGTTATGCTCCTGCAAGAGACTTTTTTTTGATGTATTCCCCTTACAACGGGATTCTGGCTGTTTATGAATCCAGGGAAGACCTGTGGCGAGTTTACGGGGAGCCTGAAGCCAGAGAAGTTGCCTGGCAAAGGGAAGGAGATCTCGGAATTGTCTGGATCTATGACCCGGCCGGAGACCTTTTCTGGATTTACTATCCCGATGATGAATTTGTACAGGGTTACGCGGTTTCCAGGGAACTTTTCTGGGACCATCCTGTAGAGAGGCTGAACTTTGCCGGGGAAACTTCCGATAGAGTGCAGAGTTCTTCTGCCGGCCAGGTGGTTCTGGATAACCCCGACGACTCTTCCGGGGAAGGGGGAGGGTTCCTTGTCCTGCTCTTTATTGTGGGCGGGATGTTTTTGCTGAAGCGGAGAAGATCTAAAAAGAGGGCAAATTCTACTATGCATCCGGGTCATTCAGGTAAACGGAGACGGTCAAAAAAGAACGCAGAGGCTGCGATGTCTCCGGCTACTCCGGTTCCTCCGGTTCCTCCCGTTTCTCCGTGTCCCTCAGATCTTTCAGCTCCTTCAGGTTCCGCCTCTAATGCTGATGCGCCTTCAGTGAATACTTCCTCCCGGGTTGATGCGGATTCACCGGTTGATGTGGCACCTCCTGCAAAAGATCCTGTTCCACCGATAGTTGATGCCGTTCCTCCGGTTGCGGCTTCCAAACCTGCATCTGCGCCTTCGGGTGCTGCACGGCAGGCACAAAGTGTCGTGGAAGAGGGTGTTGTAGAAGAGGAGGTAGGATTGAAAGAAACCCTGTCAGGAGACGGGGTGCTTTCCACCGTTGAAGGTTTCCCTGCTGCGCTTCTTTCAAAGTACGAGCCTCTTGAGCTGCTCGGAAAAGGCGGCTTTGCATCTGTTTTTAAGGCAAAGAGGAAGGATGATGGCGAAATTTTGGCCCTGAAAATTCCGCGGATCGACGAAAAGACCAGCTCTTCTTTCATAAAAGAAGTGGCTGCCTGGTACAACCTGAACCATCCGAACATCGTAAGGCTGTATAAGTCCGACCTCCTGCCCGTGCCTTACCTGGAGATGGAATATGTCGAAGGAGTGGAAAAAGGCGGCATTTCGGTCCTGGAACTTGAAAAGTACCCGAAACCCCTGCCTGACGCCGAAGCCTTGAAGCTTATCCGGGGGATTGCGGCAGGGCTTTCCCATGCCCATTCCAGGGGGATCTACCACCACGACTTAAAACCCCTTAACGTGCTCCTCCAGAGTGACCTGGCCCCGAAGATCACAGACTTCGGGCTTGCGAAAATAGGGGCTAGAAACTCCCTGACCACTCACAACGCCTATTCTCCCCTCTACGCAGCTCCCGAACAGCTCGATGAATCGCTTTACGGGAAACCTGACCGGAGGACGGACATCTACCAGCTCGGGATGATCTTTTACGAGCTCCTTTCCGGAAAACTTCCCTATTCCGGGTGCTCGATGGGAGCCGTTCTCGGAAAAATCCTTTCAAAAGAAGTAAAGCCCGAAGCTATTTCCGGAATCGACCCTTCCCTTGGCCGCTATGAAGGTATCGTTGAAAAGATGCTTGCCCAGGAAAAAGCGGACAGGTACCAGGAAGTCCCGGAATTCCTTTCAGCTCTCGACGCTCTCGAAAGGCTGGACCGGGAAGAAGAAGAAATGAAAGAAAGCCTGGTAAAGACAAAACAGACCCTCAAAATAAGCACGAGCCGGGAAGAGATCAAAAAGATTGTCTGTGAAATGGTTGAAAAGACCGCAAAGGTTGCTCTTCTTTATGCAGGTGTCAACGAGAAGCCCGAACTTTTGAAGGCTCTGGAAGACCTCCGGGGTTATGCCGGGGAAAACCTCCCGGAACTTGACAGTGCGATTTCTCAGCTGGAGTACATGGTCCGGAACGGAATCCCCGTAGGAAAGGAATTCGAAGAAAGCCTCAAGGTCCTGCTTGGGAGAATTGAGGGCGAAGCCAGGAAAGAATAACTAATCTATGACTGGATAAATAAAAACGAATCATAAAAACGAATCATAAAAACGAATAAAAAAGGAAAAAGCGAGCCTGCTTTATGCCAGAAGCAGGCTGGTTTCGTTGTTCAGGCTCATGAAGTCTGCGGTTATTATGAGTTTGGTAATGTTGCCTTCGCTGGTCACTTCATAGCTGACATTGCGCTCGCTGCAGTTTGCCTGCATTGTTGCGATCTTTTCCGTAAGCTCGGGTTCGGGGTTCTGGAAGATGGTTGTCTGGCTGTAACTCCCGTCATCGAGTTTTCTGAGGTCTTTGTAGTACTGGGCGAAGGGGACTTCTTCAAACCCTGTGTTTGTGAAGACTTCCTGGTAGATGCTGTCTTCAGGAGACGTCAGGTTCAGGAGCTGGTCGTATTCGTGGGCAGAAGTTGTGTTTCCTTCCATGACATCGATTACGCTTTCAACGTTCTGGCGGGATCCGAGGATTACGGGGTTTCCGACAACGTTCCAGATGTCGTAAGTGTTGTTGGTCCTGGCAAGGAGCTGGTAGCCGCTGTACTCGACCGCACCCCAGGGCATAATAATCTGCTGCTCAGGGATCTGGTGAAGTTCGAAACCTTCTCCGTCGGCGTAATTTGCACTGTACCTTTTCGTAACTTCGGCACCATAGAAGTTATTTATCATTTCCATGTCTCCAAGGGCCATTTCAAAAGGCGTGCCTTCCGTTTTTTGGAGGTCAACATAGAGGGCGTTGACCGGTCCCCCGGGTGACATTTCCAGCCCGTCGGCAAGGGAATTAAATTCATGCTGGACCTGCTTTCCAGGGACCTGGTAGAATGCGATGATCTGGGCTTCCTCTGTTCCTTCTGCAGGAACCGGGATCTCATTATCACTGTTCGTCTTCGAAGTTGCTGTGAAATAGATCATGAAAGCTGATAGAAACATCGTTCCGGCCAGGAAAATTGCCAAATATTTCTGGTTTTTTGTTGCTGGGTCCTTTTTCTTTTTCATTAGTGACTCCTCATAACATCAGGTAAATTACTCTTGAAGGTAAAAACATACATCTGGTATCTAAATTTATTGGCATGAAAAATTTTTCGTATTTGTATTTCTTTTATTCAGAAAACGGTTTGAATTGATTTTTTGAATTGATTTTTTGAATGGTGTTTTAAATTGACTTTTAAGTTAAATTTAAAAATTAAATTTAAAAACTAAAGGCTAAAATTAAAGCTAAAAATAAAGGTAAGAGTCAAAAGCTAAAGTTACATATAAAGTTTTATGGATTTCGGGGTTTCCCGATTTTAATCCATCGTGAGGATTTTTAGCACGTTGGTGCCTCCCGGTTTTCCGGAGGCTGGGCCCTGGGTGTAGATTACAAGGTCTCCGGTCTTTGCTAAGCCGAGCTCTTTCGCCTTCTCCGTAGCTTTTTCCTCCCAGCCCTCAATCGGGTATTTGACATAGATCGGGTAGACCCCATAGGACAGGGAGAGGCAGCTGCAGGTTTTCGGGAAACGGCTGAAAGCCAGGATCCAGGGTTCGGGCTTGAAACGGGAGATCCTGCGCGGGGTTGCCCCGCTCCGGGTCGGGGTAAGGATGGCAGCCACGGGAAGTTTCTGGAGCGCTTCGTGGACCTGGAGGGTGATAACTTCGTCCACGGACATTTCCCTTGCCAGGATACCCTGGAGAATCGTATCGAGCCCCCATTTCGTCCTGATACGCCAGTTCTCGGTGGCTTTTGCGATTTTTGCCATCATCCCCACGGTTTCTGCCGGGTAGCTTCCGACTGCGGTTTCTTCCGAGAGCATTACAGCATCCGTTCCGTCCAGAATGGCGTTGGCAACGTCTGTCGCTTCGGCTCTGGTGGGGCGGATGTTATCGGTCATGGATATCAACATCTGGGTTGCCGTGATCACCGGAATTCCGAGGAGTTTGGCTTTGTAAATGAGTTCTTTCTGAACTGCCGGCATCTCCTGAATCGGAATTTCCACCCCAAGGTCTCCCCTGGCAACCATCAGGGCATCGGCTTCTTCCAGGATCCCGTCTATGTTCCGGACCGCCTGCCCTCGCTCTATCTTGGCAACGATATAGGCGGCTTTTCCCCGGTCTGCCGCAAAGTTCCGGACCTTCCGGATGTCCTCGGCTTTTTCCACGAAAGAGACGCTGAAGGTGTCCACTCCTTCGTCAAGGGCAAACTCCAGGATTTCAAGGTCTCTTTCAGTCACCGTGTCCAGGAAAATCTTTGCCCCTGGCAGGTTCAACCCTTTGTGGGAAAAGAGTTCTCCTCCTATAAGGACCTCGCAGAGTACATCCTTTCCGGAAACCTCGAGACAGCGAAGCTGGATGAAGCCGTCTCTCAGGTAGATAAGGCTTCCTTTCTCCACACTCTCCGGGAGCTGTTCGTAGTTGACCGGGATGCGTTCTTCAGTGCCCAGGACATCTTCCACGGTCAGGGTGACCCTTTGCCCCTTGTGAAGCATAATGGGTTCTTTTTCAAGCTTTCCTATGCGGATCTTGGGGCCAGGAAGGTCTGCAAGGATGGCTACGACCCGGTCAAGTTCTTCCGCGACCTTGCGGACCCGCCGGATTATCTCTCCGTGGCTCTCGAAGTTTCCATGGGAAAAGTTAATCCTTGCCACGTTCATGCCTTTTAGCACCATTTCCCTGAGCATGCTCTCGGAAGAGGAGGCAGGGCCTATGGTGCATACGATCTTTGTCTTGTGGTCCGGAAATTGCATATTTTCACGGCCTTTCAATGTTCAAAGCCTTTTTTTAAAGCCTTTTTTCAAAGCCGTTTTTGGGATCTTTATTTCAATTACATGATGCCCTTAAGGTCCGGGCATTACCGGTAATTATGATTATTCGCCTTTATAGATTTTCAGGGCTTCTTCCACGCTTGTGTTTTCGACTGTTATTGCATAGATGGCGTTGCACATGCGGACGGCTTCGTCCAGGGGTTTCTGGTGGACGTTCCTGCCGGTTGCGTTTCCTTCTGCTCCCGAAATATGGATCTGGGCGTGGAGTTTCTTCAGGAAGGCTTCGGGGTCGTCGCTTGAACCGCCGGCACAGACCACTTTGGAGCGCCCTGCTGCCTTTACAGCTTCCCTGAATATCTCGGCGGAGGATTCGCCGCTTTTCTTCGGGTAGTTGACCTTCACGAAGTCGGCTCCCAGGCATGCCCCTGCTCCGGTTGCTCCGGCTATGAGGTGCGGGTCCTTTTCATCTACCACGGCTTCCCCGCGGGGGTAGATCCAGAGCACTGTGACCATCCCATGCTGGTGGGCGTCGTAAACGACCTGTGCGGCCTGTACGAGCATCTCGGCTTCGAACTCACTGCCCAGGTAGATGGTGTACCCGACTCCCATTATCTTAAGTTCGCTGTTTTCCTTAAACTCGGCAACCTGGTCAACGTCAAGCCAGAGGTTGCTGAAGGGATCAGCCTGTGCGGTTTTCACGAGGTGGGTCTTGGAGTTCACCTTCACAAGATAAGGTACGTCAGGATAGTCCATGCCGTAGCGGGCAATCAGACCGAGCTGGGTTGCAAAGACTCCTATCTTGCTTCCGGCTGCGATCTTAAAGAGGTGCTCGGGGTCAGCGTCGTCTTCAGGGATGCCTTCCCCGAAAAAGTCGTCGTTTAAGTGTTCAACCTTCTGGTCTCCCGCAAAAAGCATGAGCCTGCCGGTGTTTCTGGTGATTTCCATATAATTTTTTACGTATGTTTCGCGCATTGCTTTTGGCACGTCTAAAGGTACGATTACGTCTTCACTTTTAATTGAAACCATGTCTGTAAACCTCATTTTGATTGATGCTGTTATGATACTTTGCGAGATTGATGCTAGTAGATACTTTGAAACCGTATTTATCTATATCTTTCCAACTGGCTTAATTATTTTCATAAAAACGTGTTCTGTATTAATAATCAGGGTCAGAGCCGAAAGCAAAAAGGGGTTTTATTCAGTTCTCAGGTAACGGAATACGATTCTGGTAATGAAACTCTATATTTAAGGCCGGCTGGGTAAAATCCCCGGATATTCTTTAAATTTTCCCTCTTTGCTGTTAGTTTATAAATGTCAGTCTTTCTAATTTCCCCACTTTTCTACATTATGAATATTCTATTTGGAATTATTAAGTATTTCGGGGGTTTGAATACATAGGCAGTTGATACAAACCTTGTTGATTGAGCTGGTAAGTTATATTGTGGTTAAAAGGGGGTGTGGTCCTAAGAATGGTCTGTTCCGAAATGGGAAATATGGTCCTAAGAAGATGATGTGGTCCTTGAAGTAACCCTAAGGATGGTATGAACCCTAAGGATGGTATGTGCTCTGGAATGGAAAATATGTGCCTAAAAAAGTAGAATTATAACAAAACAGGATTTACGCCGCCAGCAGGGCTCGAACCTACGACATTCTGGTTAACAGCCAGACACTCTACCAACTGAGTTATGGCGGCATTTCGGTTGGGAACTGGCTCTCTAAAAGAGCTTTTCCTTGAATTGTACTGTCCTGAACCGTACAGGCTTGAACCGCACGGACTTGAATCGTCCGGACGTGGTTATACGGGTGTTTTTCAGGCTCTCGTACTATTGAGTTTTTCAATAAATAGTTTATGGTGGGCCTGACCGGATTTGAACCAGCGACCACTCGGTTATGAGCCGAGCGCTCTAACCGGACTGAGCTACAGGCCCCCAGCGCTTCTTGATAGTTTTTGAACTGCTTGAAAAAGCATTATAAAAATTGCAAATGACTTACGCCGCCAGCAGGGCTCGAACCTACGACATTCTGGTTAACAGCCAGACACTCTACCAACTGAGTTATGGCGGCTCTTGGTATCGGGTGTGCCCTTTTTTGCTCACCCTGTCGCGAACACTCCTAAAGCGATAATAGTATTTATATATTACGCCTTGGGGGGCCTTTCCGGGGATGTCTTGGCCAAACAACTTAAGACTGCAGAAATGTGTGGATTGTGAAAGATTTCTCTCTGCCTCAGCGCTGCAATCTGTTTTCAATTATTTGCTAGGTGTCCCCGCGGGTGGTGTGGTGTGTTCCGGTTTATGTTCTTCTGGTTCAGGTTCCTTAGCTGTATACCAAACCTTATATGCATTTGGGGGCAATATATAAGATTACGTTTGCATTCTTGTGCGACGTAATGGACAGGTTTGGCCACGGAACGGTTTCGTTCCGGTCAATTTAATCTGCTTTATGCTGAAACCTGCCCGGGGGAATTTGAATCGTGTGGAGCCAGGGATGGCCTGCATGCGCCTTTCGAACAGTTGAGGACCTGGGGACAGTGCTGTTCCAGTACTTTCAGGTATTGTTTAGAGCAGTGTGGTCTTTTTCGATAGAGCAGTATACGGCTTTTTTCCGTTGCTGTTTCGAGCTTTTTGGTCCTGTTTCGGTCCGACCGCTAAAAATGGATCTAAGGGGGTTTATCAAACGAAATATCTTAAAACATGCCCAAAATGTAATGCTGAACTGAAAATGAGTGCAAGCGGGGAACTCCAGTACTGTCCGATCTGCAAATACTGGACACGAATAGGTACTGCAAGACTTGACTCAATTATGATTTACGAATGAGGGGCCTTAATGGATGAATTCAATGCCTCCGTTTACTGCAGCACATGCGACACCCGCCTGAAACGTCAGGTAGTAGGTTCAAACGTTCTCTACTACTGCCGTAAATGCGGACGCATAAGTTCGGTTGCCTGCCTATTTGAAACGTCCGGTGTAATTAAGGAGCAGGTGCCTGTAAGCGGGATTAGCACTCTCAAGAATATGGAATGCACTGAGAGTAACCCGGAGTTTCTGACTGAAATTTAATTCCGGAATATATATGTTACAGTTCGGCCCAATCGAAAAATAATATTGTTTTGAAGATGAGCCTTAAAAGGCTCTTGCTTCTCAATACCTTTTTTCAACTTTTTTTGAGGTTCCTTCTCTTCTTTAAGCTTCTCTTATCCGTTTGGACTTTATTGAAAAAAAGTTGAAAAAAAGTTGAAAAAAAGTTGAAAAAAAGGTTTGAAAAAAAAGGCTTGAAAAATCTGGTATTATTTCCTATTTTGTAAAAGGTGGGGGGTATGAGAATCTGAAAATCTCATTCCCCTGCCTTGAGCACTTTGCAGACGTTTTCTACTTCGCTCCTGAACTCGTCCTGGCTGATCTCGTGGAGGCCTGCAAGGTACATGGCCCCACCTGCTCCTGCTCCCTCTTTGATTGTTCCCGCTTCGTACCTGTGAAGCCCTTTCAGGGTAGATTTCCCAAATCCGGGGTCTGCAACATAGACGGGCACGCCCAGATTTTTGGCAAGTTCCATAAAGTTTGCCGATTTGTCTTCAACTACATAGCGGGTGGTAGCGATGGAGATATTTTCGGTGTTGATTCCCAGGTGCTTGATCAGGGCATAGACAGCTGCCATCTGGGTCCCGCCGCCGAGAACAACCTTAACACCCTTTTCCTGGAATCCTGCAGCAAGGCCGACCACTGCAGGCATCATGGGGTCTCCCATACAGGCGATGGCTTTCATGGGGTCGTCTTTCAGGCTTCCAAAGGTCAGGCCTGAAGCTTCCAGCCCTTCGGCAACTACCCTATTTTTCAGTTCCAGAGGGTTTTCGTCTGCACTGCTGCTGACATTCCCGTCATAACCAAGTGCGCTCAAGACCCCCTTGGCAGTAGTCGTCCCGCCAGGAATACTTTCCCCTATGACTACGTGGTCGGTGTGGTCCCTGAGCCTCTTGGCAAGGAACTTTGCGCGTTCGTAGATTCCCTGCACATCCCTTACAGCAATAGCTTCCCTGATGTCTTCTCCCGGTTTTGCTTTCAGGTCGATGCATGGAACTCCCGGAGTCACGATAAGGCCTGAATTTACAAAATGGTAAGGAGTCCCAGTGAGCTTCAGCGCCGAGCGGGTCATGATAGCAGGGGTTGGGGTGTCATAGGGGGGTGTCATGGGCAGCACGGGCACACTGATTATGTTTCCGGTTTCCATGAGTTCCGCGTCCCCAGCAGGTGTATAGTCCGTGAGTTCGGCGGTTTTTCCTGCGGCTGAGAGCTTCGGGATGTGTGCGGTCTTCGTGTTCGAAAGCACGCATAAGAACAACGGGTTTTTAGGTTTCGCTGGTATTTCCGGTTCAATCCAGGCCATATCATATCTCCTTTATAATTAAAATTAACTCCAGGTAAATTTTCTATAAATATGTGATGTTTCGTACTGTATTTCGCACTAATAGTGTGGTTTAATAGTGTGATTTCTGTGATTTTTGAATTAGTGCCTGAGGTGCGAATACATATCTGATAAATATATGAAGGATTTATCGACTAAATAATATTTAATCTTAATCAACAATAAAATAAAATTTGTTCTTGCTCAAGTTAACTTTACTTTATTTTAGTTTAATTACGACTTCATGTGGCTAATCTCTTTTTAACGCCTAATAAAGATCAATTGTGTATACTTTTTGTCAGTGTTTTTAGTGTTTTTTAGTTTTTTAGTTTTTTTTAGTGTTTTTGGCCTACTGGCAGATTCCGGCGGCTGGATGCCGATAAAGCAATAATCTCCCGGTTTATATATCCAATGAACAGTTTACCGGGTCATATGACTATTTTTATTATATGCAATTTTATATTTCTTCCGATTATGGGCAAATGCCAACATTTAAAAAAAAGAAGTTTTCCTGTGAATAGGGATGTCTCCCGGAGGACACCCTCAATTCCAGTTCAAATAATATATTTCTCATGCCCCTGGTTTTCCCTGGGCAGGCTGTAGAAGTAATTTTTTTTCAGTAGGTCCTTGCCACATACACGCGGGTTCTGGTCTCTTCGCCGCAGATAGGGCATTTTCCTTCATCCGTTCCTTCCTGGTCCAGGGGGATGCCGAGAATTCCGGCTCCGATACGGTCTTCCATAGCAAGTCCGCAGTCCTTCTTGCCACACCAGTGGATCGTAGGCACGCCGTCAGGGAGTTTTTCCTTGACTTCTTCGAGGTCTGAACAGGCAAAGATCCGGTTTTCAAGTTCTGCTTTCGCCTTTTCATAGAGGCTGGTATGGATCGCTTCGAACCTGGAAAGTACTCCTGTTTCAATTTCCGGGAGGGGAATCTGCTCTTTTTCTCCCGTGTCTCTCCGGACTGCAACTGCCACGTTGTTCTGCAGGTCGCGGGGCCCGATTTCAAGGCGGAGGGGAACTCCCTTCATTTCCCACCTGTAGTACTTTGCTCCGGGCCGAAGGTCACTTGAATCGATTTCTACCCTGACGCCAACCCTCTTCAGCCGGGCCTGGACGTCTTTACAGGCTGCAAGGACTTCTTCTGCCCCTTTCTTGAAAATGATCGGGATGATCACTGCCTGGACAGGGGCGATCTCCGGGGGCAGGACGAGGCCTTTGTCATCTCCGTGGATGGAGATGGTCGCTGCAATGGACCGCTCGGAAATCCCGTAACAGGTCTGGTGAGCGTAGCGCTGTTCCCCCTCGGAGTCCTCATAGGTGATGTCAAAGGTCTTTGCGAAGTTGTCCCCGAGGTGGTGGCAGGTCCCTATCTGGAGGGTCTTTCCATCCGGCATCATGGCGTCAATGGCATCTGTATAGTCGGCTCCCGGGAACTTGTCCCATTCAGGGCGCCTCGAGCGGAGCACAGGGACCGCAAGCCTGCGGTACATCTCGGTGTAAAGCTCCACGGCTTCCTTTACCTGGGCTTCGGCATCTTCCCAGGTGGCGTGCACGGTGTGGGCTTCCTTGAAAGAGGTAATCTCCCTGAGCCGGATAAGGGGGCGGGTGTGCTTTGTCTCATAGCGGAAGGTGTTTACTACCTGGTAGAGCTTGAGGGGGAAGTCCGCATGGGACCTGACCCAGATCCTGTACATGGGGTAAATTGCAGTCTCGCTGGTGGGGCGAAGCGCCAGGGGGACGTCCAGGGGGTCTTTTCCTCCGTGAGTCACCCAGTAAACCTCATCTTCGAAGCCTTTGATATGCTCGGCTTCCTTCATGAACTCGTTTTCGGGGATCAGTAGGGGAAAGAGGGTTTCCTGGTGTCCGCTTTCGTCAAGGATTTCCCGGATTATCCCGTAAGTGCTCCTCCTAATTGCGAAACCAAAGGGGTACCAGACGTAGAGCCCTTTTACAGGGTAGCGGACGTCCATGATCTCGGCCATCCACAGGAGGTCGTTGTACCAATCGCTAAATTCCTCTTTTGGAGGGAGTGCTGCTTCTTTTTCACTTTCTGCCATAGCTTCACCGTATTACCGTAATATCAATTAATTCTTATGATGGATTCAAATCATGAAGGGTGTAAACGTAATATTAAAGGATTCAAATGTAATTTCGAAAGGTGTGCAGGGATTTTCCTGTTTGAATTGTAATGGGGTTTTGAAGTTAATTTAAGGGATTTAAGTTAATTTATGGGATTTAAGTTAATTTAAGGGATTTAAGTTAATTTAAGGGATTTAAGTTAATTTAAGGGGATGTAAAATTAATTGTGTGGGGTTCTAACCGTAATTTTAAGGAGTTTAAACTTGACCGTGAAGGGTGTAAGTGCGTAGTATAGGGACAAATGTAGTGTTTTGTTTTTAAATTAAAGCTGGTATACAGGGATAAAAGTTAACAACTATTTGGGTAGATTCTGGAGCCATAAGGGTACGATACTGGCAATATATTAGTACTGCGTGAGCACTGTGTGAAAACTATGCGGGCTTTCTGGTCCCCGGGCCCCTTTCCGAACTATTGAATAATCGGGAAAAAAGAATTAGTTTCCTCCGAGAGGCTGGACATTGTCCGATACGTCCATTTCCAGTTCGGATTTATCAACATCGAATACGATCATACCTGTGTTGAGCTTTTCAATTTCTTCCTTAGTGAGTTTGTATTCCCTGACTTTCTTTGAAATTATCGCACTGTTTCCCATGGGGTCTTCGACTATGACCGTAATCGTTCTTTTACCCTCGATCACTTCATCGAGCATGCAGAGAAGTTCCTGGCTGCGGGATAACCTTTCTTCATCATCTTTTACCCATCTACCTGCCATTTCCAGGACATCCCGGACCCGTTGCAGTACACCTTCGATGTTCGTTATGTATGAGTCCGAAACCGCTCCGGGCTCGATATTGATCCCCATCTCCGGGATGCGGATGGTACCTGAGGTCGAACGTATGACCCTTGCGTCCAGATCTTCCAAGTTTTCAACTGTCAGTTCATAACGCATAGGCTCCTTGCTTGTGAGGATCATGGTGTCTGCAAAGCGGAAACTGCATTTGCAATTCGCACTTATGTACATGACATCCCCGAAATATGGGATATTATCCCTCTGCCAGTGCATCACCATTTCACTGTGACAGAGTGGGCAGGAGACCCGGGTCTCAAAACTTTCTTGTGTAAAAAAATCTTTGTTCAATATCTTCCACCAATGAGTTTGGATCTGTCTATCTTTACGCCCGTGGGGGTTACGATCACAGTACTTCCTTTAACTCCTGCAATGTCTCCGTGGACGTCAACCACTACATCTTTGAGCTCTTTTAAAACCCTATCCCTCAGCAGTTCGTCACTCCGGATGTTCGAAATATCGATCATCAGGATGTTCCCGTTGTACACTTCCTGTTTCAGTGCGGCTACCTGGTTGATGTTCGTTATTTCTGCAATTTTTATGTAGGTTTCCGCAGGTTCGTCCTCAAGGACCTCCTCATACTTGCTGAGGTCAATTTCCGTGTAGTCGTCGGCAATGGTCGCGCTTTTTACGTTGCCGCCAAGGATCTTGTCTATGAGTTTCGCCATCTATGCACGCCTTTTCTATTTTTTTTAATTTAGATAGTACTTTCCTATATTGAAATCTATAACTAATTAAATTTGCTGTTAAAAAAGGCCCTGATTTCCTTTACATAAGATGTCCTTTTTTGGGGGGTTTCCGGGTTGTTTTCAGATCTGATCGGTTTCAGATCTGATCGGTTTCAAGTCCGGTTGTTTTCAGGTCTGATTGTTTTCAGGTCATTTTCTGGAGCCCTTAGCCCCGTATGCTGTGGGGCCGGGACTTTTTCAGACTTCCAGGTTCCAGAGTTTATCTCCAACATAAGTAATTGACTTGATGGCTTTTCCGGAATCTGACTCTGCCATCGTGGAGCCGTCCATAAGGGCTCTCCCTATTGCAAGGGCTTTTCCGTGGGTCTCTTCCACGATGATCACAAGTTCACCTTCCTTTATTTCCGGGTCTGCGTCTACGATTCCGGGGCTCATAATGTCCGCACCTTTCGAAACAAAGCGGACTGCCCCTTTATCCACGACAACAAGACGTTGTTTGAGCTCCAGTTCAAGGGCTCCGCGGACGGTAGGGAAAAGCTTTCCTTCTACTTCAAAAATCATAGGTTTGCCTCCCACCAGGATGAGGGTGTATTCGTCCGTGATTAGCTTTTCGAAGTTGCTGTCGGCCAGTCCGGAAATCCCTTCTCCGAAAAGGGAAACAAGTTCCTTTACAAGTTTGTTCTTCGCATTTTTTCTTAGTTGAACTCTGGATCTTATCTTCAACCAATCACCCAAATATCAAAAAATTCTGTATTGCTATAGCATAGGGGTTTTTGGCTTTTTAAAGCTTGTGCGAAGTTTTTGCAACTTCCTCATTCTTTTCTGGGTAGGTTTCTTGTCTTCTTTCCCTGAGTTCCTTATTTTTCCTCCGGGTATTTTTTGCCCCGGAGCTCCTGCTTTCATTGACTCAATATTCACTCAAGCAAGTCAATCAATTTTCACAAAAAGCATCAGGAGGAGTGCCAGGGCACTGCCAAGGAAAACCTCTTCGTAACTGAAATGGCCCAGGAAGAGGCTCCCTAACACGGGGACCAGGCCTAACCCTGCATAGATTCCTGTGTTGAAAAGCCCCATTGCAAAGCCGCTGGAGCTGATCCGGGAGACGGCCGTGACCAGGCCAACCACCGCGGCTCCCCCCCCTGCTCCTATCAAGGCAAAAGCCAGCAGGGGTAACTTTACGGAAAGCAGGATCCCTGTAACTGCAAAGGTTATCCCTACCCTGATTATGGTTTTATATCCTGCCTTAGTTCTGCCTGCGGCCAGGGAACTCAACATTGCGGCCAGGTATGAAGCAGAAATCGCAATCCCCAGTTCCGGCTTTGTCAGGAAGTCCGCACTGTATTCCGGGAAATTTGCAGTCAGCAGTCCGGTGGTCCCGTAGAGCAGGACCGAAGTGCTCCAGATTTTCCCGAAGCTCTTTCCGAAAAGCGCTTCGCAGCTTTTTTTCAGCTGGCGGCTAAGTTCGGAAAAGAAGGACATTCCCTGGTTCCTTTTGGCAGGACTGACCTTTCGAAATCTGGTGGATTGGTTTATTGCATTTCCCCCGGAGGTCAGAAGTTCCCCGGTTTCCGTGAGAAGGAAGGCGGTGGAAAGCCCCGCCAGCAGGGTGAAGATTCCGATTGCGGTCTTAATACCCTGCCCTGCGAGCAGCCCCGCTAAAAGAACCCCGGCTGCAAGTCCGGCATTTAGCAGGAAATTGAACTCTCCCAGGCTGCGTTTGCTGTCTTTCCATTCGGCTATCATGGAAAAGGCTGCCG
This sequence comes from Methanosarcina sediminis, assembly GCF_052056915.1. Lineage (GTDB taxonomy): Archaea > Halobacteriota > Methanosarcinia > Methanosarcinales > Methanosarcinaceae > MTP4. Next base: position 1,545,923 of record NZ_CP195119.1, on the reverse strand, counting down.
GGAAAAATGCCCCGCAACCCATGCCTTCCACAAACCTGGAAATCCCCAGGACCCAGAGGTTGCCAGATAGGAATATGGCAAGGCCCGAGAGGGCAGTCAGCAGAATCCCGAGTCCTGCAACTTTCAGGTTTCCTATCCTGTCTGCAAGGACCCCGAAGGGAAGAAGAGTGAGAAATGCCCCCAGAAAATACCCGGAATAGATCAGGTTCGAGGCTGCGGCAGAGTTTGTGCTCCCTCCTGCAAGTTCCGGAAGGACAGGAATCGCTGCATTGCAGAGTCCCTGGACCGCAAAGACCGAGGAGTAGAGTATGAGTTTTCTTGAGTTCATAGATTATTCTTTCTTGTTTTTCTTTTTTTCACTGTTATTTTCTTCTTTCTTCATCCTATTTTCCTTTCATTCTTTCAGGAAAAAAGCCCCTGTTAGGATGCAGCCGTTTGCCAGGAAGATTTCTTCCAGGCTCAGGACCCCTGTAAAAAGTCCTGCTGTGATCGGGGCAAGGGAAAGCCCTGCATAGATTGTGGTGTTAAAGAGCCCCATGGCAAGGCCTCTGTCTATGTCCATCCGGGCAAAGGCCAGGGAGAACCCTACAATGGCAATTCCCGAGCCTCCTCCCAGGCAGGAGAAGCCGGGGAAAGGGTACTGGATTGCAAGAAAGGCTCCAAGTGCAGAAAAAGCAATCCCTATCCTTATCATGGTTCTTTCCCCTATGGAAAAGCGGCCTATAAGGAGTGAGGTTATCATGGCACAGATGTAGAGGCTTGCAATGGAACTTCCAAGCTGGGCTTTTGTCAGGAAGTCCGCACTATAATCCGGGTAGTAGGCTATGAGAATCCCTACCCCTCCGTTCAGGAGCATGGAAAGGAGCAATATTCTGGAATTCCTTCCCCGGAAAACTGCAGTAAGTGTTCCGAAGGCGCGTTTGAAGGGGTCTGAAATGGAATCCGGCCGGTTTCCCGTATTTCGGTTTCCTGTATTTCGTTTCTCCGTATTTCGGTTTCCTATAGTGCTGTTTACCACGGATCTGTTTTCCGTGGTTTTCTTTCCTGCCTGGCCCGGACTTTTAAGTTCCCGGTTCCTGGGTAGAATGAGCAGGATTAGGAGAAATGACATGAACGTGAAGATAAAAATTGCTCCTTTCAGGTGGGTTTCGGCCAGCAGTCCTGAGAAAAGGGTGCCTGCGGCCAGGCCGGCGTTGAGCAGAAAGGTAAATTCTCCCATGTAGCGCCCCGGGTTCCGGTATTCTGAAAGGGTGGAAAAGGCTGCCGGGAAAAACGCTCCGCAGGCCGAGCCTTCCACAAACCTTGCGAGCAGAAGGACCCAGAGGTTTTCGGAAAGCAGGATGATCAGGCCGGAACCTGCTGTAAGGAGGATACCGAGTCCTATGAACCTGAGGTTTCCGAACCTGTCTGACAGGATGCCGAAAGGGAGCATTGTTGCGAGGGCTCCAAGGAAATAAGCTGAAAAGAGAAGGCTGGAAGCAAACGCCCCGAAACTACTGTGGTCCTGGGCTGCAAGTTCCGGGAGGATGGGGATTACAGCATTTGAAAGCCCCATGATTGTGAGAACCGTTGTATATATCAAAAACCTGTCAGGGTTCATGGCACTCACACCCTGTTGATAGGGTAAATAATCCTTTAGCTTCCTCTTTTTTGTTCTCGTTTTTCACTGTGCCCCCCTTCAGCAGCCCATTCTTGAATGTGTTTCTTTTATAGTGTCATACGCCGGATATTCGGGTTTACGGATATAAAGTTAATTAAAATACTTCTGACACCTTTAATCTTTTCATTTGTAATTATTAATAAGAACTTATGCATTCTTCTAAATTTTAACTCCATAATAATAAATCAAAACTTTTGATTATTTCGGATGCGTGATTATGCATCTGCTGAATTCCTGCTGTTTATGTACATGTTTGACTTTTGGTAAGAATGGGAATCGTTTTCATCCGAACACATCTAATAAATATATCTGTAAAATTGTAGATTTTATTGTCAGTTTTGCTCATGATATTCTTTATATTATAATAACTTGAAGAAAATGGATAGCTATTTATACAATAAATCGGCATAGAATATATTGTGAGCGGGAAACTTTTTTCACATACCATACCCCCCACTCCCCATATGACCCCCCACTCCCCAACCCGCTCACAATCCCTTTACTAAAGTTTGACGAAAGTTAAACTTTGGGTTGGCTAAAGTTAAACCGATTTCAAGGTACTCTTTTTTGAATCCGGTTGTTTTTTAGTTATCTGGTTGTTTTTTAGTTATTTTTTCTTTCCTGAAATCCCAACTTCCTCACTTTAATTACAATGCAGGTATCACAATGTCCGTGGTATTGATAAGATTCCTTACCTCATTCTTCCCTTTATCCTGATTACTTTTTCACATCTGGGGTAGGGTAGACGGCATCATTCCCGGGTAAATATTTTTGAAATTTTTTTTGAAATATTGTAGAATAATCGGTCCCAAAAGTTCTACTGTAGGGCAAAATTTCTTCAACAAGAGCCCTGTTAAAAAATGACCGCTCTGCTGTTTGACTTTGCTCTTTGCTTTTTGCTTTTCAGGGTAAAAAGGGGGGTGAGGTGGTGGGCCGGAGCCCGGATCTTTCGAAATCGTTATCCTCTCACCTTTAAAAGAAGCCTCCTCCGATTATCAGGGAGGAGAATAGGATTGCTGCCATGTTTACTACTTTGATCAGGGCGTTGAGGGCAGGCCCTGAGGTGTCTTTGAAAGGGTCGCCTACGGTGTCTCCGACAACAGCAGCTTTGTGAGCTTCCGAGCCTTTCCCGCCGTGTGCCCCGTCTTCAATGAGTTTTTTCGCGTTGTCCCAGGCTCCTCCGCCGTTGTCCATCATAAGGGCTAACATGAGCCCTACGGCAATGATTCCTATCAGGAATCCGGCAAGGGCTTTCGGGCCGAGGACAACTCCTACGAGCAGGGGTACTGCCACTGCCAGGAAGCCGGGCATTGCCATCTCATGGAGTGCTGCCTTTGTTACGATATCGACGCAGTGTCCGTATTCGGGCTTTTTCGTTCCTTCCATGATGCCGGGGATTTCCCTAAACTGCCTGCGGACTTCGTTTACAACTTCAAAAGCTGCTTTTCCGACAGCGCTCATAGTAACTGCGCTGAACACGAAGGGCAGCAGGGCTCCCAGGAAAAGCCCGACAAGTACTACCGGGTCATCAAGGCTCAAGGCCTGCTCTCCGAGGTTTACCTTGATACGGTAATCTGCGAAAAGGGCAAGTGCACCCAGGGCAGCCGAACCTATGGCATATCCTTTGGTAACTGCCTTTGTGGTATTGCCTACTGCGTCCAGGTCATCCGTAACCTTCCTGACGTCGGCAGGAAGCTTCGCCATCTGTGCGATCCCTCCGGCGTTGTCCGTGATCGGGCCGTAAGAGTCCAGGGCAACGATCATACCTGTGGTGGAGAGCATTGCAACGGCTGCAATGGCAATCCCGTAAAGCCCTATGCTGGAGTCTGCAGCTCCTCCTACGACAAAGTATGAAGCCAGGATTCCTACTACGATCACTACCGTGGGCATGAGGGTACTTTCAAAGCCTATGGACAATCCTGCGATCATGTTGGTCGCAGCCCCTGTCTCGGATGCGGCTGCGATGCTTTCCACGGGTCTGTGTCGGGTGGAGGTGTAGTACTCGGTGATTACTACCATGAGTACCATGATGGCGACACCTACGAGGGATGCATAGTACAGCCTTATGTCTCCCATCAGGGCGTCGGTCACGAAGTAAAATGCAAGCAGGCAGATCAGGGCAGAACCGCCTACCCCCTTGTAAAGAGCCCGCATGATATCCCCGTCCTTTCCTATCTTTACGAAGAAGACGGAAATGATGGATGCAAAGATTGCAACCGAACCCAGCATGAGGGGGTAGAGAATTGCATTTTCGAAAGTGTTGATGATAAGAGATCCGAGCAGCATGGCCGCCAGGGCTGTCACCACGTAGGTTTCAAAGAGGTCTGCCCCCATTCCTGCACAGTCCCCCACGTTGTCCCCTACGTTGTCGGCAATGACTCCGGCATTCCTCGGGTCGTCTTCGGGAATCCCGGCTTCGATCTTGCCCACGAGGTCCGCACCCACGTCTGCGGCTTTCGTGAAGATCCCTCCTCCAACTCTTGCAAAGAGGCTGATAAGGCTGGCTCCGAAACCGAACCCTACGACCAGGTTCACATCCCCGTAAAGGATGTAAAAGCTGCTTGTGCCGAGTAGTGCAAGTCCTACAACTGCAAGTCCTGTCACAGCCCCCCCGCGGAACGCAACGGACATTGCCTTTTCAAGCCCGCTTGAGGCGGCATGAGCGGTCCGGACATTTGCCCTGACCGAGACACTCATCCCGATGTATCCTGCAGCAGCCGAACTTATAGCTCCTGCAAGAAATCCGACTGCTATTTTCATGCCGTCATTAAGCAAAAAGAGAATTAAGAACGCGAGAATGATCGAAACCACTGCGATCGTTTTGTACTGGCGGTTCAGGTAAGCCATGGCCCCTTCCTGAATTGCTCCGGCTATCTCCTGCATTCTCTTGCTGCCGGCATCTTCCTTCAGGACGCCTTTTGCGAAAAAAGCGGCGAAGACCAGGCTTATGAAACCTGCTAAAGGAGCAATAAATATTAAACCTTCCATAAATTTCCTGTCCTTTGGTTTATGATGTTTTTTTCTTTTTATATTTCTTTCATCCCTTCTAAAGCTCCCATCCTTTAGCTTTAATTTCCCTCTCCTTTTTTCGTATTAATTCAATTATTATTTCATACATTTATCAGTTTAATATTATAATTAATCTAAGTGGCAGTTTAGTATTATTTTTATTGATCTGTATGCCACTTTTGTATTATCTTTAAGTGTCTGAGCCTCACTTCAGATTCATTGCGTAAATAGTCATTTTTTATATAAACTTTTGTATCAGCTATCAGGTCAAAGGTTAATCCAATCCTTTTTTTAATTAATATTCATTAATTATTATTTTTTTATTGAGTTAAACTTCGGGTGACTACGATATTTATTCCCTGGTTGTTAAATCCGGGGTCATTGGATACTTTTCACTAATTTTTTTGGCGCTTTTGTTTGTCTAAATGTATATGGGAGTTGGGTGCAGGGGGTTGAGAATAGGTCCAAAACGGTTGTTGGGTAAAAAAGTTTCACTTTTATATCTCTCCCTTTCTAGATATTTTTATATATTATTAAATAGGTAACAAGTTACCGCATTCTTGTCATAGAGGTCGGGTTAAGGTTCTTCACCCTGCGTTCATCCTCTGGAAATTTATCCCGTGCCCAAACGGTAAACAAAATAGAAAAACACAACAGTAATTTATAAAAATATTTGGATAATGATCTCAAGATAAGATATAAATAAGATAATTGTAACTACGTCTGTGCTCATGGTGAAATATTAAGTGTCATGAGGAACTGTAATTGACAGCTTCCTCGGATTTTCAATCAGAAAAACGAATATGAATTTATATACCAAGACTCAATTCAATACCACATAAACTATTTCGGAGTGTTAAAAACCCAAATGTACTTTTTATGTAGTTCTCCGGCAGGATGGTTGAACTTATGGATATGTTAATTTACCTTGCACCAATATGTGCCCTAATTGGTCTGGTTTTTGCAGGTGTGTCCTACAAAAATGTCCAAAAAGAAGGCGAAGGCAACGATCTAATCAAAAAAATAACCGCGTCAATTCACGGTGGGGCCATGGTCTACCTTAACAGGCAATACCGTGCAATCGCTGTTTTTGTCGTTATACTTGCAATTGTAATCGCGTTAATTTTGCCAAATGGCTCCCTCACTGCGTTATGTTTTGTCCTTGGTGCAGTGCTTTCCGCGACAGCCGGATATATAGGGATGTTTACAGCTACCAGTGCGAATGGGAGGACCACAAATGCTGCTACAAAGGGTATTGGTCCGGCCTTTAAGGTTTCATTTGCATCGGGTACTGTTATGGGAATGAGTGTCGTAGGTCTCGGTCTTTTCGGACTGTCTTCTTTATTCATATTCATCACAAGTGTTTTTACGGACCTGGACACCTTAACCGCTGTGAACATTCTGGCAGGCTTTTCACTCGGAGCTTCATCCATTGCTCTCTTTGCCCGTGTCGGTGGCGGAATATTTACCAAAGCTGCTGATGTCGGGGCAGACCTTGTTGGAAAGGTCGAAGCCGGAATTCCCGAAGACGACCCGAGAAACCCGGCTGTAATCGCTGACAATGTCGGAGATAACGTCGGGGACATTGCCGGAATGGGTGCCGACCTTTACGAATCATATGTCGGTTCAATCCTTGCAACAATGCTTCTTGCAGCCGCAACAGCAGCAACTACTTTCCCCGGAATCGCGGTTGAGAACGTTATTCTGGTGCCTTTGCTAATTTCGGCCCTTGGAATTCTTGCATCCATCGTCGGTACTTTTTTTGTCCGTACAAACAAGACAGAATCTTCCGCAATCCACAGGGCGTTTAATGCCGGCTTGATCTCCGCAATTGCTATTGCAGTTATTGCATCATATTTCGTTACGAATATGCTTCTCGGGGAATACGGACTGAATGTCTTCTTTGCAACGGTCGCAGGACTTCTCTCAGGTTTCCTCATCGGGCAGATCACCGAGTACTACACATCATATGAACGGAAGCCAACTCTTATGATTGCAAATTCCTGTGAAACCGGTTCAGCTACAAACATCATCACAGGTTTTTCAAAGGGAATGGAATCAACTCTATGGCCTGTAATCATTATCTCTATTACAATCTATATTGCATTCCAGCTCTCCGGTCTCTACGGCATAGCTATTGCAGCCGTGGGAATGCTTGCAACCCTCGGAATCTCCCTTTCAGTCGATGCATACGGCCCTGTCGCAGATAACGCAGGCGGTATTGCGGAGATGTCCCACCAGAAAGAAGAAGTCCGTGAGATCACCGATACCCTTGATGCGGTAGGAAACACCACTGCAGCTATCGGGAAAGGTTTTGCAATTGGCTCGGCAGCTCTGACAGCACTTGCTCTCTTCTCCTCATACGGGATTGCAGTGGGTCTCGACGCTATCGATGTCATGGATTCCAGTGTGTTCATAGGGCTTACTATCGGTGCGATGCTTCCGTACCTCTTCTCCTCGATGACTATCCTGGCAGTCGGAAAAGCTGCAGGTGAGGTCGTAGTTGAAGTGAGGAGGCAGTTTAAAGAGATCGTAGGTCTGATGGAAGGAAAAGCTGACCCTGATTACGAGAAATGTATTGCAATCTCAACCCACTCTGCCCTGAAAGAGATGCTCGCACCCGGTGTGCTGGCTGTTGTAGCCCCGCTTTTAGTCGGACTTATACTTGGCCCCGGTGCACTTGGCGGACTTCTTGCAGGTTCGGTGGTTTCAGGTTTCATGCTTGCAATCACGATGTCCAACGCCGGCGGCGCATGGGACAACGCAAAGAAGTATATTGAACTAGGAAACTACGGCGGAAAAGGTTCCGGTGCCCACATGGCAGGTGTCACCGGCGATACTGTGGGAGATCCTTTCAAGGACACGGCAGGTCCTGCAATCAACATCCTCATTAAGCTCATGACAATTGTGGCTGTTGTATTTGCACCCCTGTTTATCCTGTAATTTCCCACTTTTCCCCTTTTTTATTTTTTTATTTTTTTATTTTTTTATTTCTTCAAAGTTTGTCCTGATTGACGTTCTTTCCCTGGTGTTTGGATTTTTCTATCTCTCTTCTCCTTGTTCGGATTTTTCTCGATGATATTCCCCAACACTCGGGTTTTTCCATGCTGTCATTCCCAGATATTCAGAAATTTCCCGATATCATTCACTTAAATTTCGGGTTCAATAAAAAATTATATGCAAAATCTGCCCGAAGGTAAATTAATTCTATCAGATGGTAGGGTATTTCAAAAACAGGTAGAACTACAGGGTCCCGGGCATCCGATGAAAAATATTATTTCTGAGGGAAAGTGGTTAAAATTATCTTTTCGTGAGTTTTTGCGTGATCCTGAAAGTATCTGAGGTTGGGGGTCCTTCGGAGGTCCGTTTTTTAGGGGGGCGTGTTTCAGTTCACGCCCTTTACCTGGAGCAGCTGGAATTCTATTTCGTCCGGGACCGTGGCCAGGAAGACAAAGGTGTTATAGCTCAGTTTCTGAACCTCTTTGATTGCCATTGCCTGGGGTTCGGTCAGGTCTTTTGAGTCGCTTACGATGCAGAAAGATTTCCTGCTTCCCGTGTTAACCAGGAAGTTAAAGACTTCGGCATGGGTATTCAGGAAAGCGACCAGGTTTTTCAGTTCTTCCCAGGTGCTGCACATGTGGATGTTCTTGGAGCCCATGTTTTCCACGTACCAGTCCCGGCTCACGTAGGAATAGGAGGCGTACTGTTCGTTCAGTTCCTCGTAAGCTTTGAATATTTTGTTGATTTCCGTTCTCAGGTTTACCCATTTCCAGTTTTGCGTCTTGAAATAGCGGGCTGCCACGATTTCAAAGATTTCCTGCTTGTCTTCGCATTCGAGTTTCATTTTCTTCACACCTGATATGTTTCATTTTGTCCATGTTTGAATTTCAGAGATCCTGTTTGAAGGTCGTGTTTGGATGTCAGATGTCCTGTTTGAAGGTCGTGTTTGGATGTCAGATGTCCTGTTTGAACGTATTATGTTTTGTCCCGTTTTTCCGGTATGAGGGAATTTCCTGCCGGGGGCTGTGTCGATTAAAACCTTTTCGGATTCTCTGTGGAACTTTTCCGGAATATTTACGGAATTTTTTCCGGAATAATCTGTTGATTACGTCAGAAAATATACCCTTACTTTTTGGCTCAGAACTCGTCGTCCTGGGCGTAGCTCCTGTTAAAGCGAAGCGCCAGTTCCGCCCTTTCAAGCTCTCGTCCCAGATAGGCTGCGTGGTCGAGGCGGGAAATCAGTTCGAGCTCGAGCAGGGTGTCCATGACTTCTCTTGCGCTTTCTCCTGCCACTGAGGTTTTTTCATGTTCAGCCACGATAAGCCCGCCGTTTCCGTGAACCCTGTCCGGCACGATCCAGATGCGGATGGGGCCTGCGGGGTCTAAGCGCCAGTTTTTCGAAGCCTTTGCCTTAACTGCATTTTCGGGTAGGTGGCCGTCCGGACGCCTGCGTTTTTCCTTGATCCGGAGGAGGTCGAGCCCCAGGTCTTTGGGGGAGCTTTCCCTTGTTTTTGCAAGTTGCATCATTTCGGAAGCCCTTTTCAGCTCTTCTATGGAACCCTGGGCTTTGTCACTGAATTCTGGGGTAAAAAGGATGCTTGCTCCTACTTCGGCTCCGATTCCGCAAAGTGCGGCGTTGACGCCTATGGTGTCCACATCCATTAGCTCTGTTACGTTTCCCACCCCGAAGAATACGGGGATTTCCGGATAGTCTCTGTGGAACTCCCTGTAGCGGACAATTGACTCCGTGATGTTGTGCCCTATTGGGTCAAGGACAGGGTCTGCAATTATTTTTTCAATACCGAGCCTGCGGGCTGCTTCGATGTTCCGGACAAGGCTTTCCAGGCTCTCTCCTTCATCCGGAATTACCACTGCGGATGCTCCTGCTTTTGCCACAGTGGGCCCTGCGCTGTGCATGTTCGTCCCGTTCAGGCTCAGGACCAGGTCAGCCCCGGCTTCGATTCCTTCTTTGATAAGTACGGGGTCGAGGGTGTCGACGCTAATTGGGACTCCTGTCCGGGTTTTTGCCAGGGCGACCACTCTGCCTACCTGCCCGGGCTCGGTGTTCAGGGAAGCTCCAAGGTCGATGATGTCCGCGCCCCGGGCGATAAAAGCTTCGATTCTCCTTTCAAGGGTTCCGGGGTCAAGCTCGGCAGCTCCTACAATTTCTCCCATGACCTTCATGCGAGCTCCGCCTCCGAGTTTTACTTCCCTTAGGGCCAGAAGGGGGTGGGCATTTTCTTCGGCTTCCTTTACGAGCTTCAGGGCCATTTCCCTCCGCACGTCCGCAAGGAGCTCACATGCAGGGATGGTTTTAGAAAACTCCACTTTCCCGGCAAAGGGGAGCACGAAACCCAGGTCGTAGGCGTGCTTCGGGCCGAGCCGGATTTTGCAGCCGAGTTCTTCAGAAACTTTTGAAAAATCTCCCGCAACCAGTCCCGGTACCAGGATAAGTTCGATTTTTTTTGAAAAATTCGCTTCCTGGAAGGCTTTTAATAGTTTTTTAGGAGTGATGAAGGCGGCGATGTCTATGTCAACAACAAGGACGTCGGCTTTTTTCCCGGCCGCTTTCCTCACGGTATTTTCTGCAAGCCTCCCGGTTGCAATTAAAGTATCCATGTTTTTTACATAGAACCGCTAATTAAAAAGAGTATCTATTCAGGAAAAACCCGTACTCCTGCTTGCAGCTGCTTCCCCTGCTCGAAAGAGTTTTCCCGGCTCTTTTGCGTCTTACTCTTGCATTGTCGCAGGGATTGGGCCCTTCCGGACCCGAAGCAGAGTTTCCGGGCTTTTGCCTGAACCTGTTTTAGTTTATGAAGTCAATGATCGAATTGTCGTTCTTTTTCCTTATTTCACCCATTTCTCCCCTTCTGGAGTTCTGGTTCACTCTTCCTAACCTTTTTGCCCGGAAGGCTTCGGCTTCGCTCTGGGGTTCCAGGATGCCGGCACCTGCCTGGGGACCGAGGATCTGGGCTGACTGGACGCCGGTCATGATTGCCATAACACGGACCTTGCCCTCGTAATCGTCCCTGATTCTTGCGCCCCAGATGACATTGGCGTTGGATGAAAGTTCGTAGGTGAGCATGGAGGCGATTTCTTCTGCTTCCTTCAGGCTCAGGTCCGGCCCTCCGGTCACATGCACCAGGCTTCCGCTTGCACCCTTGTAATCGACGTCAAGCAGAGGGTGGTTCAGGGCAGTCCGCACTACTTCCGTGCTCTTGTCCTGGCTCTTGGACTCGCCCACGAGCATTACGGCAACCCCGCCGCAGCTCATGATGGTCCTGATGTCGGCGTAGTCAAGGTTTATCAGGGAAGGCACGGTGATAGTTTCGGTTATGCCTTTCACGGTTTCGGAAATGAGCTGGTCCATGACTGAGAAGGCCTGGTCGATTGGCAGGTTGGGCACGTAGTCGAGCAGCCTGTTGTTGTCCAGGACGATCACAGTGTCCGCTGCCCGGCGGAATTCTTCAAGTCCTTCCTCTGCTTTGACAGTGCGGGCTCTCTCAACCCTGAAGGGGCTGGAGACCATGCCTACTACGATGGCTCCCTGCTCTTTTGCGACTTCTGCGACTACAGGGGCAACACCGGTCCCGGTACCTCCCCCGAGGCCTGCGGTAACGAATACAAGGTCAGCGTCTTTTAATACTTCTTCAAGAGTGCCTCTTGCAAGTTCGGCGGCTTTCTTCCCGGTTTCGGGGTACCCGCCGGCTCCCAGACCCCTTGTGAGGGTTTTTCCCACCAGGATCTTCTTGTCAGCCCTCACGTTGTCCAGGTGCTGCTTGTCAGTGTTGATGCAGACGGTTTCCGCACCTTCAATCCCTATATTGTAGAGTCGGTTTATGGTGTTGTTCCCGGCACCCCCGCAGCCTACGATCATGATCCTCGGCTGGCCAAATTCTTCAAAATCTTCATCGGATGCCGCTTTTTTCCGGAATTCCTTCTCTTTTTCAGTATATTTCATTGCTTCCTGTACTATAGATTGCAATTCATCCCCTCGGCTGGATATTTTTTAATAATTGTGTTCCTTCAACTCCCCACCCTGTGTTCAGGAGGTCAATTATTTTGGAATACTATTGAGTGAATTTGAGAGACAACTAATATAACATCTGTCATTATTTCCATATGTCATTTTTAAGAAACCGGCACTCAACTAAACTTAAATATTTTGGGCCTATTTAAGGATTATACTTAAATTGTATATCAAGTTTATATATGTCACCCATCAATTTTATACGTGTTTCCTTTTCCCATCCCGAATCCAGGGATTTGTGGATAACATTAACCTGAAATGTGCCGAAAACCTTATATGCAATTGTCGAAACCTTCCACGAAGTATCTCATTTCTGAGGAAAATTTCTCTGTCCTGATGTGTCAGGGCAAATTTTTTGTTTTTTTGTTTATTTATATTTTTTACGTTTTTTTATTTGGTATATATACTACTAATTCTATTTTTACTCAAGTTCCGGGGCATTTAAGTCCCTAATTTCAAATTCGATGAAATCGTTTATATTGTTAGTATTTAAATAGAATCCTTAAATTTATATGTTTTGTGGTACCTGCCAAAAATTTGAAGGTTGTCTTTGAATTTTTTTATAGGATGTTACATAACTTAATTAAAATATTTCTCAAAATATTTCTCAAAATATAACGTACAGGTACAATTCTTTATGGCTCAACTTTCTCCTTTTATTATTCCTCTTTCTTCTAAATTATCTCCTAAAGTCCTCTCCCTTTCTCGACAGATGTAGCTGGCAGGGGGTAGTTCACGAATAACAATTCAAATAATACTCCGGGAAAGCTTTAAAACCTGAAAACTATTCCTACTTTATCAAACCTTCTCAATGAGGCTAAAATAGTGTTAAAAGCGTTAATTTTTGATATGGATGGCGTCCTTGTGGATTCAATGCCCTTTCACGCGGCTGCCTGGAAAAGAGCTTTTCTGGAAATGGGCATGGAAATCCGGGATGAAGATATCTATGCAATCGAAGGTTCAAACCCTAACACCGGGTTGCCCCTGCTTATCAGATGTGCAGGGGAAGACCCTGAAGCTTTTGATTTTGAAGAAATCACCGCAATCTACCGTCAGGAGTTTGGAAAGATCTTTGAGCTAAAGGCTTTCGATGGGATGAAAGAGTGCCTTGAAACCCTGAAAAGCCGCTACCTCCTCTCAGTGGTCTCAGGCTCGGACAGGCTGATCGTTAACGGAATCTTGAACCAGCTTTTTCCGGGGGTCTTCGATGCCGTGGTCACGGGAGATGATGTTATCTATGCAAAGCCCCATCCGGATCCCTTCCTGAAAGCTGTCGAACTCCTGCAGGTCAGGAAAGAAGAATGCCTGGTAATCGAAAATGCTATTTTTGGGGTGGAATCAGCAAAGAGGGCGGACATTTACTGCATCGGAGTCCCCACATATGTCGATTTTGAGCAGCTGGACCGGGCTGACCTGGTGGTAGGTGGTCACAGGGAACTCATGGAGCACCTGCTGAGCCTGGACTCTTCTCCTTCTATCTAATCTCTTTTAAAACAGCTTGAATAGCTTAAAACAGCTTGAATAGCTTAAAACAGCTTGAATAGCTTAAAACAGCTTGAATAGCTTTGAAAATAGTTTTACTAACTTTAAAAACAGTTCTAATTCATACCCTGAACACGTTTTCTTTGCAAAACATTCTGTTTTTATGGAAAAAGAAAATAAGAAATAGAAAAGGGGTGACTCTCCCGGGGGAGGTCACAGCAGCCTTACGGTTTCCAGATTTGTAAGTGCCCTGGTCTCGATCTTCAGTTTCTTGTAAATCGAACTTGCAAGGTCGATACAGGCCTTTTCTTCCCCGTGTTCGGTGAAGACCCTTTCGGGACGGGGCTGCATTTTCTTGATGTAGTCCATGAGCTGTCTTCTGTCCGAGTGTCCGGAAAAGCCGTCCACGACCTGCACTTCCATGTTCATTTTGAGGATTTCGGTGCTTCCGTTCTTTCCGGTCATGGGGATTTCCTTCCAGCCTTTCTGGATCCTGCGCCCGGTTGTCCCGTCAGCCTGGTACCCTACAAACACAAGGGTATTGCGGGCGTCGCCTGCAAAATTCCTGAAGTAGTCCATGACCGGTCCGCCGTTCATCATACCGGAGGTGGAGAGGATGACACAGGGGTGTGGGTTCTGGATGATCTTCTGGCGCATATCGTGGGAGTCCACGGGCTTGAAACACTCTGCAAGGAAGGGGTTCTGGCCCTTCTGGAAGATCAGTTTCCTCAGGTCGTTGTTCAGGTATTCGGGGTGAGTCGCATGGATCGCGGTGGCTTCCCAGATCATCCCGTCCAGGTAGACAGGGATATTGGGGATGATTCCTTTCCTTATGGACTCCTCGAGCACGATCATGACTTCCTGGCTGCGTCCTACCGCAAAAGCCGGAATCAGGACAAGCCCTCCTCTCTCAATGGTTTCCTTAACAATCCGCTGGAGGTTCTTTTCAGAGTCCCGGAGAGCTGGCTGGAAGGCGTTTGCATTCCCGTATGTGGCTTCCGAAATGACGGTCTCAACCCTGGGGAACCTGTTGACTGCAGGGTCAAAGAGCCTGGTCTTTTCGTACTTGTAGTCCCCGGTGAAGACCACATTGTGGAGCCCGTCCCCAATATGGAAGTGGGAAATTGCTGAGCCCAGGATGTGGCCTGCGTTGTGGAAGGTCAGTTTGATGTCCGGGGCAATGTCCGTAACCTCTTCGTAGTCCAGGGGGAGAGTGTGTTTGAGGGTCTTTGTGATCATCGCTGATTCGTAGGGGATCTTCTTCCCTTCTTTTGCTGCCACGTCGATGTAGTCAAGCTGGAGCAGCACCATCAGGTCCCTGGTGGGAGGGGTGCAGTAAACAGGCCCCTCATAACCGTATTTGAAAAGCAGTGGGACCAGGCCCTGGTGGTCCAGGTGGGCGTGAGTTACTATCACAGCATCGATCTGGTTAAGGGGAAAAACTTCCGGGACATAGAGGAAAGGGGTCATATTCTCGTCGGAACCTACGTTGACTCCGCAGTCAATCAGGACCCTGGACTCCGGGGTTGAGAGAAGGAAACAGCTCCTTCCGACTTCTTTGCATCCCCCTAGTGTGGTGACCCTGACCCACTGGTCTTTTGAGGTACACTCCCTGTGGATCTTCCTCCCCACGGTTTTCAGGATTTCCTTCCTTTCCTTGAGGTTGTTCCTCATGAACTCCCTTATGTTTTTTACCGTTCTGGATTTAATAGGCGGAGTCCTGGCGACCTTGGGGATCCACCCGATCTGTTTTGTGATCTCACGGAGAGTTGCACCGTGTTTTCCGATTACAAGTCCCGGCTTTTCGGCTTCTATAATCACTTCTCCGGAGTCAGGATCAAAGTAGTAACTTGAGATTACGGATTCCTTTGGAACAACTTCTTCGATGATAGAAATAGAGTCTTCGGGAGTTGCAAGCACCCTCGGGTCCGGGCGCATGGCAATGCGTGTCCGGAGTTCCTTTGCCAGGTTGCGGATGATATTTCCGTCGTCAGCGAATTTGCGGGGTTCTTCTGTATAAAGTACGAGCTGGGGCCCCTCGAATTCGACGTCGGTTATCGTAACTCCTGCCGGCAGATTTCTCTCAATTTTCTTTTTGAGGTCTAATAGCACGTCTTCAATAGGCATTAAAAATCTTCCTTTTTGTCAAAAAATCAAAAAATGTAAAATGATGGAAAAAAATTGTATTGGTAAAAAGATGTTAGTTTATATTTTAAAATAAACAACCAACAGTTTAATTTTTTTGTTAGTTGAATAATGCCCTCTTGGCCTTTATAGCTTCCGGATCCAGCCTTGTGAATGTCTCCTTTGTGATTACAACCGCATCAACGTTTTCTCCGGAAGCGGAGTCCCTTTTCATTGAGTTATGGATCGCCCGGACTGCAAGGTCAAGCCCTTCTTCTACTGTCATGTCTTCCCTGTAGTGGTCTTCAAGGACGCCGTAAGCCATGGGTGAACCGGAACCTGTGGCTGAGATCTTTGTCTCTTCAATGCTTCCTCCCAGCGGGTCCAGGGAATAAATGGAAGGCCCATTCTTGTCCATGCCTCCGATAAGGAGCTGAACCATCAGTGGGTAATAGCGGTTTGCACTAAGTAAGTTGGACATCAAAGTAGTGATCCCTTTGATTGTCATTGATTCGTTCCTGCGCATCTTATAGAGTTTCGACTCCACACTGATAAGCCGAACCAGCTGCTGGGCGTCGCCGACAGAACCGGCAGTTGTCATCCCAACCAGGTCGTCTATCTGGTAAACTTTCTTTGCAGTTTTACTTGCAATGAAGTTCCCCATTGTGGCTCTCTGCTCGCTTGCGAGCACTATCCCGTCGGTACATACTACTCCTACGGTAGTTGTGCCCTTCAGATATTTCTCATTATCCATAAACATACCCTCATAATTAAACTTTAAAATGAGAAAATGTTGCTAAAAAAAATGTTTTGGTTGAGGTGAGCATTTTTAGCTTGAATTGCAGGATTCGGCAATTCAATTCTTAGTTTGAACTGCAAGATTTAGCAACCCATTATCTCATTATTAATTTCGATATATATAACTTTTCCTCTGATTTTTTTAATAATAGTGTTTTAATGTATCTTCAGGAGACTGCTTCCGAAAAAAATTCTAGGGGGTCTTTTTCGTCTCACAGATGCAGTCTTACAAATGCAACCTGCAGGTTTCCTTTAAAGGCCCTTCCGGCAAAGAAACTTTTTAGAAGTGTATTTTCATAGGTTCGTTTTAGAACCGTTTGATACAACCTTCTTATAGAACCTTTTCGCAGAGATTCAACCGTCTCATAAAAACGTTCCATGCAGATGCGCTTTAATTAGCAGGAAATTTCCTCTATTTCTTCTGCGAGTTTTTCAACTCTCAGGGTCACTTCTTTGCCGATATGCTTTTTCTGCATTCTGCCGACCCTTTCTTCAATCGTTATCCTTCTCGTGCCCCCGACAAGGTTGTCTGCATGGGCGACGATCTTTTCTTCCAGGCTCCGGGGAAAATAATCATAGGCTGGAAGCCCTATCTCTTCTGCTTCCTCCTCTGAAATCCCGGCTCCGATATGCCTTTTTATGATCTCTGCAATTTTCGGGTCAAGTCCCAGTTCCCTGGCCAGCTCGAATCCTTCAACAGCATGAGATATTCCGTGTGTTCTGCAACGCCCAAGATCGTGCATCAGGGCTCCTGCTTCCACCAGCCGGATGTCCACTTCCTTTCCATTTGCCCTGATTTTCTCTGCGATTTCAACAGCCAGTAAAGCTACTGTCTTGCAGTGTTCTATTACTTTTGGGGAACAACCTGCCTTTTCGAGTATCCTGATAGCTCTTGTTCTTGAGATCAATACGTGAGACTCCTTTCAGGCGGAACTCAGGGCCTCCAGGCGTTTTCTAAGGGCTTCTACGAAGACGCTGTTGTCATAGTAAACAAGGTCTTCTCCGCACATCGGACAGAGAAACTCGGTTTCCGTGGCTTCGTCAAAGAGGAGGCGAACACAGCCCTGGGGGCAGACATAAAATACGTTGCCTTCTTCAAAATCAAGGCGGGTTTTCAGGTTTCTCATCAGCTTTTTCTTTTCCCTCATCAGCTGGTGTTCTATGTCCGAAAAGTTGAGGTGCCAGAGGTATGTAAGCCAACCGCTGTTGGAATCCCGCTCCCTTGCAACTATTGCAAATTTGTTCTCGTAAAGTATGAATAGAGTTCTTCTTACCGTATTTAGCAAAACCCCGCTTTTTTCAGCAATTTCTTCGTCCGTAACTTCGCCTTCGGGCATGTTCTCAATCATCTTGAGCCCTTCTTCCCCTACAAGGCTCATAAGGTACCCTCGAATAACCTTATCTTTTAAGTCGATCAACATGTTCACCTCGTGAATCCTTATAAGAATGGGACATCCCAGTATTAAAGTTTACATTCCGGATACTTTTCCGGAGCTTTCCTCAGCCCGAGATATCTCGGCATGCAGAAGCATACCCCTGCTTCAGGTCTTCCCGGCAGGGCTCAGGTACTCCCCCTGTTTTTCCATTTCTCTGTCAATAAAATCTTTTATTCTCTCTGCCCCCTCTTTAAGGGAGTGCAGGGCTTCTTCCCCGGTTGGGGCACATGCGAAGAGAGATGTCAGCGGCTCGTCAGGCCCGGCAACGGATCCCGAGCAGGGGATGTCCGCACTTTCTTCCCCGAGGATGACGTCCATGAGTGTCCGGTCTATAAAAAGTTCTCGATCCGAATAGAGAACTCCCCTGGCAGCAAAACGTTTTACTGATGGTTTTTCCGGAATCTCCCCGCGGAAACAGTTTACATGGGCTTCGAAAAGGTTCAGGTCCGTGGCTCTTTCAACCGTATCCAGACTTCCCTGGAACCTGGGGTTTATTTCAAGCACCACCGGCCCTTTTTCCGTAAGCAGGAAATCCACGCCGTTTGAACCGAGGAGCCCGAATTCGAGCATCAGTTCTTCTGCCAGTTTTTCCATTTCCCCTGCATGTTCCGTCCTGAAAGGGGTAACGTTCCCGCAGTAGGCAAAAGGCATCCTCGAAAGCCAGGGGGTCCCGATAAGCTGTTCGTTTACGGCGAGGGACAGGGCTTCTTTTTCCGTTGCAAGTAAGGAGACACTTGACGGGGTACCTTCAAGGAATTCCTGAACCATTATGTCCGTTTCTCCTGTCGGGTCCAGGAGTGAGAACTCCTCGAGCACAGCCTGAAATTCTTCCCGGTTTCTGGCAACCCTGTTAAATATTCCTCCCCCTCCTGCCGCAGGCTTGAGCATTACCGGAAATTCGATTGCATCGGTCTCTTCCGGGGAATAGCATGCAGGATGTGGGATCCCCAGGGTTTCAAGCCTTTTTGCCAGGCGCCGCTTGTCAGAAGCTTCCCTAACGGCTTGGGGACTGCTGGCAAGCACGGGGCAGGGGAAATTCCGGCAGTCGAGGTATTCAAGCCCTGATCCCGGGACCACAGCATCGAAATCCAGGCCGAAGCCTTCCATCCGCTCCAGGATGCGGGCAGGGTCAAGTTTCCGAAGTTCTCTCGGGTCCCTGCACTCAAGCAGGGCCGAAGCGTATGTACATTTTCGGAGGTCATGGTCCCTGAAGGCGTCAATGGAGCAGACAGTATATCCTGCCCTTTTTGCGGAACATACAATGTTGCGGGTGTCAAAGCCGATTATCAGGATATTCTGCATGTTTTTCCCTTTCTCTTTCCTCTATTTTTTCCGGATTTTTGTTCAGGGTTCCTTTTTCCCTATTTTATTTTTTCCGGATCCCATTTTAGGCCTTTCATTTTTTTCTGTCTTTCATTTTTTTGAGGAAAGTCACAGCTTTACAGGGCAAAAAGCCCGTACAGGGTCTTCAGGACAGGGATCTCGCTCCCGGCTCCGGCACTGAAGGAAACCGGTTTTTTTATGGCAACGGTTTCATAGGTACTGGGGTCAAGCACCAGGATTGCGTGTTCTTCGATGGAGACCAGCACGGTCATGACCGCATCGTTGATATGTGCCACCTTTTCAGCACCTTTCAGTTCCTCCGCGGGGATTGTGAAGCGGGACCCGTCTTCCAGATATATACCGTTAATCCTTTTCCCGGAATTCTTGATCTCGATTACTTTTTCCCTGTACCTTATTACGTCCCCGGACCTAAACTCGGGAAGGCGCATGGAATATGTTATTCGGTAGACGTTTTTTCCGTCTTTCATTCCCACCAGGCTCGGGGATTCGGAATAGCTGCCCCCCATTTCCGAAGTAATGAGCCGGCAGACCTGTTTGCTGGCGTTCATGGAACCCATGTAAAGGTCTGCCCCTTCTTTGAGTTCCTGGGTGTCGGTGATGAAGGCAAGGCGGTCTCCTTTTTTCTTCATCTGTTGCATGGTTTCCCTTGCTATTGCAACGGAACGCCTCTTCTCCTCTTCGGTGGGGAGTCTCCCTGTTGCCCTGACCTGAATAATTGCTTCAAAGTACCCGCCGGCTTCCCTGCTGCACATGTCGCAGGCTTCCCTGCGGACCCTTACCTCGGTTTCGGCTTCGGCATGTATGTTTTCTCCCCTTACCAGGGCATCGACCTCCACCCTCACAATATATATGTAAGGCGTAAGCTGCCTGGGTTCAAGGTAGATTTCAATATCCTCTGCTTCCTCATGGATTAAGAGGGCGTCTTCTACGTCTTTTTCCACCACTTCTCCCAGATTGCCGAAATCTTCCCAGCGGCTTTTATGAAAGTACGCACCGCAGCGGGAACAGATCCTAAGGCTTATGACCAGGGGAAGTTCGATAAGTTTGAAGTTTTCAAAGAAGCAGTCCCTGCAAACGGAATCAAGGAGTTTCTCACATTCTCTGCCGCATTTTGGGCATATTACGTAATTCATCTGTAATCCTTGCTAAAATGTTCTTTGGCTTTTCGTTCGGGAAAGAAGGCTATACGAGAACCTGAACGATCCACCAGTTTAAGTACGGTTATACTATTTAACTGTAAGGAGTGACTACTCCCACGACTAAACCGTGGCTTTCTCTTACCCTTAAGCCCCGCTTTTCGTAAAGTCCCTTTGCATGAGTCAGTTCCTGCACGGCAGGGTTCTTTTCACGACGAGGAAAACTTTGTTCGGAACCGGAACTTTGTCCGGTAATTGTTGTGTGAAAAATGGAGGTTCGTTTTTGTCGTTTTTTGGATTTGAAATCGGGGGTGAGCCCTTCCGAAACTTTCTTTCGTAACTGAATAAAAAAATAGAAAAAAATCCGTGTCATAGTGACACGGAATATTAATATTCAAATTCGTTTTCGTATTTACTGTGGTGGCCAGTTCTTTTCCATCCAGCCGGGGATACGACCGGAGTCCATTGGGCCTACCTTGATGCTTGCACTGAGTGAGTCCTCAAGGTCGCCCTGCAGGCGAGCTGACAGACCCGGAATGATAACGGTGTTGTGGTTGACGTCCTTCTTAAGGTCGAAGTCCGACTTATCAAAGGCGTCCTTTACCTTGTCGGCGGTCAGCTGGCCCCCGGCAACGGCAGCTTCCACGCCGATCCCGTCGGTGTCAACTGCAAGCAGCCAGCAGTCTATTCCGTTGGAAGCAATGTCGCTCTCTACCGTGTAGTAGGTAAGGGCGAAGTTTGTTGTGAAGAACACCGGAGAGTCTGCTGTCGGGCTTCCTACCTTGTACATGGCACCGTCAACGGCTACAGGGGTCCTCGGGTCCGTGTAGATTGTGTCTACCAGGTGCATCTCAGGCAGTACGGCATATGGCTCCATGCTGTGTAGGATCATTATGTCGCCGTATCTGATGGTGAACATCGAAGCCATCACGGTTTCCCAGTATGATGCACTTACAGGGTCCTCTATTCCTGCCATCCAGGCTGTGAAGGGAAGGGCCAGTATCGGGTATGCAATCTCAACGTCCCCATCGATTCCTGCTCTCCTGATCTTCAGGAAGTTGGTGAATGTGTTCTTCAGGCCCTTGCCTACCGGAACGGTTCCGGGGTCAAGGACAATGTCCTGAATGCCTGCCTCTGCAAAGGTCTTTGCGAGGGTCTTGAGGGCATCAAGGTCATTGAGTGCAGAAACTACCACAGGCACCTTGTACTCTAGGGCAAGTTCTCCTACTTCCTTCCAGTTGTCCTTGTTTGCGGCATAAAGCAGTGGGTTCTTGTCCTTTACTACTTCAAGGCCTGCTTTAAGGACTGCAGGATCGAAGGAACAGAGGATTAATGGGAGATCTGTTGTCTCTGCTACCTTCTTGACGGCTGCGGCAAACTTTGCGGGGTCTCCGGAGGCTGCCCTTACTGCGACACCGTCAAGGAGGAGGTAGTTCCCTACATAGAACTTCCTGAAGTCAGCAATCTGCTTTACTCTCTCCACAAGGGCCGCTTCTTCCATGTTGTCTGCCACATCGAAGAACATCTTCGTCTTGTTGAAGAAGGTGAGCTTGTGGCGGTACAGGACATCGTCCCCACCGATCTTTGCTGCTTTCTCGCCTACACCGATGATCACTTCACGGATTTCAGGAGCAAGGAGGCCTTCTAGTTCTGCGAGCTTCTTTGCGAACTTCTTTTCCTTAACCAGGGGTGGACAATCTGCCGTCTTACCGGACCTGTCTATCAGCTTTGATGCAAAGGCCATACAGGTGGGTTCCCCACATTCTCCACAGTTTGTCTGGGGCAGGTACTTGTAGGCTTGTAATGGGCTGTTTATTTTCATTGTTTACACCTCCGCTGCTATCCAGTTGGAAATGTCAACAGGCTCTGCATCTATCGAACCGAACAGGGTCTGCGTGGCCTTCTTCAGGAAAGCAACCGATGTCGGGTGCATCATCATGAATAGGTCGTTTCCTGCAAGTGCAAGGGACAGACCGGTGATAATCTCCCAGATCGGGCCTCTGTATTCTCTCGGGCCCCAGTCGGAGTCTTCCTTGAGTGGGGAGCTAACCATCCAGGACTCACGTGCACCCCATGCGTTGGTGGTACCTGAGGACATTGGGAATGTCAGTTCGTCGTCACCCATAAGGGCTGCAAGTCTGATACGCTCCATGTTGGTGTAAGCGTAGTCGAGACCATATCCGAGTGCTGCAGTGGTCGGGTCCATGATGATTCTTTCCCTGGGCACGTTGCACTGCTTCATGAGCTTCCTGTTGAGTTCCTTCTGGGAGTTCATGTCCAGCTGCGTCCAGGAAAGCACATCGTGGTCGTACTTTAATGCGGCCTCTGCGATTGCTGCATAGTCCAGGTTCAGGCTTGCCGATGCAAGGAGGCAGCGCTCGCCTTCTGCAACTTCTGCTGCTTTTGCGAGGACTTCCGGGTCCTTCTGTGGGTTCCCTGATCCCCCTATCGCGATTGGCACGTCAACTGCCTGCAGGACTTCTTCTACAACCTTGGCTGCTTCCTTTGCCGGTGTGTCCTTGATTAGCGGGTCTGTTGAAATCAGGTGTATTGTTATCATGTCGGCGTTGAACTGTTCAACGTTCTTCTTTGCCCATTCTCCTGGGCTGTCCATGACTTCGTCGTAGTTCTGCTTTACAGCCTTTGCAAGGCCGATTCGCATATCGAATACGTCGATTGTAACCTGGTTCCTGTTAGGCATCTCCGCGTCGAAGTAGAACGGAAGGGCCTTCTCGCCACCAACGTGCACTGCCTTTCCACGGCTTCCACCGTCTGCTGATGTGTTACCTATCCTGACTTCCTGGATTGGGGTTGCCCAATCTGCCATGTTTGCAACGTCGAATTTGGCAGGGATAAGATCCTTAAACTTCGGGGCAGCAAGGGCAGCGGCCGGGGCAGGGGCTCCTGCTCCAATACCTACAGGGTATCCGAACATGCCTGCAATTCTTGCGAAGTGCTGGGCAAGTACTGCGCTCTCCTGTCCTAGGGCTGCAGCGAGCATCGGGTCAAAGCCACCGCCAAGGGAACTGAGGTCAAGTTCAATGTCCCCTTCAATAGTAACACCTTCGAGGGCTTCTACGTCCATGCCCGCAAACATGTCTGTAATGTCAGTTAATTTCATCTTCTTTGCCATGTAAACCTCACCATTTCAGTTTATTATCCGTTTTTATGAGTGACTGAGTTAATGTGATGCGTTTTTTATGGACTATAAAGATCCGCTTAAATCTCAGTTATATGCCATAGGGCCCAGTATCCCCGGAACCCCATTTCATCCTGCAGCGTTCCACAGGTTCGTAAAATTGTTTGAAACCGGGGTTAGAACCCCAGTTTCTTTGCAATTTTTTCGATTTCAATCACTGCAGCCGAATCCTCTGGGAGTTCGGAGAGGGGTATACCCCCTATGTCCAGTTCCTCGACTTTCGGGTCCAGGGGGACCATGCCTATAAGGTCAAGTTTTAGATCCCCGGCAAGTTTTTCGATCTTATCGCGGTTGGCATCTGTGACCTTGTTTGCAATAACATGTATATTGCTAATGTTCGATTCCAGTTCATCCACAAGTTCATGAATCCTTTCAGCAGTCCTGAAACCCCTTCTGGAGGCGTCTGTCACCACAATCAGGTTATCGACGTTCCTGATGATCTTCCGGCTGAAGTGCTCGAGTCCGGCTTCCGTATCAATGACCACCACATCATAGTTGACAACTAATTTGTCCATGATGCCCCGCAGCAGGTTGTTCACATAACAGTAGCAGCCTGCACCTTCGGGCCTGCCCATGACCAGGAGATCGTAACCCGACATCTCTTCAATAATCTCGTAGATCTTACTCTGGAGTATCGATTCCTTATTCATGTCGGGGTGGTCCGGTTTCGGCTTTGTAATCTCCTCCTGGAGTGCCTCCTTTGCGTCCCCGATGGTCTTTACAACCTCACAGCCCAGGGTTTCTGGCAGGTTCGTATCCGCATCTGCGTCAACTGCAAGTAAAAAGTTGTCATTTTTAGAAAGGTAGCGGATCAAAAGAGCCGCTACCGCTGTTTTACCTGTCCCGCCTTTTCCCGTTATTGCAATAACTTTTGTCACAGAATACCTCTTTGTAATTGTTTTTCTGTTTTAGAGCACCTGCGTGTCACTCACTTCTTTGCTTTCTTCTCGCTGATGATCATCTTGTCGATGGAAATCTTTGCGTTCTTGAATGTCAGCTTGATTCCACCGCCGGATCCACCTGAGACCATCGGCATTGCGGGCATCTGGAAGCCTGCTGCCGGCATCATCATTGGGGCTGCTGCAACAGCTTCTTCCTCTTCTTCTTCCTCTTCTTCTTCCTCTTCTTCTGCGACCCAGTTTGCAACTACGGGGTGGTCCTTCTCCTGCAGGAAGGCTTTCAGGGCGTCGACATCCGGAGCATCTGCTTCGGTTGCGATCTTGTCGATGATGTCAGCAGGGATGGCTTCTGCAATCTTCTCCTTGAATGTGGAGGGGAGCCAGACAACCCTGTTCCATCCTCCGTCAGACTGGATGAACTTGGGGGAGTAGAAGTAGTTCACACCAACACCGAGGAAACCGACTACCTGCTTCCCACCACCGGTCTGACCGGCCATTGTTGAGAATCCGAGTCCGTTGGGGGACATTCCCTGGAATTCCCTGTTAATCCAGCCGATACCGTCGACTTCTGGGATGTAGAACCCTACAACTTCGAAGCAGCCGCAGGAAGTGTGCGGGAACTCGAAGAAAGAGTGGAGTTTGATCCTGTCAAATTCTCCGCCGGAGAGTTTCTTGGCAATCTCGTTAACTCCGGCGTATTCACCGCTGAGTTCATCGAGACATTCTCCCTTGGCCAGCTCGAACTGCGGGCCTTCCGGGTCTACCTTTGCGGCAGCACGGCCGTCGAACCAGTTGATTGCACCACAGAGGGCAATCCTGTCAGGGGAGACCACACAGACGCTGGTCGGAGCAAATGCCTGGCAGAGAGTGCAGCCGTAGAAGACATCAACGTCTTCATCGTGGAGGTCCTTGGTCCTGGCGTCTCTGGCTTTGAAGATGTCCATTGCATTGTCCAGCTGTTCCTTGACTGCTGCCTCGTCGGTGTAGAAGGTTGCCTGCATCTTCTCGATGAAGGGAAGTTCGGTCTTGAAGAGCATCATTACTGCCTGACCGAAGGCCTCAAGGGAGTCGATCTTTGCGGCTGTGTCCTTGGAAACCCTCATCCAGACATCATACCTCTGGTTCAGGTGCATGATACCCTGGCAGTAGTTCACGAAGTCGTGGACACGCCTTTCAACAACGGATTCGAGGTCAGGTTCTACCAGTTCTCCGGCGATGTTAAAGACCATTGCCCAGGGGTAGGTCTTGCCCTCTTCCATGTCCTTGATGTCGGGACCGACGATTGTGACCTTGTCGTCCTCAATCGCATCCATGTCTGCTGCCCTAACGAGTTCCAGACCCATGGACTTGGGACCACCGAGTTCAACAAACATACCGTCTTTTCTTACTCTTTCACCTTCATACATTGGGGAAATTTCAAATGGGAATTCATCTGCCATTTATGCTTCGCCTCCTTAATCAAATTTATAAGTTGTCGATTAGTTCATCCAGGGCAGCGTAGTGGTCTTCCCTGCTAATGTTCCCGAAGGACATTGTTGCATTCTGGATGTAGTCTCTACCGATTGCAATTGCTTTTACACTGGAGAAGTTCTTAGTTCCGGACAGTACCTGGTTGATATAGTACTTCTTGAATTCCAGGATGATTACGGTGTCGTAGTTTCCGTTCCCATCAAGTCCGGGCCAGTTGGGGTCGGTTAAGTAGAACCCGAGCTGGTGCACATTGATGTACTTGGCATCTACGTCCTTGTCCAGGAATCCTACGTGAGAGTGACCTGTGGCAGCGATCGGAAGGTTCGCCTTCTGTGCAATCTTAACTGCACGGTCTAGGAGTTCGGGCTTAAGAACTCCAGATCCGACCACAAGAAGCGGCCTCTTTGCCTTTTTGATCATCTTGGCTGCCATGTCAGGGTTGATTGCCTTGGAGGTGGTCACCCCGTAGCTGGTAAAGAGCTTGGTGTTCTTTGTAGTGTCAACCATTTTCAGGCCTCCTTGCAGAGTCTCTTGAGGTTAGTGGGCTGTGCCGAGACGTCGAACTTGATCTTCGGACCGGAAATGATCTTCTTCCTCTTCCAGTCAATTTCCCAGCCGTGTTCCTCTTCGAGTATCTTCATGAGGGCAGCACGCTTTGCAAGTGGGATATCAGCCTCACTTCTGATGAATTTCCACCAGTCCTCGGGCATTCCGCCGATGTACTTCTCGTGGAGTTCCATCCAGTGGGTCAGTTTGATAGACCTTCCAAGGTTGTTGTCAGACGGGCGGATGCAGGCTTTTGCCATCATCGGGGTTGCTTCCTGCCAGGTCTCTGCGGTGGTCAGGAGGAATTCCGGTGCTGGTGGGATTGGCATTTCTTCGCCGTTCCTGGCATCGTAGACTTTCCACTTGGATTCGTCATAGTCCTTTGCGATCAAGGCTCTCCTGTACTTGGAGCTGTGGGCACCGAGCACTGCGGGGATACCATAGATGTTACATCCGGTACCGATGGAAGAAGCCTTCTGGGAGAATGCACCCCATGCAAGGCCGCAGGCACCGACACGGTTCAGGACATAGTCGGCGATTTCCGCAAGGTTGCCTTCCATGGTCCTGCCACCGAAAATACCGGCGACTTTCTGGGCGGCTCCGGTGATGTGGGCGTTCGAGACACAGGACCCGATGTTAACAAGTCCACCGGATACGAATCCGCCGGGGAACCTCTCATAAAGGGTCTCGCCATTCTCGTCCTTGTACATGCCCATATCCATTGATCCACAGCCGGTACCGACAACGATGTAGTTCCTCTTCAGGAACTCTTCTGCGATGTAGTAAACACCCTTGGCGCAGTCAGAGTAGTTCGGACATCCGATGATTGCGATGATACCTGGGGTTGTTCCCATGACCAGGTTCAGGCCTTCGGAACGGATTTCTGCGTCAGATACCTGACCTCTGCCAGCTCTCATCCAGCCTTTCTCTTCAGCGATGATCTTCTGGGATGCCTTGTCGATGACGCTAAGGATCGGGATCTCCTTCTTACAGACCTGTTCACAGCGGCGGCAGCCGATACATGAGTCGTGGAGTTCTTCAAGGTAGCTGAAGTCTCCTTCCTTGGCGAACTTCATGGCTTCCGGAATATCCAGCTCAATCGGGCATGCAAGATAGCAGGCTCCACAGTCGGCACACTTGTCAACCCATTCCTTTAGCTGTTCCTCGGATGGGATTTCCCTGACTCCTGCTGCTTCGCGGATCGGGTGCATTTCCTGGGCGAGCCTTACGGAGATTTCTCCGAGCTTCTCGTAGTCAAGGATCACACAACCCGGAATTGCTCCGGACTTGAGTTCCTCGATGGTTGCATCGACGTCCTGGTTGTCCCTGTTGGGCAGACCGTACATGATCTTGGCGTTGGATGCAATCACAGGGATATTGAGCTTCTGGGCTTCGGGTACAATATCTCCACGGACACACTGTTCGTCAACAACAATGACGTCAGGCATTCCGGAGCGGATGATCTTGAGCTCCTTGGACATGGAACCGACGACCTTGGTGTATGGGGGCCTCCTGTCGGCTTCCTTGTACCTGGTCAGGTCGATTGCGGTACAGCAGAGTCCACCGAGTTCCACCTTGTCGGTCAGCTCATTTTCTTCCATGTAGTCCATCATGTAGGTGACACCGGCCACGTTGTGTCCGATCACACAGAGGAATGGCTTCTCCTTGTCAATAGTCCCGATACCCATTTCAATAAGTGGGGCTTCGGGGTCTGCCTTCGGGAAGTCGAGGGCTGCGATTTGTACGATATCGGAAATTTCCATTCCTACGTGGTCCAGACTGCCGCTGAAAAGAGCCTTTGAGTCGTAGTCGATCTCTGCGGATTCCTGCCCTGCGTGGACGGTTGCAAGGAGCTGGGTGAGCTGTTCCTCTGCATGTTCCATTGCAGGCTTGATTTCCCCGAGGGTCTTGGGGCTCTGCCCGGTTGTAATCGTGATGTTGGGGGTCAGGACGTCGGATTGTCCAAGGTCAAGGGGGACGTCTTCGCCAAAGGTCTCGAGCAGGTGGTCAAGCAAGTGACGACCGTGGGCTGCGTGGCAGGCAGTACCGGTGATCACACGGAGGAAGAATTCCCTGCCGTTGTGTCCGGCCATGTCAATACCACAGGCACCTCTCTTGTTGTTGGAGAGGTCACAGGGGCCGTATGTGCAGTAGCAGCACTGGTCACACATTGGGGTGATTACGGGCTCATAACGGTCGAGTAATTTGAGGTTCCAATCGTCCCTGTAGGTTGCAAGACCCGGGAACGGGGATGGGCCCATTGGACCGAGCTCTTCTGCTTCGGCAGCTTCCTTTGCTGCCCCCACAATGTTGTTAATTGTGATCTGAACATCTTTCAGATCTTCTATAGAAAAACTCCCGGTAGTTAATTTACTCATTTTAGCTTTGCCTCCTAAATACGCTTAAAGCCGATTTGTCAGAGGATTGTATTTACGATATTCGGCATACCGATACTGACTGTGCAATTTATATTGACGTCTGCTTGAAAGTTACAACTATTCAAATCACATTTTTTATAAATCGTTTTTAAATTTTTATAGAACTTGCACACTTACAGTTCCAACTATTTAAATGACATTTTTAGTAGATCGTTTTTAACTTTTTATAGAATTTACACACTTTCAATACAAAATCAAGTACAGTAAATTAAGCAGTTAAAACTTGAATTTTTAGAGATTTTAGAGTTCACTGCTTTTGTTTTAGATCTCAAGTGGGTAAGTCCTATAATAGCCGTTGCGATCTCAGAATAAATAAAAGAGATCTTAGAGACTATCCGAAAAGTTCTATGCATGTTGTAAAATCACAATTAGGCAATTGGTGCGTATTATCCGGAATCCGTTCATTTATGATCGCCGATTGTAGAATTTACAGTAGGTTACAGCACTTTTCGAACATACTCCTAAATTACACATGAGCGACGTATTATAAATAATTTACACTTTTGTTCTGTATAAATATAAAAATAATAAAAAATTCCTTTGTATAAATCTTATCTAAACTCTTACAAGTCGCTGACTCGTGATGAAGCATGAAATACGGCATTATATACTTATTTTTCATAAGAAATGAACATGAAATTATTCGAATAAGATGCAAAACGAAAGTACCGGTGATTAGCAGAACTTTTACGTTAAATCAGGTGTGAAAGGCAGAAAATAACCACAGGACTAACGGACATATGATACAAAACTATTAAGTAAATGTCATAGTTATAATCGCACTTTATGCAGTTATGAGTTTAGTGCTATTGGTTTTATACTTAAAATACAGCATCTTAAAATGGATTCAGAGCTTATTTATTTTATCAATATTTAAATTGTTGTGGCATTAATTATTTATACTACCTCTCATATGCGCATTTTGATGGTTTGTTGAGTTAAGTGGGATCTCAAAAGAACCCCAAAAGCTACTCATTACAAATTCAATGAAATTCCGCTAGCGTTCTCGTAATTATTAACGTGTCCCTGAAAGAGCTGAGGTATTCGTCTTTGGGACCTTCTTCAGGTAGAGCAGAATGAGGTTGCTGACAGAATAGGGGCATCCCGGAAAACTTTCTGGAACGGTCTCCAAAAGTCCTGGGGAAAGTTTGGGGCCTGCTTTACGAGCCCCTTTGCTTTTTCTTCAGCAGCCTCCTTTGCTGCCCCTACAATATTATTGATAGTTATCTGAAATAATTCAAAGTCTTCTATAGAAAAACTCCGGTAGTTAATTTGCTCATTTCAGCTTTATTAATTTTTTATATAACTTGCACACTTACAATACAAAATCATGTGCAGTAAATTTATCAGTTAAAACTTGAATTTTTAGAAGTTGGGAGTTCACTGCTTTTGTTTTATACCTCAAGTGGGTAAGTCATATAATAGTAAGTTGCGATCTCACAGAAAAAAGAGATCTTAGAGACTACCCGAAAAGTTCTATGCATGTTGTAAAATTACAATTAGACAATTAGTGTTTATTATCCGGAATCCGTTCATTTATGATTCGCTTATTGTAGAATTTACAGTAGGTCACAGCACTTTTTGGATAGACTCCTAAATTACACTTAAGCGACGTATTATAAATAGTTTTCACTTTTGTTTGGTATAAATATAATAATAAAAAAAATTCCGCTGTATAAATCCTATCTAAACTCTTTATGGGTCGTTGACTCGTGATGAAGCATGAAAAACGGCATCATATACTCATTTTTCATAAGAATATAACATGAAATTATTCGAATAAGAGGCAAAACGAAAGTACGCCAATGATTAGCAGAATTTTTACGTTAAATCAGGTGTAAAAGGAAGAAAATAGCAACAGGACTAACGGATATATGATATAAAACTATTAAGTAAACGTCATAGTTATAATCGTATTTTACACATTTATGAGTTTAATGCTATTGGTTTTGTACTTAATATACAGAATCCGAAATATGGGTTCAGAGCTTATTAATTTTGTCAATAGTTTAATTGTCTCAGGGTTAATTATTTATACAACATCTCATTTGCGTATTTTGGCGGTTTGTTGAGTTAAGCGGAGTATCAAGAATCCCAAAAGCTACTTATTGCAAACTCAGTGAAATCCCTCAATGTGTTTTCGTAATTATTAACGTGTCCCTGGAAGAGCTTGAGGCATTTGTCTTTGCGACCTTCTCCAGGTGGAGCAGAATAAGGCTGCTCATATAGGGGTATCCCGGAAGACTTTCTGGAATGACCTCCAAAATGCACGACAGAAGGCAGCTGACGCCTTTGTCAACGGGAAAGCTATTGAGGTCTCTGGAGGAGAATACGTTAATAGTGGTGAATGCAAGGTCGATTTTCTCTGCAAAGAATACGATCATGTGTGGGAATTAAAGTCCGATCAGCGTCGTCCCGCAAGCTGTCCTAATTGTGATTCCGGTCTAATTTTTCCGAATTGGCAGCGATGGAAGCGGAAAGAGGTTTATTGAGAATGATTACTGATGTCCAAAAAAAGGGAAAGCAGCAGGAACACTAATGAAGCAAGCATAAAAAAGATGCAGGACGCAGACTGAAATAGAGAATATTGAAACTTAGAGGATTTCATGCCTCAATGCGCAGTCCGGAAATGCAAATCTACCGGATGTAACTGCAGCTCAAGATTTCAGAGGAAAATTCATGTCAGTATTTATCGAAATCAAGAATTTAGTTGCAGATTTGAAAAATCTAGATGTAAAACTTATTCAGCGTCTTTATACACTAAAAGGAAGCTATTAAAGTACTGGATGGACTTATTTATCAAATTTAATCTAATTATGAAAAAATAGAGGGTCTTTTTCTTATCCGATATGTAAGTATAATGAGCCTCCTTTAAATATTAGGATCAGGCAAGATCTCTGTCCAAACTGCGGTTCAGTAGAGAGTCATAGACTTTAATTTCTGGTATTCCAGAAACTATGTATGCACGACGATATTTCTCAAAGGCCTATACTACACGTTGCACTATAAATTTTTTCCAAATTATTCTGGGATTCCTGATTTGATGGCATTCCAGCTGAGTATAATACTTTTGGCGTTATTATGGCATTTTGTGTTTACTCTCACTAATGACGATGTTAGGGTCAATACTTTAATGCGTTGCGTAAAATAGATAGATACTTATTACGTGTTGTACAAGTGTAGTTTGATGGTCAATAGAGTTAAGCGCAGGGTATCTTGCTTTCCAAAGGCCACCTATTACAAGCCCAGAGAAATCCCTCTTTGCTGTCTGGAAATCGCCAACCTATCCATAGAAGAGCTTGAGGCTATTCGTCTTTGCGACTTTCTCCAGATGGAGCAGAGCGAGGCTGCTAACAGAATGGGAGTATCCCGGAAAACTTTCTGGAGCGACCTCCAAAAGGCACGACAGAAGGTGGCTGATGCTCTTGTCAACGGAAAAGCGATCGAGATCTCTGGAGGAGAATACGTTAATAGTGGTGAATGCAAGGTCAATTTTCTCTGCAAAGAATGCGATCATGTGTGGGAATTAAAGTCCGACCAGCTTCGTCCCACAAGCTGTCCAAATTGTGGTTCCAGTCTAATTTTCCGAATAGGTGGTGATGGAAGAGGAAAGAGGTTTATTGAGAATGATTACTGTTGCCCTAAAGGAAAGGAAAGCAGCAGGAATACTGGTGAAGGAAGCAAAAAAAAGTGACAATAATATCTATACCATTGATGAGTGATACTGGACTAGAGTCTGATGTGTGTGCCCATTTTGGCTCATGCGAACATTTTACTATTATAAATGTACGTGATTGATGTATAAAATCAAACACAATAACTATTATTGTTTTAATTTTCGTCTTGGACATTAACATCTTGTTACTCAGTTTTCCAATTCAAATGCGTAAGTCCTATACTTAAAAACTCTATTTTTTCGATCAACTAAATACTATATTTAAGATAGCATGCTTACTTGTGTATAAAGAACTAATGGTTTGGAAAAAATCAATCATTCCACCCAATATCGGACTTAATTCGAAAAATTGATCTAGCAAGTGTCTTTCTTCCTTTTATAGGGGATAATTGTCTGGCACCTATTAAGGTTCCGAAGATCAATTCTGCACGTTCAGACGTTGAGTAACTTCTTTGTTGAGGCTTAAACGGTCAATCAAAGTTTAGCTGGCGCATTCGTGCAAGCAAAGTGACTTCTTCATGTCAAAGAAGATTTTTCGGTCCCGTAGAAACCCTGTTGTATTGGTTAAAAGGCTCCTGTTTGTGACCGGGTTCGATTTCAGTTTTCAAACATATAAGCAAAAAAGTTGAAGAAATAATTTTCATTAATTGAGGATTTCTACAGAGCCAATTATCTGGATGTTTATTTGGATATAAAAAACAAAGCAAATCTGTATGGCATTAAGGCAAAAAAGTCGATTTTTATGTCCCTTTTCTCTTCAATTCAGAACCTGTCAGGAAAGTCGACAAGTGCGTTTTTTAAAAGTTATAATAAACGTTATTCCGTGTCATAGTGACACGGAATATTAATATTCAAATTCGTTTTCGTATTTACTGCGGTGGCCAGTTCTTTTCCATCCAGCCGGGGATACGACCGGAGTCCATTGGTCCTACCTTGATGCTTGCACTGAGTGAGTCCTCAAGGTCGCCCTGCAGGCGAGCTGACAGACCCGGAATGATAACGGTGTTGTGGTTGACGTCCTTCTTAAGGTCGAAGTCCGACTTATCAAAGGCGTCCTTTACCTTGTCGGCGGTCAGCTGGCCCCCGGCAACGGCAGCTTCCACGCCGATCCCGTCGGTGTCAACTGCAAGCAGCCAGCAGTCTATTCCGTTGGAAGCAATGTCGCTCTCTACCGTGTAGTAGGTAAGGGCGAAGTTTGTTGTGAAGAACACCGGAGAGTCTGCTGTCGGGCTTCCTACCTTGTACATGGCACCGTCAACGGCTACAGGGGTCCTCGGGTCCGTGTAGATTGTGTCTACCAGGTGCATCTCAGGCAGTACGGCATATGGCTCCATGCTGTGTAGGATCATTATGTCGCCGTATCTGATGGTGAACATCGAAGCCATCACGGTTTCCCAGTATGATGCACTTACAGGGTCCTCTATTCCTGCCATCCAGGCTGTGAAGGGAAGGGCCAGTATCGGGTATGCAATCTCAACGTCCCCATCGATTCCTGCTCTCCTGATCTTCAGGAAGTTGGTGAATGTGTTCTTCAGGCCCTTGCCTACCGGAACGGTTCCGGGGTCAAGGACAATGTCCTGAATGCCTGCCTCTGCAAAGGTCTTTGCGAGGGTCTTGAGGGCATCAAGGTCATTGAGTGCAGAAACTACCACAGGCACCTTGTACTCTAGGGCAAGTTCTCCTACTTCCTTCCAGTTGTCCTTGTTTGCGGCATAAAGCAGTGGGTTCTTGTCCTTTACTACTTCAAGGCCTGCTTTAAGGACTGCAGGATCGAAGGAACAGAGGATTAATGGGAGATCTGTTGTCTCTGCTACCTTCTTGACGGCTGCGGCAAACTTTGCGGGGTCTCCGGAGGCTGCCCTTACTGCGACACCGTCAAGGAGGAGGTAGTTCCCTACATAGAACTTCCTGAAGTCAGCAATCTGCTTTACTCTCTCCACAAGGGCCGCTTCTTCCATGTTGTCTGCCACATCGAAGAACATCTTCGTCTTGTTGAAGAAGGTGAGCTTGTGGCGGTACAGGACATCGTCCCCACCGATCTTTGCTGCTTTCTCGCCTACACCGATGATCACTTCACGGATTTCAGGAGCAAGGAGGCCTTCTAGTTCTGCGAGCTTCTTTGCGAACTTCTTTTCCTTAACCAGGGGTGGACAATCTGCCGTCTTACCGGACCTGTCTATCAGCTTTGATGCAAAGGCCATACAGGTGGGTTCCCCACATTCTCCACAGTTTGTCTGGGGCAGGTACTTGTAGGCTTGTAATGGGCTGTTTATTTTCATTGTTTACACCTCCGCTGCTATCCAGTTGGAAATGTCAACAGGCTCTGCATCTATCGAACCGAACAGGGTCTGCGTGGCCTTCTTCAGGAAAGCAACCGATGTCGGGTGCATCATCATGAATAGGTCGTTTCCTGCAAGTGCAAGGGACAGACCGGTGATAATCTCCCAGATCGGGCCTCTGTATTCTCTCGGGCCCCAGTCGGAGTCTTCCTTGAGTGGGGAGCTAACCATCCAGGACTCACGTGCACCCCATGCGTTGGTGGTACCTGAGGACATTGGGAATGTCAGTTCGTCGTCACCCATAAGGGCTGCAAGTCTGATACGCTCCATGTTGGTGTAAGCGTAGTCGAGACCATATCCGAGTGCTGCAGTGGTCGGGTCCATGATGATTCTTTCCCTGGGCACGTTGCACTGCTTCATGAGCTTCCTGTTGAGTTCCTTCTGGGAGTTCATGTCCAGCTGCGTCCAGGAAAGCACATCGTGGTCGTACTTTAATGCGGCCTCTGCGATTGCTGCATAGTCCAGGTTCAGGCTTGCCGATGCAAGGAGGCAGCGCTCGCCTTCTGCAACTTCTGCTGCTTTTGCGAGGACTTCCGGGTCCTTCTGTGGGTTCCCTGATCCCCCTATCGCGATTGGCACGTCAACTGCCTGCAGGACTTCTTCTACAACCTTGGCTGCTTCCTTTGCCGGTGTGTCCTTGATTAGCGGGTCTGTTGAAATCAGGTGTATTGTTATCATGTCGGCGTTGAACTGTTCAACGTTCTTCTTTGCCCATTCTCCTGGGCTGTCCATGACTTCGTCGTAGTTCTGCTTTACCGCCTTTGCAAGGCCTATTCGCATATCGAATACGTCGATTGTAACCTGGTTCCTGTTAGGCATCTCCGCGTCGAAGTAGAACGGAAGGGCTTTCTCGCCACCAACGTGGACTGCCTTTCCACGGCTTCCACCGTCTGCTGATGTGTTACCTATCCTGACTTCCTGTATTGGGGTTGCCCAATCTGCCATGTTTGCAACATCGAATTTGGCAGGGATGAGATCCTTAAACTTCGGGGCAGCTAAGGCTGCTGCTGGTGCAGCGGCTGCCGGGCCTCCGATACCTACGGGGTATCCGAACATGCCTGCAATTCTTGCGAAGTGCTGGGCAAGTACTGCGCTCTCCTGTCCCAGGGCTGCAGCGAGCATCGGGTCAAAGCCACCGCCAAGGGAACTGAGGTCAAGTTCAATGTCCCCTTCAATAGTAACACCTTCGAGGGCTTCTACGTCCATGCCCGCGAACATGTCTGTAATGTCAGTTAATTTCATCTTCTTTGCCATGTAAACCTCACCATTTCAGTTTATTATCCGTTTTTATGAGTGACTGAGTTAATGTGATGCGTTTTTTATGGACTATAAAGATCCGCTTAAATCTCAGTTACATGCCATAGGGCCCAGTATCCCCGGAACCCCATTTCATCCTGCAGCGTTCCACAGGTTCGTAAAATTGTTTGAAACCGGGGTTAGAACCCCAGTTTCTTTGCAATTTTTTCGATTTCAATCACTGCAGCCGAATCCTCTGGGAGTTCGGAGAGGGGTATACCCCCTATGTCCAGTTCCTCGACTTTCGGGTCCAGGGGGACCATGCCTATAAGGTCAAGTTTTAGATCCCCGGCAAGTTTTTCGATCTTATCGCGGTTGGCATCTGTGACCTTGTTTGCAATAACATGTATATTGCTAATGTTCGATTCCAGTTCATCCACAAGTTCATGAATCCTTTCAGCAGTCCTGAAACCCCTTCTGGAGGCGTCTGTCACCACAATCAGGTTATCGACGTTCCTGATGATCTTCCGGCTGAAGTGCTCGAGTCCGGCTTCCGTATCAATGACCACCACATCATAGTTGACAACTAATTTGTCCATGATGCCCCGCAGCAGGTTGTTCACATAACAGTAGCAGCCTGCACCTTCGGGCCTGCCCATGACCAGGAGATCGTAACCCGACATCTCTTCAATAATCTCGTAGATCTTACTCTGGAGTATCGATTCCTTATTCATGTCGGGGTGGTCCGGTTTCGGCTTTGTAATCTCCTCCTGGAGTGCCTCCTTTGCGTCCCCGATGGTCTTTACAACCTCACAGCCCAGGGTTTCTGGCAGGTTCGTATCCGCATCTGCGTCAACTGCAAGTAAAAAGTTGTCATTTTTAGAAAGGTAGCGGATCAAAAGAGCCGCTACCGCTGTTTTACCTGTCCCGCCTTTTCCCGTTATTGCAATAACTTTTGTCACAGAATACCTCTTTGTAATTGTTTTTCTGTTTTAGAGCACCTGCGTGTCACTCACTTCTTTGCTTTCTTCTCGCTGATGATCATCTTGTCGATGGAAATCTTTGCGTTCTTGAATGTCAGCTTGATTCCACCGCCGGATCCACCGGAGACCATCGGCATTGCGGGCATCTGGAAGCCTGCTGCCGGCATCATCATTGGGGCTGCTGCAACAGCTTCTTCCTCTTCTTCTTCCTCTTCTTCTTCCTCTTCTTCTGCTGCCCAGTTTGCAACTACGGGGTGGTCCTTCTCCTGCAGGAAGGCTTTCAGGGCGTCGACGTCAGGAGCATCTGCTTCGGTTGCGATCTTGTCGATGATGTCAGCAGGGATGGTTTCTGCAATCTTCTCCTTGAATGTGGAGGGGAGCCAGACAACCCTGTTCCATCCGCCGTCAGCCTGGATGAACTTGGGGGAGTAGAAGTAGTTCACACCAACACCGAGGAAACCGACTACCTGCTTCCCACCACCGGTCTGACCGGCCATTGTTGAGAATCCGAGTCCGTTGGGGGACATTCCCTGGAATTCCCTGTTAATCCAGCCGATACCGTCGACTTCTGGGATGTAGAACCCTACAACTTCGAAGCAGCCGCAGGAAGTGTGCGGGAACTCGAAGAAAGAGTGGAGTTTGATCCTGTCAAATTCTCCGCCGGAGAGTTTCTTGGCAATCTCGTTAACTCCGGCGTATTCACCGCTGAGTTCATCGAGACATTCTCCCTTGGCCAGCTCGAACTGCGGGCCTTCCGGGTCTACCTTTGCGGCAGCACGGCCGTCGAACCAGTTGATTGCACCACAGAGGGCAATCCTGTCAGGGGAGACCACACAGACGCTGGTCGGAGCAAA
Organism: Methanosarcina sediminis; assembly: GCF_052056915.1. Lineage (GTDB taxonomy): Archaea > Halobacteriota > Methanosarcinia > Methanosarcinales > Methanosarcinaceae > MTP4. The sequence continues at coordinate 1,508,264 of NZ_CP195119.1, read as the reverse complement.
TGCCTGGCAGAGAGTGCAGCCGTAGAAGACATCAACGTCTTCATCGTGGAGGTCCTTGGTCCTGGCGTCTCTGGCTTTGAAGATGTCCATTGCATTGTCCAGCTGTTCCTTGACTGCTGCCTCGTCGGTGTAGAAGGTTGCCTGCATCTTCTCGATGAAGGGAAGTTCGGTCTTGAAGAGCATCATTACTGCCTGACCGAAGGCCTCAAGGGAGTCGATCTTTGCGGCTGTGTCCTTGGAAACCCTCATCCAGACATCATACCTCTGGTTCAGGTGCATGATACCCTGGCAGTAGTTCACGAAGTCGTGGACACGCCTTTCAACAACGGATTCGAGGTCAGGTTCTACCAGTTCTCCGGCGATGTTAAAGACCATTGCCCAGGGGTAGGTCTTGCCCTCTTCCATGTCCTTGATGTCGGGACCGACGATTGTGACCTTGTCGTCCTCAATCGCATCCATGTCTGCTGCCCTAACGAGTTCCAGACCCGTGGACTTGGGACCACCGAGTTCAACAAACATACCGTCTTTTCTTACTCTTTCACCTTCATACATTGGGGAAATTTCAAATGGGAATTCATCTGCCATTTATGCTTCGCCTCCTAAATTAAATTTACAAGTTGTCGATTAATTCATCCAGGGCAGCGTAGTGATCTGCCTTGCTCAGGTTCCCGAAGGACATTGTTGCATTCTGGATGTAGCCTCTGTCGATTGCAATTGCTTTTACATCGGAGAAGTTCTTGGTTCCGGAAAGCACCTGGTTGACATAGTACTTGATGTGACCCAGGACGATGAGGGTGTCATAGGTCCCGTTTCCGTCAAGCCCTGGCCATGCGTCGTCTGTTACATAGAATCCGAGCTGGTGCAGGTTGATGTACTTGGCATCCACGTCCTTGCCCACAAAGCCAGGCATGGAGCTGCCAGTGGCCGCAATTGGAAGGTTTGCCTTCTGTGCAATTTTTACTGCACGGTCCAGAAGTTCAGGGTCAAGGATCTTGGTTCCTACAACAAGAAGCGGCCTCTTTGCCTTTTTGATCAGCTTGGCTGCCATCTCAGGAGTAGTTGCCTTGGAGGTGGTCACACCGTAGGTCGTGAAAAGTTTGGTGTTCTTTGTAGTGTCAACCATTTTCAGGCCTCCTTGCAGAGTCTCTTGAGGTTAGTGGGCTGTGCCGAGACGTCGAACTTGATCTTCGGACCGGAGATGATCTTCTTCCTCTTCCAGTCGATTTCCCATCCATGCTCTGACTCAAGTCTCTTGAGAAGCTCTTCACGCTTGGCAAGTGGGAGGTCGGCTTCGTTCCTGACGAACTTCCACCAGTCGTCTGGCTCCACACCAAGGTACTTCTTGGAAAGCTCTATCCAGTGAGTCAGCTTGATGGATCTGCCCATGTTGTTGTCAGACGGGCGGATGCAGGCTTTTGCCATCATCGGGATTGCTTCCTGCCAGGTCTCTGCGGTGGTCAGGAGGAATTCCGGTGCTGGTGGGATTGCCATCTCTTCACCGTTCCTGGCGTCGTAGACTTTCCACTTCTCCTCGTCATAGTTCTTGGCGATCAGGGCTCTCCTGTACTTGGAGCCGTGAGGTCCGAGCACTGCAGGGACACCGTAGATGTTGCATCCGGTTCCGATTGCGGCTGCTTTCTGGGAGTATCCTCCCCAGGCAAGTCCGCAGGCACCCACACGGGTAAGGGTGTAGTCTGCAATTTCTGCCAGGTTGCCTTCCAGGACCCTGCTCGCAAAAATGCCAGCGACCTTTTCAGCAGCTCCACTGATGTGAGCGTTGGACACACAGGAACCGGTGTTAAGCAGTCCGCCACCATAGAAACCACCTGGGTACCTTTCGTAGAGGGTCTTGCCGTCTTCATCTTTGAACATACCGATGTCCATTGCGGAACATCCACTTACTGCTAACAGGTAGTTCCTCTTCAGGAATTCTTCGGCAATGAGATAGACGTCCTTGGTTCCGGAGGGGTAGTTCGGACATCCGATGATTGCGATGATACCCGGGGTTGTACCCATAACGAGGTTCAGGCCTTCCGCACGGATTTCGGCGTCACTTGCCTGGCCTCTGCCAGCTCTTACCAGGCCGATCTCCTGGGAAATTGCTTTCTGTGCGGCCTTTTCAATCACATTGAGGATTGGGATTTCCTTCTTACAGACCTGTTCGCAGCGGCGGCAGCCGATACAGATGTCGTGAAGACCTTCAAGGTAGGAGAAGTCTCCATCCTTCGCAAATGTCATGGCTTCGGGGATGTCGAGTTCCTCCGGGCAGGCCAGCAGGCAGGCTCCGCAATCTGCACACTTGTCGACGTATGCTTTGAATTCCTCATCAGTCGGAATTGCGGTGATGCCTTCTGCGTCACGGATCGGAGCCATTATATTGGCAAGCTTTGGGACGAGTTCTCCGAGTTTGTCATAGTCAAGCATCACACAACCCGGGATTGCTCCTGACTTGAGTTCCTCGATGGTTGCGTCAACATCGGCATCTGTGCGGTCAGGCAGTCCACTCATGATCTTTTCATTGGAAGCGATCACAGGGATCTTGAGCTTCTGGGATTCTGCCAGGACGTCTCCACGGACACACTGTTCATCCACAACAATGACATCAGGCATCCCGGAGCGGATGACCTTGAGTTCCTTTGCCAGGGATCCGACGATCTTAGCGTAGGGGGCTCTCCTGTCAGCTTCCTTGTACCTGGTCATGTCGAACGCGGTACAGCACATGCCTGCGATTTCCATCTTGTCGATCAGGTCGTTTTCTTCCATGTAGTCCATGATGTAGGTTACACCGGCCACGTTGTGCCCAATGGCAACGATAAGTGGCTTGGACTTGTCAATGGTTCCCATTCCGATTTCAATAAGCGGGGCTTCTGGGTCGGCTTTCGGGAAGTCGTATGCTGTGACCTGGGCGATATCGGAAACTTCCATGCCGACGTGGTCCAGGCTACCGCTGAAGAGGGCTTTTGAGTCATAGTCGATTTCCGCGGCTTCCTGACCTGCGTGGATGGTTGCAAGGAGCTGGGTGAGCTGTTCTTCAACATACTCCATTGGAGCCTTGCATTCTCCGAGGGTCTTTGGAGAGAGCCCTGTGCAGATTGTGACGTTAGGGGTCAGGACGTTTGATTCTCCAAGATTGAGAGGAACGTCTTCGCCAAAGACTTCTATTACATGGTCAAGCAGGTGGCGACCGTGGGCAGCATGACAGGCAGTTCCTGTTATTACACGGAGGAAAAATTCCCTTCCATTGTGTCCCATCTGGTCGATACCACAGGCTCCTCTCTTGTTCCCTGAGAGATCACACGGTCCATAGGTACAATAGCAACACTGGTCGCACATGGGGGTGACTACAGGCTCATAGCGGTCGAGCAGGGTTAAGTTCCAGCTCCTGTAATCTGCTATGCCAGCCATAGGGGTCGGGCCCATTGGACCGAGTTCTTCTTCAGCCGCCTCTTTGGCTGCCCCTACAATGTTGTTGATTGTGATCTGAACGGATTCCAGGTCTTCTATAGAAAAACTCCCGGTAGTTAGTTTGCTCATATGAGCTTTACCTCCTAAATTTGTTTTGAGTCTACTTCGCTGAAACGATTGCAAATTATAACATAGTCCGGCCTATCCTTAACGATTATAGATTACAAATCTTGCTCTGAACTTTACATTTCCAATCGTCTGGTCCGAACTTAATTGCAAAACGTTTTTATCGCTTTTTTCAAATATTCATCCCTTAACTGAACGTTTTTCCCAACTAAAACGTTTTTTTGGAAGTATATTTGGTCAAAACTCGTTTTTAGGGCTTTATTTTTCTAAATTCTCTGTTTTTATGCCCTTTTCTCTTAAAAACCGTTTTTACCAGCGATTGTGACCTGAATTTTTAGAAAGAGATCACTACCGATGGATAATAAACACTAATTAACGGTGTAAATGTGCCAAATCTATATAATATTTTCTAATTTGTTACACCCTATTTCGGGATTGGCAAAGTGCAAAAAGTCCGTTCTCTGTCTGTATGGAAATTAATGTTTTGTAAATATGGATTACAGGGTGCAAGTCCGCATGATGATGATTTTCAAAAAAGCCACGTTTGAGTATGAATAATTTTTATTATAGTATTATTTTTTCCGGTAGATCTTTTAATTATTTATCATTTGATGTAAATAATTCTCCAAATATTTCTTATTCGTACATATATATTAAATTAGAATAAATTTAAATCGTATTATCATTCCATATATATTCATTTCACTTAATTTTCATGTTTTCTATATAATTTGTTCTAATGAAATTACCATAATTTATATATATGAGTAAGGAACTGGCATTTTTCCCGCTGTAAACGCCGTGAATCGGTTTTACCTCCAATCCTGATCAGATCCGAGCTTAATTTTCTAACCTTTATATATTTTTATAAATTTATATGTTTTATATATATACTCATCCTATTAATGTATGATACAATATAGCAAGGGTTTGGTGTTCTCCGGACACCCAGTTACCTGGCCGGGCGCCCGGTAGCCCTAACGATGCATCAGAAATCAAGCTGTACGTTTGAAATGCTTTGATGGCATGTCCACATGTATTTATCCAGGGTAGTCCCATATAGATTATCGTAGAATATTCCGGCAAAAATATGTATCAATAGTTGCAGCATGGTTACAGACATCTTACTTGATGTATCTATTATATGTGTCAACGTTTATGTAGTAAGACTCTGAAGTACAGTTTATTCTATGTATCTGGCACTTATGCGTTTTACATATGTTATATGTATCAGGTGTTGTTTGGGTCAAAATTTGTTCGGGCATCAGAGGCCAGGGGTTAGGCGGGAAGCATTTCCATTCTTCAGAGTTGAAGCCGGGAATTTTTCCTGTTTTAAGCTCTCCTGCTTTACAGGCAAAGCATTGGGCTTTTTGACCCCGAAAATTTCTTATCCTGCCTGAGAGAAATTCGGGGTCCGGACTTCGAGGGATATTTCACGGCTTTTGAGGGGTTTGTTACAAACCTTTTTATGACAGACCTTTCAATGTATTGAAATGCTGGCTCCCTGTATGGGTTCTTTTATATGGAATTTCCTGAAAGAATTTCTGTTATTCAGTTGTCACATTCAGGTAGATTTATACTATATAAAAATAAATGAGAATTAGGAAACATGTATCAAAACAGCACACCTTATGGGTCCGGCGGAACGGTGGACAGGATAAAACGTTCGGTGTCAACCAGCCCTTCCATGGCAATTATAGCCATCTGTATACTTTCTTTCATGGTGGAGCTGATGCCGGGGATAGGGTCCCTATATTACCAGACTTTCTGGTTTGACCCTTCCCATGTCCTTAGCAGGCCATGGACTCTTGTGACCTACATCTTCCTGCACAATGGTATTAGTCATCTATTTGTTAACATGCTTGTCATGTTCTTTATCGGAAGGGCTCTTGAACAGAGGGTCGGAAATAAGCAGCTTCTGGGGATCTTTTTTACGGCAGGAATCCTCTCGGCAGTGGGGCATGCCCTGATGAGCATGCCTATCTTCGGGATCTACCCAAGCCCAATCGTCGGAGCCAGTGGAGCAATCTACGGGGTCTTTGCAGCCCTGGCGGTGCTTGAGCCGGATTCACGTGTCTATGTCTACTTTGTTCCCATGAAATTGAAAAATGCCCTCGTGCTCTTTGCCGGACTCGACTTCCTCATGATACATTCAACGGACATGGTGGCCCATATCGCTCACCTGAGTGGGCTTTTTGTCGGGCTCTACATGGGCTACAGAATCAAGAAAATTCAGGAAAGGTACTGGAAGGGGCCCCGGTATGCCGGAAGGTGGTGAGCCTGGAAGAGGCAGGGCTCCTCCCCGGAAAGAATCATTATTATCCCAGGCCCGAGCCGGGGGAGAAAATACCTGTCCAGGTTGTTGATTTTCGCAGGTTCTTTGCAGCCTGGTCTCCTGACCTGAAAAAAAGCCTCTATTTTGAAAATCTGCCTGAAGCAGAGGGTTTGAAGCGGGTGAGAGAAGTCGTCCTTCTCAAGGTCTATGACTGGCTGGCAGGCCGGGAAGGAATAATTGAGCTCACCGTAGAGGAATTCGAGCAATTTACGGAAGTGTATGAGACTTTTCTCCGGAACTTCGGGGAAATCAGATACTTCCGGCAGAAAAAAGGACGGAAAACAGAAAATGTCTTTGAATTAAAGGAGGCTCCTTATATTCTCCGGGAAGTGAGAAATGGTCTTTTTTCCGATAAATTATAATCCCATTAATTATATATTATTCCACATAAAATTATATATTACGTTACATCATTAGCGGGTTGATTTACGTTTCCGGGATTTCCGATCCCTATATGAAGGGCCTCCTGGTCCTGACCCCATTTCGGACGGTAAGGCTGGGGTTCAGGTTCTGAATTACCTGATGATGCAAATCTTTACTACATAAAAGAAAATATTAGATATTATAAGGATAGTTATCCGAATATTCGGGTATCGGGACTGCAAACTAAAAATAATCGTACTGAATGCTTTAGAAGCTGTGTAAGGCAGGGCTGAAGTGTGAAGGTGATTATTCAGGGCGGCCTGAGGAGGATGTAGCGGTTTTGCTTTCTTTCCTATGGCGCTGCCCTGAAATATCCGCCTGATGTGAAGGCAAGATGTTTGTCGGTCCCGGAGTTTTTAATATTTATAGAGGATACCGATAATGAAACCTGTAAAAAGCGGACTTGATTCGATTTCAAGGTACCTTCGCACTAAAAAAGAGGTCGGTAGGAGGAAGATCGGCCTTCTGGTGGATGGTCCGAACATTCTCAGGAAAGAGTTCGACGTGAACCTGGAAGAAATAAGGGATGTTTTGAAAGATTATGGGAATATCAAGATCGGAAGGGTTTTCCTTAACCAGTATGCCTCTGACAAACTGGTGGAAGCAATCGAAAACCATGGCCTTGAACCCATCATCTGTTCAAGTGATGTGGACGTCCGTCTTGCAGTGGAAGGCATGGAGCTTGTCTACAACCCCAACATTGACACCCTGGCGATTGTAACCCGGGACGCGGATTTCAAACCTCTCCTTAACAAGGCGAATGAACACGGGAAAGAAACGATTATTTTCGGGGTAGAACCCGGATTTTCCACAGCGCTTAAGAATTCCGCAGACTACGTCATCCTGATGAGCAAGGACAGTATGAGCGGTTATGACATAATCGAAGGCCCGGAGGATATGGATCCCTCGGAACTCGAAAAGTACCCGGACGACGGACAGGAAGAAAGCACGGAATAAGTCTGATCCGATCTTTTTTCTTTTCCTTTCTCTCTTTTCTCCGTTTTCAGGATCTTCCTTTAAGTTTGTCCGCTTTCGGATTCTTCCTTATCCTTCATCCTCTTTTAATGGGTTCCTTTAAGGTTGTTCGTTTTCAGGATCTTCTATTAAGGGTGCCCTGCCACATGCCATTCTTTTTTACGGATATTCCACGTCCACGCCGAGGATCTGCTCCGCTCCTCCGGCAATGTCCCTGGCAATCTCGGCACAGCCGATCGCAGCATGCCATTTCCCGAGGCAGCGGCACTCGTGGTCAAGGTGCCTGCTTATCTTCTTTTGGACATACTCCACTTCCCCTACAGAACCTGCAAGGAAGATGGCTTCTCCAGAAACTCCATAGTCCCTCAGGAGGAGCTGCATGGAGACGATCTCCATAGCTGCAAAGAGGGCTATGGTGTCAAGGGCGAGCAGGGCGGGAGCCTCTCCTCTTTCGGCTGCTGCGAGCATTTCTTCCCGGTCTTCATAGGGGGTCATCTTCAGGGTGCCGGCTTCTATGAATGCCTGGTTTGCGCTTATAATTCCTGCGTCCACGTCCCGGATTGCCTGCAGGTCAAGGGGGCCGTGGTGCACTCCCGGGGCAAAGATACAGGCGTCGATTGCCCCAAGGAGTTTCCCTCCTGCGACGGCGAGGGTTACAGTATTGGAACTGATGTCGGAGACCACAAAATTCTCACAGCCCAGGCATCTGATGTGGTAAGCTATTCCCAGCTTTTCCGGGCTTGTGAGGTGGGAAAAAACTTTCATCCGGGGGTCTACCCGGCTTTCCGTATGGATGCCGGGGATTGCCACTGCCGGAATCCCGGAGTTTCGGACCGCATCAAAGACCCTTGTGCCTCCGCCTGTTTTCTTCCCTGCCCCCTCCAGACTCCGGAGCCCTCTTCCTTCCAGGGCACGGATATCTTTTACTGTAGAAAACCCGTCTCCCATGGAATATGTAGCGGCAATTAACTCTATGTCTACGCGGCGAATGCCGAAATTCTTTTCTACGGATGCAAGTACATCCTCTTCCGACATGGCAGCCGCTTCAGCCCTGGCAAGTTCAAAAGTCCGTACTTCTTCTCCTTCTATCAGGGCAAAACGCATTGCTGTGGTTCCGTGGTCAATCCCTATAAATGCCAAGTAGCCATCTCTCCTTGAATGCCTTAGAGGGCCTCTTTTAAAATTTCGTTTAATTCATTCATGATCCTATCCCCTTCTTCAGCTGTCCCAACTGTTGTTACGAGCCTGAGTTCCTGGAAACTTCTCCCTTCCGAAAGAAGCATCCTCAGGTTTCCCCTGGCATCGGAGCGCAGCACTTTACCGGAGAGTTTTCCGCCTGCAGTCCCTTTGACGGAAATCACTGAGGGAATGATTTTTTTTATTTCGGGGTGCTGGCTTACAATCCTCACGAGCTTTTTTCCTGTCCGCCCCCCGATAATGGTGGTGTGTGCTCCTCCAAGTTTGCTTTTTAAGGAGTTTTTTCCACTTTCGTGTGAGATTTCAACACTTTCAGTCATTGTAATTGGAGTGCCCGGCTTTTTACGCCTTCTTCCTTGTTGTTCATCTTTTTGGGTTTTTTGTTCCACTGCAGGCTTTCTTATCTTATTTATCCTTTTTTATATTTAGCGGGTATATTCAATTGAAGTATTACAATTGAAGGGTCGATAACCCATAAAAAAGGTCGTTTATAATATGTTTACTCTATGAAATGTTTATCCTGAATTAAGAGTGATAAGTTGCAGGGGGTAAGATCCGGGTTATCTAAAAATAGAGAGCTTTCCAGAAAGCCGGGAGCAATTATACAGTCTCAGGATTCTGGATTCTTTCCTTTTTTCGTTTAAAAAAGTTTTTTTCTGGAATACCAACTTCCTTTCCGGGAATCAGTTTTCATTAAATTTCAGATTTTTTCAAGCTCTTTCATGCCGACGAGTTTGATATTTTGTTCTTCCAGAAGCTTGATCGCCCGCTCTATTTCGTTAACCCTGACGATGAGGAGGGCCTTTTGTTGCCGGGTGACAAAGGCATAGGCATAGTCCAGGTTGATTTCTGCCTCTCCGAAAACCTCTGCAATCCGGGACATGCTGCCTGGAACGTCGTCCATTTCGATCCCCAGTACGTTAGTCTCCGAAACCGTAAACCCGGCGTCGTGGAGGACGGTGTGGGCATAGTCGGACCTGTCAACCACCATGCGGATAATCCCGAAGTCACCCGATTCCGCGATAGTAAAGGCCCTTATATTTATTCCGGTGCTTTTCAGCTTGTTGGCTACGTTTGCAAGTCTGCCAGGTTTGTTTTCCGCAAAAAGGGAAATCTGCTTTATGACTTTGTCTTCCATTTCAGCACCCATATCCTTCACATCCCTGAATATTTTTTTTAAATTTTTATTAACTTTATGAACATTCTTCTTTTTGGACTTTCATTAACTTTATGAATTCTTCTTGATCTTATGGATCCGTATTATCCTCATGAATCCTTATCGACCTTATGAATTCCTTATTATCCCTACGAATCCCTTATTATCCTTATTATATTACTTTAATCCTGTTTAAGCCCCTGTCTTTTATAATCCTGACCCTCTCATACCTGTTAAGGAGTTTTATTCGGAATTTCTTCTCCCAGAATATAATATAAGTTGCTGTGTATATTTTAAACTTACATATTGACATTTTGGATATTTCTTCTCCCAGAATATAATATAAGTTGCTGTGTATATTTTAAACTTACATATTGACATTTTGGAAACTTATGTGTGCGAGAATCAGGAAAGAGGGGCTAAAAAGGAACCGAAAAGAAGGGAAATATAAGTCCTGCAGGATTTCTTTTCTGCAGAGACATCTTTCTACCCGAGTCTTTTTGCTCGAGTCTCCTTTGATTTTTTACGGGATTTTCTCTCCGAATCCCTTTTCAAATCTTTTTAAGAAACTTTCCGGTCCCTTCTAGCCTTTCGGATTTCAGATTTTCCGGTTGTCGATGACCTTCTTCGATTTGCCCTCGGAGCGTGGGAGGAAACCGTGTTCCACAAGTTCTACCTGGACTGCAAGATTCAGCACCGCTTTCAGAGCGGAAGCGATCTTTTTCTCCAGGGCCATCATGTCCGACATCCGGTCACTGAAAGCAGACTCGTGCATCTCGATCTGGACTTTCATGACATCGAGTTCTCCGGCCCTGTCCACTATGATCATGAAGTGGTTCCCGACTTCGGGGATTTTCATCAGGACGGATTCAACCTGTCCCGGGAAGACGTTAATTCCGCGGATGATAAGCATGTCGTCCACGCGGCCGGTGATGCGGGTAATCCTCGGGTGCGTCCTTCCGCATTTACAGGGTTCGGAAAGTTTTCTGGTCAGGTCCAGTACCTTATAGCGGATAAGGGGGAGGGCTTCTTTTGTAAGAGTGGTGATTACCAGTTCCCCGGTCTCCCCGTCGGGTACGGGTTCCCCTGTTTCGGGGTCAAGGATTTCCACCAGGAACTTGTCCGCCCAGATGTGGATCCCGCACTGGTCCTTGCATTCGGTAAAAAGGGGGCCGCTTAGTTCCGAAGTCCCGTAGATGTCGTAGGCTTTTATCCCGGATTCCTTCTCTATCCGGACCCGGAGTTCTTCTGACCATGGTTCTGCTCCGAAGATCCCTATTTTCATCCCGGTATCGTCCCTTATGCTGAAGCCTTCTTTCCTGGCGGCTTCGATCATGTATGAGAAATAAGAGGGAGTACAGGCGATAACCGTCGAGCCCAGGTCTCTCATCAGGTCAAGCTGGCGCTCTGTGTTCCCGGAACTTGTGGGAAGGACGGTGGCACCCACCTTCTCGGTGGCGTAATGGACCCCGAGTCCTCCTGTAAAGAGCCCGTATCCGTAGCTGATCTGGATGACGTCTTCCTTTCCAACCCCTATGGAAGTGAAAGCCCTGGCAAGGGACTCAGCCCATTCGTTGATATCGTTGCGGGTGTATCCTACAACAGTAGGTTTTCCGGTGGTCCCGGATGATGCGTGGAAACGGACGAGTTTTGAGTTGGGGACGCAAAACATTCCGGTGGGATAGGTGTCTCTGAGATCCTGCTTAAATGTAAATGGTAATTTCCTGACATCTTCAAGGGTCCGGATGTCGTCCGGGTGGACGCCGTGCTCGTCAAATTTCTTCTGGTAAAAAGGAGAGTGCTCATACACGTAGTGTACAAGGGTTTTCAGCTTCTCTTCCTGCAGTTTTCGAAGTTCCTCTACAGGCATTGTCTCGATTTCAGGATCCCAGTATTCTGGCATTTTTTTCACGCTCGGTATTCTTTAAACTTTGTTTGAGGCTATACTTTTCAGGCCTTTATTTTTAATCTGCTTTTTTCGTGTCATGTTTTTCATTTCATGTCCATTTCAGGTCATGCTTTTTCATGCCAGTTCTCCCCTAGCTTCATACCTTGCCTGCCGTCCTAAGTATATTCTGGTGCCCCGCGGCAGGTTTCCTTCAGGCGGATACTAATTTCCGGTAGATCTGGCATTGTGAGAATTAAGCTGGATTCTCATATAAAAAATAATTGTTCAGGGGCCCAAAATTGCTAAGGGTTTTAAATTGCTAAGGGTTTTAAATTGCTAAGGGTTTTAAATTGCTCAGCGTACCAAAATTGCTCAGCGCATCAAAAGAGAAAAGAGTTCTGATTATTTTCAAAGCCGGAATCCCGTAAAATCAGTCCGGACTTTTTATTTTGACTTTTTACTTTTATATTGTTTAAGAAAGGCATCGATGGACCTTTTGAAAAAAAACTTTCTTCGGATTCCTGGAAAATGTATTTTCCTTCTTCCTGTTTTTTTCCAAAGTTTAATTTTCTTCCTCTTCGTCCTCTAAGGAGATGTCTCCGGACGTTTTTCCCAGGGAATTTTCAAAGATCTTCCGGGTCCCGTCCCTGCATTTCCTGAGTACTTCGTCCATGTCTGCGATCACTTCGATCCCCGCGGCTCCGGAATGTCCGCCTCCGGTACCGTTGTATTCTTTACTGACATCTTCCATGAGCTGTCCAAGATTGACCCCTGCATTTACGGCATCTCGCTTTGCCCGGGCGCTTATCCTTACACTTCCGTCTTTGGCAGTGCCGACAAAGGCTACATCAGCCCCGATGTTGATTAGCATGGAAGAGGCCGAGCCTCCGTAAGAGCTCACGTGGGAAGTTGCAATAAGCATGTCTCCCACCCGATATATTTCTGCTCGGCTTGCGGCTTTCAGGATCGCAATACGCATGGAAATATCCTGGGGGGTGGCTGCCATTATGTCAAGCACCTCTCCGTATTCCACACCGCTGGCTTCTATGATGTTTGCTACGGTTCGGAAGGTTTCCATCCCCGCGTGCTTAAAATGGCCGGTGTCCGTGATAATTCCGGTGATCATCCCTATTCCCACCCTGCGGGTGATGGGGGCACCAATGGACTTTAAGATGTCGTAGACAATCTCAACGGTGGAGGTGGCATTGCGGTGCAGGTAAAACTCGGCATTTTCTGTAAGGGCAGTGGTGGTATGGTGGTCTATTACGCAGTAATTGGTTAGTTCAAGGTCATTTAGCTGTGCTTTTGTAGAAGTGTCCACTACCACGACAAAGCCGTAGTCACTCAGGTTGGGTTTTTCTACGACCTCTATCCCTAGCTTCTCGACCAGGACGGAAGCTACCCGGTTGCAACTGTCTACAAGCCCTACGGTCCCACCCACGGCTTCGGAAAGAGCAAAAGCACTGCTTACGGCATCCGGATCTGCGTTCCGGTGGCACAAATATAAAATATTTTGATAGTCAAGGAGCCGGTTGAAAAACTCCGCTTCGTCTACTTGCATTGTTCACTCTGGCTGTCGCTTTTCTTTCAGGTATCGATACATCCAGGGACTGGATGCCGGGTTTCTGTGCATACCCGGCGTTCACTAATGTACATTTCAGGTGTCTGTACAATAGTATGTAAAAGGAAAAATAAAAAGTTATTGTGCCCTGGGGCCCAACGCCTGCTGGATCTGCTCCTGAAGCTGTTTGAAGCGGGTTGTGAGCCGTTCCTCCTGTCTTGTAATGGACTGGAGCCTGAGTGAAACGGTCTCTTCCCTGTCTTTCAGTTTGGCGATAGATTCCCCTTTTTCCGTTTTTATGACCAGTTCCCCGACTGTCCGGTAGACCAGAGCATCGTCTGAGAGTTTTTCGAGTTCTTCAAGAGCCATTTTCGACTCTTTCTGCATAGCTTCTATCTGGGATTTCTGCATTGCAAGTGCCTGGATCTGCTGCTGCACCTGCTGGAGCTGTGCAATCTGATTCTGGATTTGCGGAGGTAATTCTGCTGTCATATGATTTTCACCTGTCTCCAGAATACACCTGAAGGGATTTTAATGTTTCTGTCCTTCCAGCTCCCGAAAATGCCTTGCCTGCCTTAAAATAGTATTCAGCGTCCTGCGGTCAAAAGCTTAAACAACTATTGAACCTAATGAAAAGATAGTACTCGAAGTGATGTGACAATAACGGGCAAATTAAATTTACGTATTATAGAATACATAGAGTATGATAAGTGACTGACTATAATAATTGCTAAAAATAATAAGTAACTGGAAATAATAAGTACTGGAAATAATAAATAACTGAAAAATAATAATTACTGATTATAATAAGTAACTGAAAAATAATAATCACTGATTATAATAAGTACTGAAAATAATAAGTAACTGAAAATTTGGGAGATACTTATAATGGAAGAAGGCAAGAAATTTGATGAAATTCAGGATCTTCTTGAAAAGTATACAAATGCTCACGGGATTTCCGGTTCCGAGGGGGAGGTCCGGAAGCTTCTGGAAAAGGAGCTCGAGCCTTACGTTGACGGCATCCGGACCGATACTATGGGGAACCTTATAGCAACTAAAAAGGGAAAAGGCCCTTCCGTAATGCTGGCTGCGCACATGGACGAAATCGGGCTCATGGTCAAATATATTGATGAGAACGGATTTCTCCGCTTTGTCAAGATAGGCGGCTGGTTTGACCAGACCCTCCTGAACCAGCGGGTCCGTGTACACGGCAAGAAGGGTGCCATTCCCGGGGTCATGGGGTCCAAGCCTCCTCATGTGATGAAGGAGGAAGATCGGAAAAAGCCTGTAAAGGCTGAAGACATGTTTATCGATATAGGGGCAAAGGACGCCGAAGACGCCGAGATGCTCGGGGTTGAGATCGGGACTCCTGTCTCCATAGACCGGGAGTTCGTGCCCCTGGCAAATGGGAAAGTAACATCCAAAGCTTTTGACAACCGGGCAGGTGTTGTGATCCTTATAGAAGTGATGAAACGGCTTGCCGAACTTAATATCGATGCAAATGTATACGCCGTCGGCACTGTCCAGGAAGAAGTGGGGCTCAAAGGGGCCAGAACTTCGGCTTACGGGCTGATCCCGGATGTTGCCCTTGCCGTCGATACCACGATCCCCGGTGACCATCCCGGCATCAGCAAGAACGATTCCCACCTTGAAATCGGGAAAGGGCCGGTGCTTACGGTTGCCGATGCCTCGGGGAGAGGCCTTATCGCCCACCCACAGGTCCTCAGGTGGCTGAGGGAAACCGCCGGGGAAAACGAGATCTCCTGCCAGCTGGGTGTAGGGTCAGGAGGCACCACCGATGCCACTGCTATCCATCTGACCCGGGAAGGCATCCCCACGGGTACTGTCAGTATTGCCACCCGTTACATCCACTCGCCGGTGGAGGTCCTGGATGTGGCTGACGTGGAAACCTGCGTAAACCTCATTGTGAAGGCTATAGAGAACGTGGACAGGTACTTCTGATTGAGAGCTGCCTCTGAGCCGGGGGAAATGTCCCGGTTCATTACTTTTTTTGTTTTTCCCCTTCTCGTTCTTTTTTTCGCTTTTTCCATTCCTTACTTTTTTCAATTTTTGATTTTCTCCAGTTCCTTTTCCCCGTTTCAGGGGTTGACTTTTATTCTTTTTTTATTATCTTTTGCCTATTGTTAACTGGAAAGTAAAAATACTATGGTACACTTATTGAACTGCAATTTCAGAATGCTGAGGGGCAATACTTAACTTTTTTACAGGTTTTGCCGGGGTTCTGAGCAAAAATATATGTAATATGTATAATAAAATGATGTTCCGCATTATAGGGTGTAAAATTATAAGACAATTTATATATTTACGCATCCTATGTTTGCAGAACAAGTCTATGGATACAAAACCAAAACTGAGGGATTATATTATTCGAAAATATCCGCTTTCTGGACACAACGTTAAGAGATGGTGAACAAACACCTGGTGTAGCCCTTACAAGAGAGAAAAAGCTCTTGATTGCCCGGGCTCTGGACGAAATGGGGGTCTCCGTAATCGAAGCAGGCTCCGCGATCACTTCCAGCGGGGAGAGGGAATCTATCAAAGCTGTCGCAAATGACGGGCTGGATGCCGAAATCTGCAGTTACTGCAGGATTGTAAAGGCAGATGTTGACCATGCCCTGGAATGCGACGTGGACTCCATCCACCTGGTAGCTCCGGTTTCCGACCTGCACATCAAGACCAAGATCAAAAAAGACCGGGATGCTGTGCGGCAGATCGCAGTCGAGGTTACGGAGTATGCCAAGGATCACGGCTTAATCGTGGAATTAAGTGGGGAGGACTCCTCAAGGGCAGACCTGGAATTCTTAAAAGCCCTGTATGCTGACGGAATTGATGCCGGAGCTGACCGCTTATGTTACTGTGATACCGTTGGGCTTTTAGTACCTGAGAAAGCCACCGAGATTTTCAGGGATTTATCCTCTTCCCTGAAGGCCCCGATCAGCATCCACTGCCACAACGATTTCGGCTTTGCAACGGCAAACACAGTAGCCGCCCTTGCCGGGGGTGCAAAGCAGGCCCATGTAACTGTAAACGGTTTAGGGGAAAGAGCCGGAAACGCTGCCCTTGAAGAAGTGGTCATGAGCCTGGAATGGCTCTACAAATATGATACCGGGATCAACCATGAGCAGATCTACCGGGTTTCCAGGCTGGTAAGCCGTCTGACCGGGATTCCCGTTAGCCCGAACAAGGCTCTGGTGGGAGGCAATGCCTTTACCCACGAGGCAGGCATTCATGTACATGGGCTTCTGGCCGACAAGGCTACCTACGAACCCATGGGCCCCGAACAAATTGGGAGGAAACGGCAGATCGTACTCGGGAAACATGCCGGGCGAAGTTCCATTGCCATGGCCTTGCAGGAAATGGGACTTGAAGCCGACGAGGCCCAGGCCGGTGAAATCTTCAACAGGGTTAAGCAGATGGGCGACCAGGGGAAGCACGTAACCGATGCCGACCTGCAAACAATTGCGGAGAATGTGCTTGATATTTACAAGGAATCTCTTGTAAATTTGGAAGAGTTTACCATAGTATCCGGAAATCGTGTGACTCCTACTGCTTCCATTAAACTTAACGTAAAGGATAAGGAGATCATACAGGCCGCGATCGGGAACGGGCCGGTGGACGCAGTTATCAATGCCATCCGGCGGGCAGCACGCTCCTGTGCGGAAGACATTGTCCTTGAAGAGTACCACGTAGATGCCATCAGCGGCGGAACCAATGCCCTTGTAGAAGTAAGGGTAAAGCTTTCCAAGGAAGGAAAGACGGTCACCGCTAGCGGAGCCCGGACGGACATCATCATGGCTTCAGTAGAGGCTGTGATGAATGGGATGAACCGTCTTATTACGGCAGAGTGAGCTCGAAAGAAGGATGCTTTCCTTACATGGGTATTTCAGGGGATCTTTTTGTCCCCTCTAATTTTTTTCGTTTTGAGCGGGGATTTAGTTGGAAATGGAAAAATTGGAAATGAAATGCCTTTTTGGGCTCGGGAGCCTGAGAGAACCTGCACCCATATATAACATGATTGTTAATGATGTATCGATTGAATTCAAACACAGAATTTATAATGAAACGAGTTCAATGAAATTCAGTTGAGTTCGTAATGAAATTCAGTTGAGTTCGTAATGAAATTCAGTTGAGTTCGTAATGAAATTCAGTTGAGTTCGTAATGAAATTCAGTTGAGTTCGTAATGAAATTCAGTTGAGTTCGTAACGAAATCGAATAAAAATTCAGAATGAGAATTGCGAGCGTGATTGGCAAAAAGTATTTCTGATAAATACACTTTCAGGACTGTATTCAACTGGAAAAAAGAGTCTATAAGTTGAATCAGTCGCCAAAAGACAAGAAGGAGATTTAATACAATGACAACCGGGTCAACAGAAAAAGTTAATGGCGCCAGGGCATTGATAAAGTGCCTTGAAATGGAGGGTGTTGACACTCTCTTTGGGTATCCGGGGGGGCAGATCATCCCCTTTTACGACGAACTCTATGATTCAGATCTGCGCCACATACTCGTACGCCACGAACAGGCAGCAGCCCATGCTGCAGACGGATATGCCCGCGCAACGGGAAAGACCGGGGTCTGTGTTTCCACCTCAGGTCCCGGAGCAACCAACCTGGTAACAGGCATTGCTACCGCATATATGGACTCAGTGCCAATGGTAGCCTTAACCGGTCAGGTCCCCAGTTCTATGATAGGGAATGATGCCTTCCAGGAATCTGACATCAGGGGAATTACCCAGCCTATTACCAAGCACAACTACCTCGTACAGGACCCGAACGAGCTTCCCAGAATCATGAAAGAAGCCTTTCACATCGCTTCCACCGGAAGGCCCGGCCCGGTATTAGTAGACCTTCCAAAAGACATCCAGATCTCCGAAATTGACTTCTCCTACCCCGAGAAAGTGGAACTCAGGGGGTACAAACCCACCTACAAAGGCAACCTCCAGCAGGTGAAAAGGGCTGCCGAGGAAATTGCAAAAGCCTCCCGTCCTATCATTTACGCCGGGGGCGGGGTGATAACTTCGAATGCAGCCGCAGAACTGGTTAGATTTGCCGAAACAATTATGGCTCCCGTGACCACGACCCTTACGGGGATCGGGGCCATTCCGACCGAGCACCCCCTGAACCTGGGGATGCTGGGGATGCACGGGACCAAATATGCAAACTATGCAATCCAGGAATCCGACCTGTTAATTGCGGTTGGTGCAAGGTTTGACGACCGGGTGACCGGAAAGCTGGAAGCCTTTGCCCCGAATGCCAGGGTCATTCACATTGACATCGACCCCGCGGAGATATCCAAGAACGTGCCCGTCAACATCCCGATTGTGGGAGATGCAAAACATATCCTCAAGGCCCTTACCAAATACGTCAAATGCTGCAACTCCGAATTCTGGCTTGCAAAGATAATCGAATGGAAAACGGAATTTCCGCTCAGCTACAGGAAGGAATCGGACGTTATCAAGCCTCAGTTCGTCGTGGAACAGATTTCGGAAGTCTGTAAGGATGCGATCGTTGTCACCGAAGTCGGGCAGCACCAGATGTGGGCAGCTCAGTACTTCAAGTTCAGCGAGCCCAGGACTTTCCTTACCTCAGGAGGCCTGGGGACCATGGGCTACGGCTACCCGGCAGCCATCGGAGCTAAGGTCGGGAGGCCTGACAAGGTGGTCGTCGATATTTCAGGAGACGGCTCTTTCCAGATGAACTCCCAGGAACTTGCCACAGCAGTGCAAAACGACATCCCGGTCATTGCCGTGATCCTGAACAACGGCTACCTGGGAATGGTCCGGCAGTGGCAGGAACTCTTCTTTGACCGGAGATATTCCTGCACCGACATCGCCGGCAGCGTTGACTTTGTGAAACTTGCTGAAGCATACGGGGCTCTCGGGATCAGGGCTGAAAAGCCGTCCGAAGTCAGGCCGGCAATCGAGGAAGCTGTCAAATCCGGCAGGCCTGCAGTTGTTGACGTGATAATCGAGTGTGAGGCAAATGTTTCCCCTATGGTCCCGGCAGGGGCTGCAATTAATGAAATCCTTGACCTGGAGGACTGAATATGAAACACACACTTGCGGTTCTGGTTGAGAACAGGTCAGGGGTTCTTTCAAGGGTCTCATCCCTCTTCTCGAGGCGTGGCTACAACATCGATAGCCTGGCAGTGGGCGTTACCGAAGACCCCACGGTTTCCAGGATTACTATTGTGGTCCATGGGGATGACAGTGTGCTCGAGCAGGTCAAGAAACAGCTCAACAAACTGGTCGATGTGATCAAGGTCTCGGACCTTGCAAGCGAAGACACCGTGGGACGGGAACTGGCGCTTTTCAAGGTCTCAGCCGATGAGAACTCCAGGGCGGAAATCATGCAGATCACCGATATCTTCAGGGCTCGTATAGTGGACGTGGGCCCGAAATCTGTTATTGTGGAAGTCACGGGGGATGAAGATAAGATCCTGGCAATCGAAAACCTGTTCTACAAGTTCGGTATTAAGGAGATGGTCCGGACCGGAAAGATCGCCATAGCTCGCGGTTCAAAGAAGGTTTAAATATTAAAGGGCAGTTACAAAGAGGTAACTGCTCAATTATTTTTTCATAAAAAGGGATCTCCTGGTCCGGATATTTTAGTGGTTCCGGATAAGGTGCAAACCCTCCAAAAAGCAGGAATTTTCCTGAAAAGCGAGGAAAATTTTTAAAAAATGCAGGTGATTTTTTCATCGAAGAATTAAATAATTCATATAGAAATTCGATCAAGTGTAAATCAATTCTAACAAACATAAAGAACTTCTAACAAACATAAAGAACTTCTAACAAACATAAAGGACTTCTATCAAACATAAGATATTTGTGAGGAGATGCAAGCAATGGCAAATATAATTTATGACGATGACACCACCTTTGATGCGCTTAAGGACAAGACTATTGCAATAATGGGCTACGGCAGCCAGGGACACGCCCATGCCCTCAACCTCCACGAGTCCGGGCTCAATGTGGTCGTAGGGCTCAGGGAAAACAGTTCCAGCCGCGCAAAAGCCGAAGCTGACGGCCTTAAGGTCATGACCGTGGAAGAAGCCGCAAAAGCCGCAGACGTTATCATGGTTCTCCTGCCCGATGAGAAACAGGCAGGGGTCTACTACTCTGAAATCGAGCCCAACCTCGAAGCCGGAAACGCTCTCGCTTTTGCCCACGGCTTTAACATCCACTACAGCCAGATCGTACCCCCTAAGGACGTGGACGTCTTTATGGCAGCTCCCAAGGGTCCCGGACACATTGTCAGGAGAACCTACACCGAAGGCATCGGAGTTCCCGGCCTTATCGCCGTCTACCAGGACGCAAGCGGAAACGCAAGGGACATTGCCCTGGCCTACGCCAAGGGAATCGGGGCTACCCGGGCAGGCGTCTACGAGACAACCTTCAGGGAAGAAACCGAGACCGACCTCTTCGGGGAACAGGTGGACCTCTGCGGAGGAGTCGCATCCCTTATCAAGACAGCTTTTGAAGTCCTGGTGGAAGCCGGGTACCAGCCCGAGATGGCCTACTTCGAGACCTGTCACGAAGTCAAGCTCATCGTTGACCTTATCTACGAAGGCGGCCTCGAGAGGATGTGGCACTCTGTCTCCAACACCGCAGAATACGGCGGCATGACCGTCGGTCCCCAGGTCATCAACGACGAGTCCCGGGAAGCTATGTACCTGGCCCTTGAGAGGATTCAGAACGGGGAATTCGCCAAAGAATTCATCCTTGAAGGCATGACCAACCACCCCGTGCTCAAAGCCATGGAACGCCAGGATCAGGAGCACCCGCTCGAAATCGTCGGCAAGGAAATCAGGGCAAACATCCCCTGGCTCAACAAGAAGATCGACGACGACTGATCCTGAAAGAAAATACATACCTTAATTTACTTTTTTAACTTTCCTGTCCGGGGTCGGGTTTCCGATCCCACCGGGATTTTTTGGCAGGTTCATCTGCCAGACAGTTGATTTTTTTGCCGCTTAATTTCAGCCATTGAACCGAAAGTTCATAAGCCTGAACTTCAAAATTCAATCCGGAGGGAAATAATGCCAGTAACAGGAGATAGCAAGGTAATTGACACCATTCTCAAGAGGCGGAGTGTCCGGGAGTTTACGGAAAGCCCTGTAAGTACAGAAGATATCAACAGCATCCTCAACGCCGGGCGCTGGTCCCCATCCGGCTTGAACAACCAGCCCTGGCGCTTTATTGTTGTCCGGGAAAAGGATACCATTATGCAGCTTTCGGAATGCACGCACTATACGAAAGTAGTTGTCGGTGCCCCGCTTCTGATTGCTGTCTACCTGGACACGGAACATTCCTATAATCATACAAAGGACGTCCAGGCAGTCGGCGCCGCCATTCAGAACATGCTCCTTGCCGTCTGCGAACTGGGCCTGGGAGCTGTGTGGCTGGGAGAAATCCTGAAACAGGGCGACAGGGTGAACTCGATTCTGGAATGCCCGGCAAGCTTTGAGCTCATGGCAGTGCTCGCAATCGGGCAACCGGTCCCAAAGGAGAGGACATCCCCGCGGAAAGAGCTGAACGAGCTTGTTTTTGAGGAAAAATACGGGAAGGTCTGGGAAGGATAAAAGCCCGGGAAAATTACTTTCATAAAAAAACTGACGTATGTTTATCCATGCATTAGGATACACATGCGAGGATACACATACGTCGCAGAATCTCTTTTTTTCCCACTTCTTATTAAATTTACCAACTCATAGTTTTTTCTTCTGGTATCCTACAAAAATTGCCCCTGACAGCAGCATTACGGATGCAATCGCGATGATATCCGACGGTGAGATGGGCATGTTGCCAGAATCCCCTGATTTTTCCGGTGATTCCTTTTTCATTTCATACCCTTCCACGTAGTTTGCATCGGAAGTGGACCTCGCTTGCATATCCGGCTGAGGGTTCTTTTCAAGTTCAGCGCCGTATCCTCCCTCTGCCATCAGGCTTTGGTTGGAAATGCCGCCCTCCGAGCTCCGTGCCTCTTCAGCAGATATGACTGTAGCGCTACCCGTGCCGCTTCCTCCGGTGTTTTTCCCGGCTTTTTGTGAAGAGTCGCTGTCCTTTTTGCTGCTCGAGCTTCCCGGAAGGTTCGGGTTCCCGCAGATGTTCTGGCTGCAGGCTTTCCCATGGGTCTCAACTGATTCCAGGTATGCACTTGTCAGAGTGTCTACTACTTCATCCGAAGGTTCCCAGTACCCTTTGTCAATTGCTTCGAGCATGGTGGCAACCATGTTCTGGTAGGCATACGGGTTTTCTGCATAAAACGCCTCTTTCAGTCCCATTTCATATTTGTCAAGGATAATGGTTTCGTAAATATCGTTCCACATGTACTCCTTGACAACGTCGGGAGTTGTTACCTGGAAACCGTACAGGTTATCCACCATTTCGGCTATTTCTTTCAATCCGGAGTAATCGGACCCGACCATTCCTTCCAGGTAGAAGGGGTTTTCTATCCTGCTGCGGAGTTCTTTGGCAATGAAGGTACCAAGCCCTTCAATTTTCGGGTCTCCTCTGAGGTTTGCAACCAATACTTCCGGAGCCTCTCCGGAAACTGCCTGGACTGCTGCCGAAAGCCCTCCTACGTACTGGAAAAAGTCGTCATTGTCAAGCACTCCGTAGAGGCTTGAGGAACGGCTGTTGATTACGACGTCGGTGCCGTTCAAGTTCTCCCTGAAGATAGACTCGTAGTTCCCCAGGTAGTGCATGAAGCCTTCACTGTCGACCGTGTACAGGTTTGCCATCCGGAAGATGTAGAGGTTGCCGATAGTTTCGGTTCCGTTTTCAGAGTTCCAGTCGGTGCCTCCTGCTCCTATTTCCTTTTCTATGCCTACACCATAGCCGCCGGGTGGCGGGGCAAAGATCCTGACGGCGGCCAGTTCTCCGGCCAGTTCTTCAAAAGTTCCGGAAAACTCCGGGATTTCTGCCATGTAGGTGTCAAGGATTTTTTGCTGTTCCTCAGGGTCCATTGCAAGGAGGGCTTCTTCGATTTCCAGGGTATGTTTTTTAACGTAGTTATCTTCAGGGGCTTCTTCAAGTCCTGAAATTGTGTGCGTTGCCGTATCAAGCAACCTTATCTGGTACTGGAGGGTGTCCCTGTAAAGCCCGGAGATCGTGATCACCACGTCCACGCGGGGGCGGTTTACGGTTGTCCCGTCGGGGAGTGTAATTTTCAGGTCTTCAAGGGGTGTAACTCCCACCTTGTCGTTGTAAACCTTGCTGAAAGCCCCGTAGGAGTAGTAAAATTCGGGCTCTGCCCCCATAAGCCTCAGGGTCATCGCTTCCATTACCCCTTTGTGCCGCAGGGTCTCAACAGACCAGAGACAGACGCCTACTTTTTCCGGGAACTCCCCATTTTCGGAATAATACCGCAACAGCATCTCGTCTGCTAGTTCTTTTCCTGTTTCCCAGGTCTCGGGGTTTGGAATCTTCTTTGACTCAAAGCCGTAGTAGTTCCTGCCCGTTGGAAGCACGTTCGGGTTGTTTACCGGGTCTCCCTGTTCGCTCGGGAGAATATACCCGCCGTCCAAAGCGTGGGTAAAGGACGTAAGTTCCCCTGACGTGTTCAGCAGGAACAGGGTCTTGTTTGCCGTTTCGAATGTCTCGTTGAGGGTGTCGAGTTCTTCAGGGCTCAGGCTGCGGTTCAGGTGCTCTTCCAACGCTTCTGTAAACAAGCGGCTTTCCGGGCTGCAGTTCTCGATGGATAATGCGAGCCAGTTGCTAAGGTTTTCAGCGTTTGAGCTCTCTTCCAGAACCTCGATTCCTCCGGCACTTACCGCGTCTACGTCATATCCGAGCAGAGTGCAGGAAGTGTTCATAAGCAGGTCCGCATGCATGGTTTCAAGGAACATCGCAGCTTTTTCTCCCTCCGGGCTCTGCCCGAAGGTATGGGTCCCGTAAGGAATCGTTTCGGCGCTTATCTCTTCCAGGTATTCTACAATCTCATCAAGGGCTTCTTCAAAGTTCTCATCCGTTACCGTAAGTTCCAGGTCTTCATCAACGGTACTGTTATTGAGTAGTTCGATGACCGCATTTTTCGTTTCGTTCATCCCGGTCTCGTACCCACTCTGCCTGTACTCCTGGTAGTCCCTCAGGTAGTTTTTCAGCTCGGTAAGGTCCCCGTAGACTCCGCTTTTTGCAATCGGCGGGGTCAGGTGGCTGATCAGGGTTGCATATCCCCGGCGCTTTGCCTGGATTCCCTCCCCTGCCCCGTCCACGATGTAGGGGTAAATATTGGGGACGTCCCCGAGGAGAAGGTCCGGATAGCTCGTTGCGTTCAGGCAGACCATTTTCCCGGGCAGCCATTCCTGGGTCCCGTGCCTGCCCACGTGTACCACGGCTTCAGCCCCGAAACCTCCCTCTTCTGGCGGGTGCTGGAGCCAGAGGTAGAAGGCCATGTACTGATGAGGCGGCGCAATGTTCAGGTCATGGTAAAGCCTGTCAGTATCTTCTTCCCAGCCTCTTGCCGGTTCCGGAGTAAGGATCATGTTTCCGTTTTTGATTATAGGGATGACAATGTAATCTTTTCCTTCCCTGTTTACTACCATCATTTTCCCTGGAGCCTCTCCCCAGCTGTTGACCACGTCGTTTCTGATACTTTCAGGCAGTTCGTTGAACCAGCTTTCATACAAATTGGCATCAAGCAGGACTATCGAATCGTCCTCGATTCCTGCCTCCACCAGGGCATCCAGTTCTTCCGGAGCCCAGGTCCCGACGTTCCTTCCTTTCTCAAGGATTTCGGTATGCAGTTCTTCAGGGGTCATATTCTGTACCCCGTACCCTTCGGCCCTGAGCGAGTCAAGCATAAGGGAAAGGGATTCAAAAAGGTTCAGGTAACTTGCCCCAACATTCTGTTTTCCGGGTGGGTGGTTGAAGTAGATAATGGCTATTCTTTTTTCCTCTTCCGGACTGTGCCGGAGGTCTGCAAAGGCTTCTGCCTGCCCCAGCATGCGGTCTACCCTGTCCGGGATGGGGTAACAGAAACAATCGTCTTCTGTAAGCTTTGCTTCCACGGGGATCGGGCAGATCACCCCATCAATTTCGGGCTGGTCAAGTTTCCAGGTTATTGAAGCTCCATTCATACCGTAAGGGTTTTTCTCCCATCCCTCCTGGGTCTGGTAGGTGAGTTTCACCGCTTTGAGAACTGGCACGTCGCTTTGATCCAGCACCTTATGTTTGTCCGTGGCTCCGAATAAGAGGAAGCTGATAATTGAATCAACTTTCATGGTCTCATTGGAGTTATCGTAGAAACGGTTTATTGGCTCTTCCCAGGGCACGTAACTTGCCACCACGTTATACCCGTCTTCTTCTAGGTCCCGGATCATAGCGTCTTCGGTATGGAGCGCTCCTTCCTGGTAGTCCCGGTAGTACATGGCAATCCCTATCCACTTATCTGAAGGGTTGTAGTGCCCGCTTGACCTGTACCACTCGTTATACTCCTCCCGATTCTGGCACAGATGTTTGTAGAAGTCGCCTTTATATTCGCAACCCGGATAATCAGGATGATAGATTGCATCCGGAGGGACTGTCATGGTGGGTTTAACGAAAGGCTCCAGGTCCGGCCTGGAATCTGTTTCATTCGCGATGTAGATAAACATCCTGACCAGGTTTTCCGGAAGCACTGTCCTCCAGTACCCGGGTGGGTCCGAATATTTGCTGAAGAGTTTCTCAGTTACATTCTTGCCATCTTCGACATTCAGGAAGTAAGGGTTCTGAGCCGAAAAGCCTCCTATCCCTAGGACCTTTACGTCTCTTTCCCCGGCAGCATCAATCTGTTCTTTGTACAGTCCGTACTGCGCATCTGCAACGTACTCAAAAAGAACATCTCCTTTCCATGCCTCAATTTCCTCATTCACAAAAGCAGCCTGGGAAGGGTCTCTTGCGACTTTTTGCATTGCCGATATGTTTGCAAACCGGCAGTCTATCCCATATTCGGAAATCTCACCCCTGACACTTTCGATCGTCCCCCAGTTTGGGAGCACCACCAGCAGGATGGAGGTTCTCAGGGGCTCTACGTTTCCGTCAAGGTCTGTCCTCCCGTCAAGCTCCACTGCCGTGTAAACCAGGAGGTTTTCGAGGTTTTCAGCCGTCCAGGTCCAGTAGAGGCTTGCGTTCTCCTGCACAGGTGCCGGCACGCTGGAGAGATAGGATGATTCGTTAGTAAAGGCAATGCGCTGTCCTGCAATGTCGCCGCTGGCAATCGCATACTCAAGATATGTCAGGTTTTCATTCCCACTGACGTCGATTAGTATAATGTCCGCACTGATAGGACTTCCGTCAAGAGGGAACTGGTAGGTGCTGACGTTTATCGAGGATGTTGAGTTGTTTATCAGGGTATGGGGAGTCTCTGCATCCGTCAGGTAAGCAAAGGTCGTCTCTCCGCTCGGAGGGGCAGATAAAGTACTTTCCCCTTCTTCAGTGAAGGTCTCAGCTCCTGCGCTTGCCGCAGATGCAAGAAACAGTATCATCAGAACTAATGTCACTACTTTTATTGCCTGGGTTTTTAGAATCAGGCCTCTAAAGTTTCCACCTTTTCTTCTATTTTTCCGGTGGCTGTGGTTCAGTATATTATCTTTCATAATGTAACTCCTTCTACTCCATAAATATCCTTTTTGAATCCCTATTTGCTAATTGTTATTAAATTTTATCAAAATATTATGTTTTACTCATATTATATGGCTTATTTATGCCATTAATTATTATATTTATTAAAATTAGTATTCAAAATGGTTTGAATTCTTTAGAAGGAGCAGGATTTTCAAAAATGGGTTTATCAGAATTCAAAAGTCAAGTTCAGCCTTCAAGTTCAACATTCAATATCTGAAAAATCAGGAATTATTTTGGCAGGGCGAGGATTAAATTTATAAGCTACTTCGCACTATAGACAGCCAGTTAGACCCCGAGGGGTTTACATGATAAAGGCCTGTGGTGTAGTGGATATCACTGGGGCCTCCGGAGCCCCGAACCTGGGTTCGATTCCCAGCAGGCCTGTCCTGATTTCTTTAAAAAAGTATCCGGGTTTACATTCCCGGATTTATTTAAGTTTTCTGTCTTATTTGGCATGAAAGTCCCGGGCTACTTTCATATTTTGGGCCTGTAATTCGGGAATTTCATGTGTGTTTTTATGGTTCTGGTTTTTATGGCAAGAGGAAGAGGAAGGAGAAGAAAATCCGGCACTTTTGATAATTTTTCCCGGAATATGCAGCGCCCTGTTATGAATGTCGGAGGAAATAACATTTCACTCCTTCAGGTGTTGCTCATATCAATTATCCTGTACTTCCTGCTAAGGTTTCTGCTGCCTATTATATGGATTCTCTTTTTAATCCTTATTCTGGTTGTGCTTTTAAAGGTAGTGCTGAAAATGCTTTGATCTTCCTGTCGCAAGATTTCCGAGTAAATCCCTAAATTGTTTCCTGAATCCTGCATTTTAGTCGTCCGTATATCCCTTCGGTCATCGCGCTATCTTTTATAGTTATTTGTCTGCCTTTTTGGTCATCCTGGTGTATATTATAGTTGTCTGTGTGACCTTTTTATCCATTCGGATGACCATTTTGTCCATTCTGATGCCCTTTCTATTGTTAGTCTTTATATTCAAAATGTTTCAGTGTTAGAATTCAATTTTCATGTGTCATTTTTGGAATAGGCTGTCTGCTTCGCAGCCGGTGAGAGCTCTGCCACCTGATAAGCAGCTCAAAAAAGGTTTTCATAGATAAGTTGATGCCGGATTTACGTTTGCTTCGTTCGAGTGCAGGGCAACGAAAATTAAGGATTCAGGGATTAAAAATAGTTCCGGAACTGGTGGAATAAATCCTTAAATTCAAAAAAAGTTTGAGAAATGAGGGGCTGAAAAAGTTTTTTCAGCTCTCTTTTCTCCTGTTTTTTATTTCACTTTTCCTTCAAATACTCGTCAATAGCCTTTGCCGCGTTCTTTCCCGCTCCCATGGCGCTGATGACGGTTGCGGCTCCTGTTACGACGTCTCCGCCGGCAAAGACTCCGCACTTGGAGGTCGCTCCGGTTTCGTCTTCGGCAACGACGGTGCCTCTCCTGTTCTGCTCCAGGCCTTCGGAACCTTTAAAAATTATCGGGTTCGGGGAGGTGCCGATGGCTATGATGACCACGTCGGCGTCGATGATGAATTCCGAGCCTTCCACCGGAACAGGGCTTCTCCTGCCTGAGGCGTCGGGTTCTCCGAGTTCCATTTTGATGCATTCTACGCCTTTGACGTTGAATTTGTCATCGCCCAGGATTCGGGTCGGGTTTGCAAGGAGCCTGAGGGTGATTCCTTCTTCTTTTGCGTGCTCGATTTCTTCCCTGCGGGCGGGCATTTCTTCTTCCCCGCGGCGGTAGACGACACTGACTTCTTCGGCACCCAGGCGGAGAGCTGAGCGGGCGGAGTCCATTGCAACGTTTCCTCCCCCGACGACTACCACATGCTTCCCGCGCCTGACCACGGTATCGTAGTTCGGGTCGTAGGCTTTCATGAGGTTGACCCTTGTCAGGAATTCGTTTGCGGAATACACGCCGTTTAAGTTTTCGCCTTCAATACCCATGAACCTGGGAAGGCCTGCGCCCGTGCCAAGGAAGACTGCGTCGAACTCCTCACAGAGCTGGTCCAGGGTCTTGATCCGGCCGATGATGTAGTTGGGCTTGATCTCGACGCCGAGCTCTTTGATGTACTCGACTTCTTGCCTTACGATTTCCTTGGGAAGCCTGAACTCGGGGATGCCGTAACTCAGGACTCCTCCGGTTTTGTGCAGGGATTCAAAGATTGTTACTTTGTGTCCCTGTTTTGCAAGGTCGGCTGCGGCGGTGAGGCCAGCCGGGCCCGAGCCCACAACTGCCACTGTCCTGCCCGAGGATTCCGGGATTTCGGGGACACGGGTATCCGGGGCAGTGGAGGCACCAGTGCCTTTTTCGCGCTCGTAATCGGCACAGAAACGTTCAAGCCTTCCGATGGCAACGGGTTCACTCTTCTTCCCGAGTACACAGAGGGCTTCGCACTGGGACTCCTGGGGACAGACCCTGCCGCAGATTGCGGGGAGGGCGTTTGTAGCCTTGATCTTTTCAATTGCCCCTTCAAAGTCTTCTTCACAGATCAGCTTGATAAAGCCGGGGATGTCCACGTTTACGGGGCAGCCTTCCACACACTTAGGTTCCTTGCAGTTAAGGCAGCGGGAGGCTTCTGCAATTGCATCTTCTTTCGAATAGCCCAGGGCTACCTCTTCGAAATTTCCTGCCCTGACCTCAGGGGGCTGCTCGGGCATCGGAGTCCTGGTTTTCTTTTTCTCGCCGGTTTTCTCGCTCATTTTGAGTCCTCCTTCACTCCCAGTTTTAGTGCAGGCCGCACCTGCATTTATGTTCGTATTCTTCCGTGGCCTTTGTCTCATCGTCCCGGTACATGGAAAGCCGGTTCATGAGTTCGCCAAAGTCCACCTGCCGGGCGTCGAACTCGGGCCCGTCCACGCAGGTAAACTTTGTCTCCCCGCCTACGGTCACCCTGCAGCCGCCGCACATGCCCGTGCCGTCAACCATGATAGTGTTCAGGCTGACCAGGATTTCCACATCATAAGGGGCAGCCATTCCTGCGCCCACCTTCATCATGATGGGGGGACCTATTATCACTACCCTTGCCACCGGTTCGTCGCTGTCCAGGATATCCTTCATGATCTCGGTCACGAAACCGTGGTGCCCTTTGGACCCGTCATCGGTTGCAATGAACAGTTCGGAGCTGGCTTCCTGCATCTCAGCTTCAAGGATGAGGAGGTCTTTGTTGCGGGCGCCGATAATGGTGAGTACCCTGTTGCCCGCCTCTTTGTATGCCTTTGCCTGGGGATAGATCGGAGCAACCCCTACGCCGCCTCCAACAAGGATAACCGTTCCCAGTTTCCTGATATCTGCGGGAGTCCCGAGGGGTCCGACAAAGTCTTCCAGGGAGTCGCCTGCGGAAAGCTTTCCAAGCTGCTTTGTAGTCTTGCCCATTTCCTGAAAAATTACGGTGACTGTACCTTTCTCAGGGTCGAAGTCCGCAATCGTGAGGGGAATCCTTTCCCCCTCCTCATCGATTTTCAGGATTATGAACTGTCCGGCTTTTGCAGCCTTTGCCACGTCCGGGGCATCGATGACCGTCCGGTGCACCGACGGGGCGATTTCTTCCTTCTCAAGTATTTTATATGCCATGTGATCACATTTTCCTGATAAAACGTATCTGGTGAACAAAGCGAATAGATAAACTTAATTCTGGCGGATTTTCAGGCGGGAATCTTTACCCGGGAGCTT
The DNA here is from genome assembly GCF_052056915.1 of Methanosarcina sediminis. Lineage (GTDB taxonomy): Archaea > Halobacteriota > Methanosarcinia > Methanosarcinales > Methanosarcinaceae > MTP4. The sequence continues at coordinate 1,477,902 of NZ_CP195119.1, read as the reverse complement.
TCCCGCCCGGACTTTCAACTTATAATGGCTAATGGGATATATATTCTCCCAAATAATTTTTATTTATTTTACATGTTTTGCTTCTTTTTTTGCCCACTTTCTGCTTAATTTTTGGCAGCCTGCTTTTCCCGCACGAAATTTAATGAATCCTTGCCAACTGTTTCTATGTTTTTTATCCAGATCACAAAAATTTAATAAATCTCGTTGGTATATTTAGTTAGGGGATAAATCCCAGTTTGAATTTGTTTAAGGGGGTGATAGAATGGTTGAAGAGGAAAAACAAGAAACCGAAAAAGCAGAACCTGAAGTTGCAAAAGTCAGTCCTATACATTTGGAAGATGAACGTGGGGGCAAAAAGAAGCACCTTTTGAGTTGTGAGAAGACTCAATAAATTGCCAGAGCGGTTCAGAGGTCGAGTAAAGCAGCAGCAATACGGAATCATGAGCAAGCTGGACATTTAAAATTCCGGAAATTTAGTGCTATAAGTTAGCTTAACACTTTATCTGTTATTGATTAAGGGGGTTTTTAAGATGACAGAGGAAAAGAAAGCAGAAGAAAAGGCGGAAGAGAAAGAAGAGGTAGCGCACGTTGAACCCATTCACCCTAGTGAAAAGGAGCGTGGGGGCAAAAAGAGGAGTCTCCTCGATACCTGCAAGTAAAAAATATCTTTATTTTTCATTTTTTGAGCCATATCTTTTTTGTTTTCAATTTTGATTTCAATTTCGATTTCAATTTCGATTTACTTTCTTCATAATGAGCAATGCAGGTATTTCTCAAAACTTATATATTCTTATATGCGCATATATGCATACATCCATGATTGGAAATAAAGTGAAATTTTTCAAAGCACTTGGGGACGAAACAAGGCTCACTATTCTCTCCTACCTGTTGAAACACAACTACTGCGCCTGCGATTTCACGCCTTTTACCGGGAAAACCCAGACCACGGTTTCAAAACACCTGAAAGTGTTGCTTGAAGCCGGGATTTTGAAGTATGAAAAGCGGGGGCGCAATATCATTTACAGTATCAGGGATGAGGAGACAAGGGAATTGCTGCTGGTCCTTGGAATCGGAGAGCTGGAACCTTGCTGTGAAAGGGGTGAAGGTCCCCCCGGATGTTGTAAGGATCTGAATGATTGACGAGAAACATGGATGAAAAATAGCTGGCAAGAAATGGAGATTAAAAATAGACCGCGGAAAATGGGGATTAAAATATGGATTCCAGTGAAAAAAAGCAGATTATCAAGCTGAAATACGGTGAAATTGCAATGTCAGGTGGCTCCTGCTGCTGCAGCAGTGAGTGTTGCGGAAATACTGGCACGGAAGAAATCTCGAAAAGCCTCGGTTATTCCGGAAAAGAAGTCCGTTTGGTCCCGGAGGCCAACCTGGGCCTGGGCTGCGGGAACCCTACGGCCTTTGCAGAACTGAAAGAAGGGGACGTGGTCCTGGACCTGGGTTCCGGTGCAGGTTTTGACTGCTTCCTGGCTGCGCAGAAGGTCGGGAACACCGGAAAGGTCATCGGCGTTGATATGACCGAAGAGATGGTGGAAAAGGCCAGGGCAAATGCCCTGAAATACGGATATCCGAATGTTGAGTTCCGCCTGGGGGACATCGAAGCCCTTCCTCTTGAAGCCTGTTCGGTGGATATTATCATCAGCAACTGCGTAATCAACCTCGCCCCTGAAAAAGAGAAGGTTTTCAGGGAAGCTTATCGCGTCCTGAAGCCGGGGGGAAGGATGTACATCTCGGATATGGTCCTTCTGGCTGAACTTCCTAAAGAGATGCATGAAAATGAAGACCTTCTGGTAGGCTGCGTGGCAGGAGCGGTCCTTAAAGAGGAGTATCTCAGGCTTTTGAAAGAAGCCGGTTTTGCCGTTGAAATCCTGGCAGAAGATTCCGATATAAGTGACAGGCAGTATGGTGGGCTTCCTGTTGAGAGCCTCAAGTTAAAGGCTTTGAAGTAAACTATATAGGAATTGAAGCCGTTTATATTACAATTCAATTATTCTTTTTCGTGGTCCGTGTATTCAAGGGTTGATCCTCTGAATTCCCGGACCTTTTCGAATTTGGGGAATAGGAGTCCGGAGACCCGGATCTTCTTGAGGGTGATACTACTGATAAGTATACAAACAGCAAAAATCTGTTTTATCGTAGCTTCCGTATTTTTGATGCTGAGCACAGGCTCTGCGGCTGCAAGAAGGATCACTGTGGGGGGTGACGATTACAAGGACTATTCTTCTATTCAGGCAGCTGTGGATGCAGCGAAGACCGGGGACATTGTATATGTTTACAGCGGACTTTACAGGGAAAACGTGGACCTTGAAAAGGAAATCACCATCCGTTCGATCTCGGGCACTCCGGAGAACTTCATCGTAAAAGCGAAAGACCCCGGTGACCACGTTTTTCACGTTAAGGCCAATAACGTAACGATCAGCGGCTTTTCCATAAAAGGTGCCTCTGACCCGGAAAAAGCCGGGATTTATCTCGAAAGCACCCGCGGGACCATGATCAGCAACAACAGGCTTTCGGACAACCGCCTCGGGATCTACCTCAGTGAATCGAACACCAACATGCTGAACGTTAATGACGTTTCGGGAAATGATATCGGGATCTATCTGCAGGCTTCACGGGATAACTGGGTCATTAACAACAAGGCAAAGGAAAACTTCCGGAAAGGAATCTTTTTGCAGGCATCCGATGAAAACCGGCTTACCGGAAACATTCTGCTTTTAAATGAAGAATTCGGCCTCATGCTCATGGACAGCAGCAAGAACCTCATCTACAACAATTTCTTCCAGAACGCCGCAAACGTAGGCTACGACGGAATAAACCTCGAAAACGTCTGGAACACAGAAAAGAAACGAGGGACCAGTATTGCAGGCGGCCCCTACTCAGGTGGCAACTACTGGACAGATGCCGAAAGCACGGCCCTCTGCATCGGAGAAGACAAAAACGACGACGGTCTCTGCGATGTCTCATATGACCTTGGAGAAGGCAACATCGACCACATGCCCCTCATCCTCAGCAGTACCCGGGTCCAGGCTTCCCCTTACATCCTTACTCTCCCGCTTCTCGTATTTGGCATATTCAGTATCTGGCTTGCCGTATTCGTAACCAAAAAAGTAATGGGCTGGGGAGACGACCTCGATTACGATTTCGATGACGATGACGAATAAATTTTGCAGAAAACGGGCTTTTAATTTTTCTTTGGATTTTTCCTATCCCATGAATCCTTTTTTAATTTGATTTTCGGGTACCGACGTTCTCAACGGCCGCAGAGCGGAGCGAAGCGGACGGCCTTTCCCAAATATTAATACCTGGAAATTATAATTGAACGCTGTAGCTGTTTTCTGGTTAATTGACACTTTTAGTCTCGGGTGTCTTATAGTTTAAATTTTCAGCGGCGAGATACTGCCAAAGCCAGTGCCATGAGGGCACCAAAGGTCGTGAAGGCTGGAGCTGATTCAGGGGAGGTTTCTGATTCTGAGGATGAAGATTCGGGGGTGGTGGGAGTTTCACCCTTGTAGTATTCGGTGGAGATGTAAGGATAGGCGACTGTAAATTTGCCTTTTACTAAAATATCTCCCGTCTCGAAATCATTAATTTGATAAACTAAGTTAATTGGTAAAGATCCACCTGCCCAGTTGTCTGTGGCTTTAACAGTCCATTCATACATTTTAGTAGAATTATTATCCAAAACCTCTGTTTCATACTCTTTCATTTTTGAAGTTGAACCAGTCACTATTTCAAAATTATTGTCTCCGATTTCGGACAACATTGTGGATACATAACATTTTTGATTAACAGTTAAATTAATACCAATGTCAAATGGCTCCCCAATATTTAAAACCGGTTTTGCAACCTCTTCTACTTGCAATAATTTTCCATTATAATAAACATCCATTTTACCATAAGGGCTACTTGCTGTAACTACACTTGGAACTAGTATCAAACTGATTAGTAACCCTATTAATAAAGAGTTCATGTTCATATTTCTCCCCCTAACCTTTCCAATAAACTGCCGTAGCCGACCGACTCTTCAGAGTCTCCACCGATTTTGTCTCCAACACCTTTTGGCCCAGGTCCAACAATTGTTGCAGAATAACCGTTTATTTGAAACGTAATTGGAGTATTTTTTCCGAGCCGAAGAATGTTTCCGTCTTGAGTTTTTTTTGATGGATGCATAATAAGCTCATCTTCTCTCACATACCTTTGTCCTTTATGTCCAAAGTAAGGTTCAGGAATTACTTCATTATCATTATCAGTAACTGTGAATGCTTCATACTCTCCAATTACATCATAAGTCCACACATTGATCGTAAAAATCCAGTGTGGAGGTAGCACAGGCAGTCCACAGGGTACGGCTTTCATAGCTATCTGGAACCTTTTTGAAACTTTTTCGGCAGCTTCTCCAGTAAGCCCATCTAAACTTTCATTTGCCATTTCTCTCAGTTCATCGTCAATCTGCTCGAAGCACTCGTCGATCAAGGGACCTTTATTCACCGTGATATCGCAGATTCCGTTGGCAACCCCGATTCGGACGTCAGTGTCTACCCTGTTAAGGGCAGCGTCCAGTTCTTCAGCTTCGATTGGGGGGTTTGAGTTTTTGATTTCGGTTTTTATGAGGGTGGAGAGTTCAGACGAGAGGTTTCCATTTGAGGATTTTTCTATTATTTCGTCTGTGGAGAGACTTTCGAGGTATTGGGAGGTGATGAGTTTGACTTTGTCTTCTTCAATCAGGTCCGAGATGACGGGGTTTGCGCTCACTTCGGCTGCAATTTCTTCGATTACGTTGCTTTTCAGTTCCGTTGTATAGGTGTGCTTCAGGTTGTAAATTTCAATATCAAGGGCTGTGCTGTCCAGGGATACCCCCTGTTCGGTCAGGTTCTCTTCAAGGAGGAGGATCTCCTCGTTCAGGACGGCGATGCTCTGGCTGATCTGCTGAGCTGTTTCGGTTTTTACGTATTCAGTGCTCGAACCTATGGCGTTGGCTATTTCTTCGGAGATTCCGGTGGTGAAGATGCAGGTGTTCCGGACGCCCAGGGGGTAGATTGTTCTTCCTCTTGGGTCTGTAAGTTCGTATTCTCCTCTTAAATCAAAATCGGGGTCATGGTAGAGGTAGTTTGGTTTCTGGTCCACGATCAGGGTCATGTTTTCGGTCCAGTTGTATTTGCTTTCGGGCTGGCCGGTAACTTCCATGGTGCTGATGATGCCCATATCTTTCCCGAGGGCTGATGCAGCCCTTTCCATTGCAGGATTATCGAAAAGGGTCAGGGTGCCGGAACTAACACTTTCCAGTATACTGGTATCCAGGCCTTTTTTCTCGAGCATGTCGATGACGTAGGAGTCAAGTTCGGTGTCGAGTTTTAATCTCCTTTGATTTGTGAATGAGTCTCTCTTAATTCAGGTTGCCATGAGAATAAATTAGTGGCGAGATGCAGCTAAAGCTACTGCCAGGAAGGTTCCGAAGGTCGTGAAGGCAGGTGTTGATTCCGGGGAGGTTTCGGATTTTGGGGGTGATGTCCCTTGGGCAGGGGTTTTGCCTTCGTAGTATTCAGTGGAGATGGTGCAGTAGGCGACTGTAAATTCACTATTTACAACGGGTTCTGGATTTCCTTTTTCAACTATCGAATAATGGAAGTTAATAGGAATTGATCCTCCAGCCCATTCAGCTGTAGGTTTTACCGTCCATTCAAAAATATGGGATTCATTTGCCTTCAAAATTGTACTTGAATATTGATCCATTTTAGATGGACCATCTACGACTTCAAAATAACCATCTCCAATTTGTGTAAGTTTACCTGATACTTTGTATTCTTGGTAAACAGTCATGTTTATTTTTAACTCAAAAGGTTCACCGATTTTCAGTGTAGGTTTTGCGACTTCAGTTCCCGGAAGTAAAATCCCATTATAATACACATTATAAGTGTAGATGTTTCCATAGGGATTATAGGCAGATGCTTGATTTGTCAGCAAAAGAAGTAAAAATCCAATAATTATACATTTTATTTTCATATATTTTCACCAAGTTCTACTGAAAGTTCTCCGTACCTTATTGATTCCTCGATATTTCCTCCCGTTTTATCTCCAACTCCTTTAGGTCCTGGACCAACAATAGTTGATGCATATCCTTTAATTTTAAAATTGAGAGCTATGTTATTTCCGATCTTTATATTGTAACCACCTTCATCTTTTTTTATCGGATCATAAATCTCTGAATCTTCTCTAACATACTTCTGCCCTTTATGTCCAAAATAAGGAGTTGGAATCACTTCATTATCATTATCTGTAACCACAAATTTTTGATATTTCCCGACGACTTCATAAGTCCACACATTAATCGTAAAAATCCAATGTGGAGGCAGTACAGGTAACCCGCAGGGCACTGCCTTCATAGCTATCTGGAACCTTTTTGAGACTTTTTCGGAAGCTTCTTCACTAAGCCCATCTAAACTCTCATCTGCCATTTCTTTCAGTTCACTGTCAATCTGCTCGAAGTACCCATCAATCAGGGTTCCTTTATTCACTGTGATATCGCAGATTCCGTTAGCTACCCCGATTCGGACGTCAGTGTCCACCCTGTTCAAGGCCGCGTCCAGTTCATCGGCTTCGATTGGGGGATTTGAGTTTTCGATTTCAGTTTTTATGAGTGTAGAGAGTTCGGCCGAGAGGTTGCCGTTTGAGGATTTTTCTATTATTTCGTCTGTGGAGAGGCTTTCGAGGTATTGGGAGGTGATAAGTTTGACTTTGTCTTCTTCGATCAGGTCAGAGATGACGGGGTTTGAACTAACTTCAGCTGCGATTTCTTCTATTACATTTCTTTTCAGTTCCGTTGCGTAGGTTAGCTTCAGGTTGTAAATTTCAAGGTCTAAAGCCGTGCTGTCCAGGGCTATTCCCTGTTCGCTGAGGTTCTCTTCAAGGAGAAAGATTTCTTTGTTCAGGACGTCGATGCTCTGGCTGATCTGCTGAGATGTTTCGGTTTTTACGTATTCCGTGCTCGAACCTATGGCGTCGGCTATTTCTTCGGAGATTCCGGTGGTGAAGATGCAGGTGTTCCGGACGCCTAGAGGGTAGATTGTTCTTCCTCTTGGGTCTGTAAGTTCGTATTCTCCTCTTAAATCAAAATCGGGGTCATGGTAGAGGTAGTTTGGTTTCTGGTGTTCGGTGTCGAGTTTTAATTTCCTTTGATTTGTGAATGAGTCTCTCTGAAATCAGGCTACCATGGGAAATTAGCGGCGGGATATCGCCAAAGCCAGTGCTAGGAAGGTTCCTAAGGTCGTGAAGGCAGGTGTTGATTCAGAGGAGGTTTCGGGTTCTGAGGATGAGGATTCCTGGGAAGGGGTTTTGCCTTCGTAGTATTCGGTGGAAATGTAGGGATAGGCAACTGTAAATCCACTTTCTACTAGAGGTTCTGGACTTCCATGGTCATAGATTGCATAATACATATCTAATGGTAATGATCCTCCGGCCCATTTTTCAGTTGGTTTTGCTAGCCATTCATACTCTATCGTAGAGTTCGCTTCTAAAATATTTGGTTTTGTGTAGTCACCTGTTCTCAAAGTGGGACCATCTATAATTTCAAAAGAGCTTTTTTCCATGCACGATAGTGATACATAAACGTCACTTTTTTGATTGACTGTTAAACTAATCTTTACGCTAAATGGTTCCCCTATTTTTAAAATTGGTTTTGCCACTTCCGTTCCCGGTAAAAGTTTATCATTAAAATAGACATCGTAAGTATAGACATCACCATATGGATTCTGTGCAGATGCGACACTTGTAGTTATAATTAGCACTAATCCAAGTAAAATTTCTTTTACTCTCATATTTGTTCTCCTAGCTCTAATAAAAGATTTTCATATTCCGTTGAATTTTCAGTAGGATCTCCTGCTTTATCTCCAACACCTTTTGGACCGGGACCTACGATTGTCGCAGCATAACCAGTGAGATGAAAAGTAATTACTTCGTTATTTCCTAATTTTAACGCAATCCCGTTTTCATCTTTCTTAAATGGGTGTATTATTTGTGATTTTGTCCTCACATACTTCTGTCCTTTATGCCCAAAATAAGGTTTGGGAATTACTTCATTATCATTATCAGTAACTGTAAATTCTTCATATCTTCCAACCACTTCATAAGTCCACACATTAATCGTAAAAATCCAGTGTGGTGGCAGCACAGGCAACCCGCAAGGTACAGCCTTCATAGCTATCTGGAACCTTTTTGAGACTTTTTCCGAAGCTTCTTCACTAAGCCCATCTAAACTCTCATCTGCCATTGCTTTGAGTTCGCTGTCAATCCTCTCGAAATACTCATCAATCAGGGCTCCTTTATTTACCGTGATATCGCAAATGCCGTTGGCAACCCCGATTCTAACGTCGGTGTCTACTCTGTTCAGTATAGCATCCAGTTCATCGGTTTCAATCGAAGGGTTTGAGGCTCTAATTTCAGTTTTTATGAGTGTAGAGAGTTCGGCCGAGAGGTTGCCGTTTGAGGATTTTTCTATTACTTCGTCTGTGGAGAGGCTTTCGAGGTATTGGGAGGTGATAAGTTTGACTTTGTCTTCTTCGATCAGGTCAGAGATGACGGGGTTTGAACTAACTTCAGCTGCGATTTCTTCTATTACATTTCTTTTCAGTTCCGTTGCGTAGGTTAGCTTCAGGTTGTAAATTTCAAGGTCTAAAGCCGTGCTGTCCAGGGCTACCCCCTGTTCGCTGAGGTTATCTTCAAGGAGGAGGACTTCTTCGTTCAGGACGGCGATGCTCTGGCTGATCTGCTGAGCTGTTTCGGTTTTTACGTATTCAGTGCTCGAACCTATGGCGTTGGCTATTTCTTCGGAGATTCCGGTGGTGAAGATGCAGGTGTTCCGGACACCAAGGGGATAAATAGTCCTTCCTCTAGGGTCTGTAAGTTCGTATTCTTCTCTTAAATCAAAGTCCGGGTCGTGGTAGAGGTAGTTGGGTTTCTGGTCCACGATCAGGGTCATGTTTTCGGTCCAGTTGTATTTGCTTTCGGGCTGGCCGGTGACTTCCATTGTGCTGATGATTCCCATGTCTTTTCCCAGGGCTGATGCAGCTCTTTCCATTGCAGGGTTATCGAAAAGGGTCAGGGGGCCGGAACTGACACTTTCCAGCATGCTGGTATCCAGGCCTTTTTTCTCGAGCATGTCAATGACATAGGAGTCGAGTTCAGAGTCTAGTTTTTCGTTTTTCTGATCGATTTCCAGGATGAGTTTGTTGTAGGCTTCGTTTCTTGCAATGTAGCGGGCAGAGTCGCTGGAAGTGTACATTGAGCCGGAAGCTGTGAGGTGCTGGCTCCTGTCTACATAGGTTTCCCGCTTCGATTCCAGGTCTAAAATGAGCTTTTCGGCGGTTTCGACCTGCAGGTCGGTGGGGTCCTGGCCCGGGTTGTCGAGGAGGGAGTAGCTGAAGGTGGGATTGTCCTGTTCGATTGAGTCAAGCATCCTGAGGATTTCTTCTGCCATCAGTTTGTGGAGCCAGGGTGGGATGTCACAGGAAACGGCGTGCTGCAGCAGGTGCTGCCCGTTGGGATACTCCCAGTAAAAGCTTTCAATTGCCAGGAGGTCCACGTGCTCTGCCCGATATTTGTCGGCGGCGTCTGAGCAGCAGGGGTCAAACCTTTCAGCGCCTTCGATGTCAACGTTTGTTTCCCTGTATTCCCTTTCCGTCGGGTCTGCGTAAGTGGAAAGGCCGGTGTAGCCGCCGGTCGGTGGGAGTTTGTGGAAGATGATCGTCAGGTTCTCTGATTCCGTTTCGCTGTGGTAGAGGGTTTCGGAATCGGTTTTGCTCGTGGTCTCCGAGTCCGAGCCGCTTGACGTGTCAGAGTGATGTTTGTAGATCTTGCCAGTTTTATTTACCTCATCCCGGTACCCTTCAAAGGTTTTCCATTCGTACTCGTACTTATAACTGTAATCTATCTCCCAGCGGGTGTTTATTTTGTAGTATATATTATAGCGGACGTTCCAGTCAAAAACGTGGTCTTCACTGTTCAGGTATCCGTCTTCCCGGTTCTCTGCAATAATTTGGTCTTCTCCGGCATAGTCGTAGTTTGGCTCGACTCTTACGTCACTAATCTCTACGGACTTCAAATTCACCGAAGCGCTCGTGATCCACCAGCTATCCACATGCCCTTTCGGGGGGTCGATTGAAGGGCTAACGGATTCAGAATAGGAATTCGTGATCGAATCGCTCCAGGCATAGGTGGGCACAAGAGACCCTATGTGAGTGCCAGCCGCAAGGTAGTCCGAGTCCCAGCTGACCGTGTGCGAGCTGTAAGAAACCGAACTCCGGTCAAAATCCGCATTAATCGTGGAGACCAGCGGATCAGGGGAATCAAAGCCATCCCTTAGCACCTGCCCCTGAACAGGGGCTTTGTAGACACTGTCAGTAACGTCGTGGATAAGGTCCGGTTTTTCCGGGGTCCATTCCCGGTCATTGAAGACCCAGCCGTCTATAACTCCTTCCGTGTAGTCCGAGGCTGCAACTTTTATTTCCGAATATTCCTCGATTTCCTCGTAGGAGGTATCAGCGTCTGTAAAGGAGTCTTCGATTCCCTCTTCGATGTCAATGTTAAAGGACTTGTTTTCTGAAAGGGAATCGTAAGTTGTTGACAGGTTCACCTCTTTATCTTTCTCATAGAGGTCTGTGAAAGAGGTCGAGGTATTGGAATTTAAGTTTGAGTCTGAGCTTGAATCCGAGCTTGAATCCGAATCCGAATTCAAATCAGATTCAGCCTCTTTTCCGATCTCCCTGGCCGAGTTCACGTCTTCGTACAGCACCTTCCCGTTGTAGTAGGTTGTGTAGGTCAGGGCAAGCGGGTCTACCGAATCAAAAACCCTTTTCTGGGTGTAGATGGTGCCCGCGTTGACAGAGCTTGCCAGGGCAGGATTGGTGAGGATGTTCAGGGGTCCGTTTGCGTAATATTGCCAGGGACCGTAGGCAAAGGTCCTCAGGTTCATTGCCCCGAGCACGATGTTAGGCGCGGAGTCCAGGCTTGCTGAATTTTCAAGTTCTTTTTCGTATTCCCGGACAAGTTCTTCAAGAAGAGGTTCTCTGGAAGGAATCAGAGTGGAGATATTCATACTTCTGTTGAAAGTTTCTCCCGATTCCAGGTTCACAAGAGTGTAGTTAAGGTTCGGAATTTCAAAGACGTAGTAGATAGTGTAGGTCTGGTCGGTAGGGTTGATTTCCCGCTCAAGGGTCCCGTTTACTTTGCGGATTTCGAGCTTTTCAGGCGTCAGGTCGGGCTGCACGTTGATCGCATACTCCCTGAAGGTATGCATGTTGTCCTGGTAGTTCTGGGCAAGCAGGCGGTTCATGCAGTCAATTGCAATATCTTTTACAGGGCTGACCTCTACTTGGAACCAGTCCGAGGCTTTCGTTTCAGTCCCGTAATAGAGTTCGATGGAAGCATAGCCGGATTCGGCTGTTTCGGGTACCTCGACGTATTCGTCAAAGTATACTTTTTGAAGAAAACCCGTGGCCTGCCCGTAGTTCACATTTTTGATTTCGTTTCCTTTCGAGTCCTCTACAATCAAAATGACGTCCTTATTTTTCCAGAGGGCTTCGATTTTTCCCCAGACGTCTGAGGGCAGGGTTATGGAAACCTTAAGCACATCTCCCCTTTCCAGGTTCTGGTTTTGCGGGACCACCATAAAGCCGTCTTCCATTTTTCTTTCAACCTGGGTCCCCTCGGGCTGGATTACCGGGTGCTCCCCCTGCCATTCCAGGGCTTCAATCCCCGCATAGTTCAGGCAGCGGGCAAGGTCTGCTGCGGCAAGCTTGACTGAAGTCTGTCTGGGGTCATTTTTTTCGGTGGTATAGATGGTTTCGGCAATTTCAGAGTCCATTTTTACGAGGTAGACGGAAGTGAAGGTTGCGGCAAGGACGATGAAGATCCCGATCACAGCAAATGGGATGTAGGCCTCGGTATTCTGAAAGATAGATGAACTTTTCCTGTCCGAGACTCTCTTTTTCGATGCGCCATTTTCAGATCCCTGGCTCATTTTCCCTGCCATTTCCCCCACCCAACAGAACAAATTAATTTCTAGTCGGTGTAAAATTATTTAAGACTTTTCTGCCTAATTATTTAATTAAGTTTGTAAATTACAGGTCCAATACTAAATAAGTTTATATTGTTTATACTGTATCCATTTGAGTGGATATTTTGAAAAGGTGGATGCCCATCCAAAGGTTTTTAATAATTTTCTATCATATATCGCCCAAAAATAAGGATATTGTCAGGACATATCTATAATTCTAATATTTGGTGGGATATCTATATACTCAAGATTTCAACAACTTTCTTAAGTTAATCTGAATCCCTCGAAATTACCTTATTTACCTTAATTTACCTTTATTTACCTTGATTCGATGCTGAAATTTATCAATTTGTAAATCACTTATCATAGAGGAGATGAAAAGCATTAAGTCAATCATCCTTGCAGGCGGGTCGGGAACACGGCTCTGGCCCCTGAGCCGGGAAATGTACCCGAAACAGTTCCTCAAATTCGGTGAAAGGTCTCTTTTCCAGAACACGGTGCTTCGCTGCCTTGAAATTTCCAAAATCGAAGAAATTTTCGTGGTCACCAACGAAGCCCAGAAGTTTTTCGTGATGGGGCAGATCAAAGAAATTGGTCATGAAATCCCTCCCGAAAACATCCTGATCGAACCCGAAGGAAGAAACACCCTCCCCGCTATCCTTTTCGGGATGAAGGAGATTGAAAGGAAGTTCGGGAAATCCACGGTCGGGGTTTTCTCCTCCGACCACGTCCTCGATAAAGCCGCTATGCAAACAATCTCCTCGGCAGAAGAACTGGTATCTGCTTCTCTCGTGACCTTCGGAGTCGTGCCCACCTTCCCGAATACCGGGTATGGTTACGTAAAACCTGCCGAACCTCTGGGTCCCGGCTACCGTGTTTCCGGGTTCCGGGAAAAACCGGACGAAGAAACCGCAAAAAAGTACATAGAAGAAGGTTGTCTCTGGAACAGCGGGATGTTTTTGTTTGACACCGATCTCTTTTTTGAAGAAGTCAGGACGCATGCTCCCGGGGTCCTTGCCTGTTTTGAGCAATTCGAGAACATTGCCGGGATCTACGAAAACGTGGAAAAAATCTCCGTTGACTACGGCATTATGGAAAAATCCGATCGAGTTGCGGTTGTAAGGCTGGACCATCAGTGGAGTGATCTCGGGAATTTCTCTGCAATTTACGATGAGTTTGAAAAGGACAGGGATGAAAATGTGGTCCATGGATGCGATCCTTTCCTTTTGAATTCTACCGGGAACCTTGTTCACTCAAAGTCCGGAAAGATTGTTTCCCTTATCGATGTAAATGACCTTGTTGTTGTTGATACCCCCGATGCCCTGCTGGTCTGTCCCAAAGAGAGCAGCCAGAAAGTAAAAGAAATCGTTACCGAGCTCAAAAACAGGGATGATGAAAGGGCGTACATAGGACAGAAAGTATACCGTCCCTGGGGTTCATATTCTCTGCTTGAAAACTCCCCAGGGCACAAGATCAAGAATATTGCTGTACTTCCTGAGCATAAGTTGAGTCTTCAGATGCACTATCATAGAAGCGAGCACTGGGTTGTTGTAAAGGGAATGGCCTGTGTTGAGGTTAACGGGGATAAGTTCTTTTTAAGGCCCGGAGAAAGTACGTTTATTCGTGCGGGAGAAAAGCACAGGTTGTCGAATCCGGGGAAGCTTCCGCTGGAGATTATTGAGGTGCAGCTGGGAGAGCTTGTTGATGAAGGGGATATTGTGAGGTTTGATGATGTGTATGGGAGGGAGTGAGTAATTTTGAAAATTAAGACAATCAAGTGTGAAATTGTTAAGAAGGAATTTGGATGGACTCATCAAACATAATGATTGATAGATCTGCCTTATTAATACAAATACTTTCATGAGTTGAATGAAGACTTAAAGGTATCCTCTTCAAATTAGATGGTAGCAATGTAAATCAGATCAATTTGAGATGTGTCAATAAATTTTGAATATTTGAAAAAACACATCCATGTAACCCATTCGAACATATCTACATTGTGAGTAATATGCCGATGTATTTGTTTATCTGGAAAAATTACCCTTTAATTTGAAGAGGATACACTTAAAGTTATAGTAATATCATCACCGCAATCAATTGGTATGTTAACAATTTTACTTTCATTAAATGAAAGTTAATATATGAATAAATAACATGTCGACCTGTCGTTAGTGCTAATCTTAATATAATCCTAATTGAATATTGTCATCTTTAAGGTACGGAACCATTTTTATATTGATTTTTATCAATCTGTATAAATTGATGTTGATACTATGTCACCTACTCGTGAAAAATATTGCCGGATTTCAAAGTTTTTTGAGAAGAGTTTGAATACATCCACGGATTTTCATATTAAACCATTATCCACAAAAACTAAGAATAAATTAATAACTTCAAATGTAACTGTTCCTGAAATCGATCAAACTGTTATTAATAAAATATGGTGGTATAACAAATTAGAAATTTTATTTGACCAGGGATTTAAAAAGGGCTTCCTAAAAAATGTGATCGTACATGGCAGTTATGGTGACATGACATCCACAAATTATAGTGATTTGGATCTCACTTTATATATTGATGAACAAATATTCCAAAACAGGGACCTCATGAATTCTTTTAGAAATTGGTATGAAAGGAATTTTTTTACATTTATGCTTTCAGTTGACCCTCTGCAGCACCATGGTCCTTTTTACCTATGGGACTCTCTGATATCTAACTATTCTGAGGATATTCTTCCCATAGAAGTTTATCGGCGTTCATGGGGACTAAAAAAAATTGAAATGAACTTCAGACATTTTTATTCTGATTTTTCTCCAGAAACAAAAGCACTATCTCTTATAACATGCGAATCTCTCTTAAATCATAAAAAATTTTTTAGACATGGGCACAATATGTATCAAATGAAAAGGTATCTTAGTAATTTAATGCTTATTCCAGCATTCTATTACACAGATGTAGGTTGTCCGATGCACAAAGCTGATTCATTTGATTTTTTTTACAAAGAATTTGGGGACTTGGCGGATCCGATCAAGGAAGCAAGTAAAATAAGAATAAATTGGCCAAAAACACCATCATTGATAAGAGAATTGGTTCTTGTATCCAGAAAACTTCCATTTACATCAAAAATAACATACATTTCTCGATTAGGGTATAATAATAAAAATATTAAAGATAATATCTATGAAAATATTGTGCCTGGTATTCTCCCCTTGTATCACGAACTTGAAAATAGGTTACAAAAATGATGATATTCAATGAACCAGTTTCTATTGCAAGATCAAAATACGAAGAAGAACTAAAAAAATACGTAGATGGAGTAAAATCTGTAAATGATCTTGTAGGTGTCATGACAATGGGCTCTATTGGAGCCCCAGGTCTATCTGATTTAGATGTAATATGTGTGGTTAAAGATAATTTTAATAAGAAATACTCAAATAAGCTATCTGTAAATCATTTAGACAAGAATATATTTTTGCATGGTCCAGTCATTGTTCCTGAAAGTATGATTGAAGATTTGCAATATCTGATATATGCTTCAAATTTAACAGATACAGACAAAGTAGAGTTAGCTTCAAAAGTACGTGAACTCTCAAATCTTGAGAAAAAAAATCTATCTTTAGCATATTTGGTAGACTTCACGGAAAGCAGGTTGATACAATATGCAATAACTAAACAACAGGATAAAATCGATAAACGGGCATGGATGACTAGATTATGGTCATATGTTCACACGCAGAATCTTTGTCAATATGCGGAAATAAAATTAAGTGAAGACTCATGTAAAATTATTGAAGATATAACGAATCTTAGAGAAAACTGGTTAAATGGAAATCCTTGCAATAACGATTATTTTTTGAATCTATTTTATCATTCAGAAGCAGTTGCAAAAGAAGTTATGATAGCTGCTTGTAAAGAAAGTTACATGAGTGCGGGGTCTCCGGAGATAATTTCGGATCCATGTATTTTTGAAAATAGAAATAAAAGGATTATTTGTTCCAGTAATACCTCAGAACCTTATTCATTGATTCGTACTTTAAAAATTAGGAATCAAACTATACCATTTATAACTACTTATGCACCTGTGGAATATGCAGCTCATCTAAACAATTATGAATTTCCAAATGAATGTTTTCAAAAACACCTTCCAGTAACTCCGAAAACAAATACATACCTTGAAATTTTAACTAAAAGATCTCGGCTTGTTTATAGACACAACCTGTTTTTGAAAGAAAAAAATATAAATTATTCAATGAAGGGGTACCTGGGTATTCCATATGATTTCTCAAATCCTATTATTCGACTATTTTATAAAGGGTACTGGCAATGGGTTGCAAATATAAATAAGGAATGAGTTTTTGATGGATCCAATAATTGCTAAATTAGGCTTAAAGAAGTTGGGTAAAAATATCTTCGGTACATTTTTGCGTCAAGGTATCGGAATAATTATTGGTTTAGGCTTATCTATACTCCTTGCCCGAGTACTGGGTCCAGCAGGCAACGGGCAGTATGCAATAGGAATTCTTTTACCAACTATGCTAGCTACTTTTTTGAACCTTGGTGTATCTCCCGCTAACGTATATTTTATCGCCTCAAATAGAATTAAACCTTATTCTGCATTCAAGACTAACCTTCGGCTTTGGTTTATTTTAAGTGGAATTGGAGTTATAATAAGTATCTGTATAATTGAAACTCAGAGTAACAAATGGTTTCCAGGTATACCGCCTTCTTTTCTTTGGCTTGGTCTGTTGGCATTTCCATTGTCATTACTTCAGATATTCCTGAAAAGTTTTCTTCAAGGTTTACAGGATTTTAAAAATTACAATTACGCTTTATTGGTAACTCCCGTTGTAACATTACTACTTGCCGCTTTCCTAGTGGGTCTATTAAATATGGGTGTTTTTGGAGCTTTACTTTCTTTTATAATCGGACAGGCAAGCGGGTTAGTAATTACGTTGATTATACTACAGCCTTATCTTCGAGCAAACGATGAAAAAAACGGAGATCATATAGATAATTATACTAAAGAATGTCTGGGATATGGTTGGAAAGCACATTTGAGTAATATACTTGCGTTTGTAAACTATAGAGCAGACCTCTTTTTAGTCAACTTCTTTCTTGCGCCAACGGCTACGGGAGTTTATGTAATTGCTGTACAGATTGTCGAAAAGTTGTGGATTTTATCACAATCAGTAAGCACGGTGATTTTACCTCGCCTTTCAGAACTACATACAGAAGAAGAAAAACGTCAACATTTAACACCTTTGATTGCTCGCTGGGTTCTTCTGGTTTCTTCAATAGGAGCATTAATATTGGCACTGTTAGTATCTCCATTTATTAACTTTTTTTATGGTAGTGAGTATGTCCCGGCGGTTGGTGCACTTTTCTGGTTAATTCCAGGTGTGCTCGTGGGAAGTGTGTCAAAAGTATTGGCAAATGATATTGCTGCACGGGGAAGACCTGAGTTAAATCTTTATGTTTCTATGCTGGTGGTCTCTGTTAATATAATTTGTAATATAATTCTAATCCCAAGGTTAGGTATTGTGGGAGCAGCCATAGCCACTACTATTGCTTACGTTTTAAATTCAATAACCAAATTGTGGCTCTATTCTTACCTCAGCAAAAACCCGTG
The DNA here is from genome assembly GCF_052056915.1 of Methanosarcina sediminis. Lineage (GTDB taxonomy): Archaea > Halobacteriota > Methanosarcinia > Methanosarcinales > Methanosarcinaceae > MTP4. The sequence continues at coordinate 1,460,212 of NZ_CP195119.1, read as the reverse complement.
GTGGAAAGCTATTTTATTTAGTTCCAGTGACAAATTGTTATTTCAGGAAGGGATCAATACATTAAAAAACTCAATATTTAAATAAAGTGCAAATCGAACTTATTGAAAACAAAATTTAGTTGTCAACAGAAAAAAGGGATTCTATGAGACGATTAAAAGTTTTAATACTGCCCTCTTCATATCCCAGTAAAGAGAATCCTGTAAAAGGAATTTTTTTTAAAGAACAAGCAGAAGCCTTGAATCAATATGTCGATGTGGCTGTCTTGAGTGTTGATATTATTAGGTTAAACCAGCCAAAAAAAGTTATTCATGCTAAAAGAAAAAGTATCTGTAAAGAAAATGGATTATTAACTTTCAGACTTAATTATGTTAATTGGACTCCTAAAAGTAAGAATTTGAGCAACAAACTGTATGAAAAAAAAGTGGTTGAAGGGTATGAAGAAATCGTAAAGATATTTGGAAAACCCGATATAATTCATGCTCATATAAGTTATCCAGCAGGGTACGGGGCCATGATATTAAGTAAAAAATTTAAAATTCCATTCATGGTAACCGAACATGCTACTTTTTTTGAAGATAAACTGATGACTAAATATAACAATTATACTACAAAAGTATTGAAAAATGCTGATTATTATAGTGCTGTAGGTTCTAATTTAAAAGATAAAATAAATAAAGCTGGAAGGGAACAATGTGAAGTAATTCCAAACTTTATTAACATGGATAAATTTAATTTAGGAAAAAAATCCCAAATTAGAAACCACAGTAATATATTTAATTTAATTAATGTCTCAGTTATGACCGATAAGAAAGGGATAGATGTCCTATTAAGGGCATTACATCAAGTTACTTATGACAAGGGGTATCAAAATATTCATTTGAATTTAATAGGGAGCGGTCCCGAAAAGCAAAAATATGAACATTTGTCCCGTGAATTGGGTCTAATAAATTATTGCACGTTTCATGGCCGGTTAAATGACGATGATTTGGTAAAATATATGAATTTATCAGATGCTTTAGTAATTTCAAGTCGAATAGAAACATTTGGCGTAGTTGGAATTGAAGCAATGGCTTCTGGAATTCCGGTTATAGCAACCCGGTGTGGGGGTCCAGAAGGCTATGTGAGGGACAAAGTTGGATTACTTGTTGAAAAAGAGAATGTGAATAGTCTTGCTGAAGGAATTATTGAGATAATCAATAATTATGATAAGTACGATGCTGATAGTATCAAGGAATATGTACACAAAAACTATAGTTCTGAAGCGGTATGTGAAAAAATAATGGATATATATAAAAAATTAATTAGATAACAAATAAAACATTGTTGCAATTTAAAAATGTTCATAAATATGCAATAGTTTTTTCTCCATCAATCCCCAATTATATTTCGTCTCCACAGCTTTTTTTCCATTCATCCCCATTTCTTCAGCTTTTTGAGGATTTTCTAACAAATAAATAATGTAATCTGAAATTTTTTCCGTATCTTTAGGATCTGTTAACAATCCACATTTCGCTTCTTCGACAATTTTTCCCATGGCAGGTAAATCACTTGCTAGTACGGGCTTACCACAGGCCATGTACTCAAATAATTTTAAGGGATAAGCAGTTTTTTTGAATCTTTCTGTTGGATGCAAAAGCACTGTACCTATTTTTGAGATTCTAATATATTTTGGGATTTCTGTGTGAGGGAGGAATCCTAAATATTCAATATTCTTTTCAAGCTTATTTTTTTTAATGTATTCGAAACACTTTTTTTTAAATTGATTTGTTTCAAAATTGCCTAGTAGGAGTAATTTTATCGAGGTGTATTTATTTGAGATTTTATTTGTTGCCTCAATGAGGTTAAATATTCCTCTTTCTTCAGCCAACCCACCTATATAAATAATTACATCCTCATCCTTATATTTCTCTTCAATAAAAGGGTCGTTGTCTCCTTCAAATACTTGTAATGGTGGTAGGTTGATTATTGGGTGGACATTTTCGTTAAACTTTTTATATCTTTTTGCGATCCCTTCATCTGCTGTGATAATTGCATTAAATGAGCGGCAGAATAGAGGTTCGATGAAATCTAAAAGAAAGGTAAAAAATAATTTTCTTTGAAGACTCATATCAGGCAATTTGTCAACATAGTATTCATGAACATCATAAATAACTTTCTTTCTCTTTAAGAATTTTAAATAAATAGCTGCAGGTAATGATTCAGGTTCGTGAAAATGGTATACATCTGCATTAATGTCTGTTGCATTTTTAAGTAATTCGTTTAATAATTGTAAGTATTGTCCTGGATCCACTTTTTTATCGATTCCTATGATTTTTATCCCATCTACTTCATCTATGGTTTTTTCACTGGTGTGGCCCAAGACACTAACATCATAACCCGCTTTTTTTAGGCTTTTTGCTTCCTTATAAAATATCCTGGTGTCAAGAGGATTATGATTCGTTGACATCATACAAATTTTTAACATTTTTAACCTTGCCTGTATCTTCTTTTGAGCATGTTTGTCTATTATTTAAGTGTAAATGGTCAAGTAAGTACTTTGGATAAATTATCCATACAACTTCTCATTTATTTTTAGTTGAATTACTAATGTTTCATCAATTTCCAAGTACCAATTGATTATGAACAATTGTAATCTGTATTATAATGACATTATATGGTTTACAACACACAGCTCACTTATGATAATCAATTTGAATTGTATAATTTCTCTTTTGGTTCCGAGTCCTAAATACATTATTTTTTAAGAGATCTTGTCGTCTCCTAGTCTGTAGACGATGCTTAATTCATTAAAACATCAGACATTTAAAGTACTTGATGTCCTGTTCTGAGAATTCTGAATGCAGGGGCATTTTATGAACTGGGGCTTGGCTCCGACAATGGATACAATCTTCAAGCTAATTCCTCGTATAATCCAAATAATCTTTTTTCCATGTTTTCCCAGTTGTACTTTTCTTCAACAGCTCTTTTCCCGTTTTCCCCCAGCTGTTTTTTTTTCTGTGGATCTTTTAAGATCTCAATAATTGCGTCGGATATCTCCATAATGTTTGTTGGATCTACAGTAATGCCACAATTATTTTCTTCTACTATTGCCCCCATCTCCGGGAAATCACTTGCTATCACTGGAATTCCACACGCCATATATTCAAAAAGTTTTACAGATATTGCATGGATGTACCTTTCTATTGGTTGGAGCAAAACGAGTCCAACATTAGCTTTCTCCAGATATTTTATCGTCTCCCCATGTGGTACCCACCCGGTAAGTACAATATTTTCTTCCAGTTTTTGCTCTTCTATGTATGGGATGATTTCTTCTTTAAATCCATCATTGCTAAATTTTCCAATGAATACCATCTTGACGTCAGGAATTTCTTTTCTTACTATTTCTATTGCTTTTATTGATTCAAACATTCCTTTGTATTTGATCAAGCCACCCACATACACCGCAGAATTTTCTTTTTCATCTTTCTCTCTTCCTTCTTTTCTGATGAATAGATTCTTTTTCGGGTAGTTTGAAACCGTTATTATATTTTTATTGTAATCTTTATATTTGGATTTCATCACATCGTCCACTGTAATGATGAAATCTGCAAACATGCAAAGAAAGCGTTCACACCACATGCTTGCTACTCTGATTAATGGCTTTAATCTGTCTGGAAATATTGCGTTTTCAGCGATCAAAGTTGGATAGTAGTCTCTCATGTCATAAACTACTTTTTTTCTTTTCAGAATCTTTATGATCACTCCCACAAGTAGGGTGCTGGGTAATTCGCACTGGTATGCATCGCAATCGGCTTTCAGAGCTGCAAAAAAAATGTTGATTATTGTAAACGGGTATGTGGTTTTCTTTTTGGTTTCCGGGATTGTTATTATATGAATGCCTTCAATTTCCTCGTTAATCTTTTTATTGTGGGGGGCAATTATTGTGATTTCATGCTTATTCGAGAGGGATTTTCCTATTTTATAATACATGCGTGTATCAAATGGAGAATGTATTGCAGACATTATGCAAATTTTCATTTTCAAACCTCTGATAGGTATAAAACAACTCCAATATCTTATTTTCTTGAACTTTTTGTATAATCCGATCTCATGACAATACATGATGTTTATGCCGTTGGATCAGAAACTCTATTTTTTTGAGACTGAGGTTAATTTAATGGTTTTGATACACTTCGTTTTTTTATTTTCACAATAATCATTTTTTCTTAATGCTCATTTAAGATGTAGTTGGCAACTTTGCTTTATTAAATTTTTTTCTATTTAAACTTCCTTTCTATCTATCGCTTTCCAGATATGCACCCCTTTAAACATATACCTCAAACTGAACAGAAGGTATATCTGGTGCCAGATAAAGGAAGATACGAGATTCGAACTGCTGATCCCGGATATAAGTGCAAGCGTAAATAGAGCCAGGATCCCAACTCCGTATATCAAACTGACCTCAGCAGCCAGGTACGCCCATAATATAACACTCGTAAAAAATGCGGCCGGAGCTATGAAAAACATCAGAATCCTTAAAGGAAATACGATAAACCCGAATTTCCTTGAGTTCGAAAATGCGAGATCAAGATTGTAAAATGTAGCCTCCAGAAGCCGCGCCGATCTTCTCAGTTTCTGCCTTCTCTGCTGCCCGAGGTCTTCCGTGATATATTCATAAAACTTCGCGGCTGGCTCATACAGGCACCTGTATCCGTTACGAATGATCCTAAGTGCCATTCCGGCATCCGACGCTCCGTGGGTTTCGGGGATTGGAGAAAAGGCTTTTTTCTTAAGAGCTATGAGGGGGCCGTTAAAACAGTAAGTGGAATCGATTCCACTTTCCCAGGTGCACATCTTGCCGTAAACCGAACGATAGGCTTTTTCCGAACTTGTGGTGAATGAACTCTTTTTAATTACGGGTTCAAGCTCGCCGCAAACCGCCCCGATTTTTTCATCACTTAACAGCCTTCCGATAGCATAGTCAAGGGCATTCTTTTCAAATACGACGTCTGCGTCGGTTGTGACCACTATATCGGTCTTTGCTCCGGAGACCCCCAGGTTTACCGATGCGTTTGTGCCTGTACGTTTTTCTTTTACGATGACTTCTCCTGAGATCCCGTATTCCTTAAATGCTTTTTTAGCCAGTTTTACAGTATCATCTGTTGACTGGTCGTCTACCACGATAGCGTGGATAAGCTCTGATGGGTAATTTATATCTCTCAGGTTTTTTATTCTGTTTTCAATTACTTCACTCTCGTTATATGTAGGAATTGAAACGGTGATTCGCGGGTAATTTTTAACTTTTACCGGTTCAGGTTCTTTTGTAATCAAAACCGCAACTATGTAAATAGAATAAACTGTTATGGGTATCAAACTTGTGAAAAGAGTGAGCGTTAAAAGCGAGTTCATATCGTCCACTTCAATGCATCAATAATATATATTTTTTAACCTTGTATCACAAAGTTTATAAATAACCTTGTTTCTGAATCTGAATGTATTATTTTCATGCATAAAAACCCAATAAAATGAATGTTTTTATAGATTTAATTCTAATTAGTATTCATTACACAGTTCTGGATTAGATTGATAAATCAATTCTTTCTTTGAGAATTTAACTCTGTATAACGATCTGTCCATCACTTAATTCTATATTCATCACTTAATTCTATCAATCACTGACACCATCCACAGAATTAAAATCCAGACAAAAAATTTACCTTTATGTAGAATTAATTCCTTTCATGAAATTGAATTCTCTTTATAAGTTATCACTAAAAGGTCCAAATTTCTGATATCTTAATTAGAACTTAAAGTTTTATTAAAGCTTAAATGTTTATTAGAACTTAAATATTTATTAGAACTTAAGAGTGTATTACATGACTGCTGAAAGCAAGAGTCCAAAAAAGTTGCTTGAAAGCCTTCCGTATTTTGTGGGGATCGTTATTTCATTTCTTGTTGCTCTCCACATCAGAACCCTCCCGAAGGCTGGTGTGTTTCTTTCGAACGGATTTGTGAGGTTTGGAGGAAATGATCCCTGGTACCATCTTCGAAATGTTGAGTCCATTCTCCACCATTTCCCGAATATGCTCTGGTTCGATGCTTATACACATTATCCTTTCGGGACGAACCAGGTCTTTGCTCCCTTATTCGACATGTTTCTGGCTTCGGTTATATGGGTGCTTGGCGGAGGGAATCCGGATCAGGACCTGATCTATAATGTGTCCGCATACTATCCGGCATTCCTCGGAGCCCTGGTGCTGGTCCCCACATACTATGCTGCAAAATGGGTATTCGATGACAGAAGAGTGGGTCTTCTTTCCGTATTCATTCTTGCGGTCCTTCCGGGGCAGTTCCTGTCCCGTTCAATGATAGGTTTCAATGACCATCATATTGCAGAAACTCTTCTAAGTACGGTTACTGCGATGTTTTTCATAATGGCACTGAATAAAGCAGGCAAATATAAAATTTCTTTTGAAAAAATTAAGAACAAGGACTTTGATTCCTTAAAGGGTATTCTCCCCTACCTTTTACTAACCGGAATTTTTCTTGGAGCCTATGCTCTTGCCTGGAAAGGTGCCCTTTTCTTTGCCTTTATCCTGGGCGCATACATCACGGTTCAACACGTCCTTGACCATATGAAGGGTAAACCTACGGATTATGTGGCGATTTCCGGGATGTTTATTTTTGCTGTTGCTTTTTTCATAGTGATGCTGACCCCTCATCTTGGGGGTACCAAATCCCTTCACATGAAAGGACTACTTGCTGGAATTTTTGCTTTTCCTATCCTCACGGGCATCTCCGTTTTTATGAATAATAGGAAGCTTCCGAAATACTATTATCCCTTTACGCTTGGAGTGCTATTTGTTGCCGGAATCGGACTGGCCAAAATTATATCCCCTTCTATTTTTGCACTGATCATGTCTGTCTTCAGTTATTTCTTGAGGACCGGCGGTGCACTTACGATTGCCGAAGCCTCTCCATTCTTCAGCAGAGGCGGGTTAGAACAGCTCTATGTGCAGTTTGCATATGCAGGATACGTTGTGTTCCTGGGACTTGCGCTGCTTGTCTATGATATCTACAAAAGGAACGGGCAGGAGAAAAGCTTCCTGCTTGTCTGGACTCTGATGATTTTCTGGGCAATGCTTCAGCAGAACCGTTTTGCGTACTACTTTTCGGTGAATGTCGCCATCCTTTCTGCCTATTTTGCGATCTGGATTGCGGACTCTGTAGGTTTGAAATCCCTTTCGGAGGATTTCAAAGCAAAAGTAAAATCCGTTGCAGAAATTCCTGACTTTGTCCGGAAAAACCTGAGCGCAAAAAAAGCTTTTTCAATAGTTGTGCTTCTGGTTTCTGCGCTTGTTCTCATCGTCCCGAGCTATGGCGCTGCGATGGAATACACTAAAGGCACGGGAGGTCCCAACGGTCCCTGGATCGAAGCAACCCTCTGGCTAAACTCCAACACTCCTGACCCGGGGCTGGATTTCTATGAAAATTATGAAATTCCCGCTGACGGGGAACTTTACTCCTATCCTGACTCCGCTTATGGCGTCATGTCCTGGTGGGACTACGGCCACTGGATCGAAGTAATCGGCCACAGAATTCCGAACGCAAATCCCTTCCAGCAGGGGGTCGGTGGCCGCAGGAACAGCCTTGAAGAAGAAAACAAACCCGGGGCTTCCACCTTCTTCACCGCTCAGTCCGAAGAAGAGGCCACGGCGGTTCTGGAAGCTATCCATCCTGACCCCGATAAAGTTGCAGCCCGTTACGTCGTCTCAGACGTGGAGATGGCAACAGGCAAGTTCTATGCAATGACTGCCTGGACTCTGGACTCCGAGGGCTACTACGAATCGACCTTTACAGGAAATGGGTACCAGACCCTGCCTGCTCTGCGCTACTACAATTCCATGGAAGCCAGGCTCCACCTCTTTGACGGGACCGGGCTTGAGCAGTACCGGCTGGTCCACGAGACCTGGGCAGGGCAGACAGCTGAAATGGGGTACAAGCAGGTGTTCAATTATCTCTATCTCACTCAGCTTGCTGCGGATGACCCCCGGGGTAAACTTGATGAGGAGGACACCGGCTACGTGAAGATTTTCGAATACGTAAAAGGTGCAAAAATAAGCGGAACTGCTTCCCCGAATGAGAAGGTCATGATAAACACAATCATTATGACAGGGCAGGGCAGGGATTTTGAATACTCCCAGTCTACAACTGCAGATTCGGAAGGCAGGTACGAGTTCACAGTGCCTTACTCAACCGAAGGGCCGATTTCCGGGGAGACCCAATTTGACACGGCTCCCATCAGGCCTTATCTTGTCAGTTACGGAAGCACGACAAAAGAAGTAGGGGTTAGTGAAGAAGCCGTTTTGAACGGGGAAGAGATTAAGGTTTGAATGTAAATTTTTAGAACGCACTTTCCTGTGCGTTTACTTCTCTCTTCCTTTCTTTCTCTTTCTCTTTCTCTTTCTTTTTTTCTTTTTTCAGCATTTTTTTCCGGACTTTACCTTTTGCTTTTTCCTGGCACTTCCCTCCCAAATTTCCAGTTAAGCCCTTATTTTCCGCTACTTACATATACCATTAAAAAAACCTACATGCCAGGTGAAAACTATGGAAAACCCTATCAAAGGCCGAGTCTGGATTTTCGGGGCCGATGTCGATACCGATGTTATCATCCCCGGGAAATACCTGCGGACCAAGGACATGCAGGTCTTTGCAGCCCATGCCATGGAAGGCATAGACCCCGAATTCGCTAAAAATGTGAAGGCTGGGGATATCATCGTTGCAGGAAACAACTTCGGCTGCGGCTCGTCACGGGAACAGGCTCCGCTTGCCCTGAAATATGCCGGTGTGGCCTGCATTGTCGCAAAGTCCTTTGCAAGGATCTTTTTCAGGAACGCCATCAATGTGGGGCTGCCCCTGATGGAAGCGGATGTCGAGTGCCAGGAAGGAGATGAGATCGAGGTTGATCTGCTTAAAGGCGAGGTCTCCGTTCCGGGCAGGGGCACATTCGAAGGGAATAAACTCCCTGATTTCTTGCTCGAAATCCTGACTGACGGAGGGCTTGTGGCTCACAGGAAGAAGCTCCAGAGCCAGGAACTGAAGAAGGAAAACTGAAGTTAATGAGGCTATCCGAAGCTAACTGAAGATAACCGAAGGAAAAACGGGTTAAAAAACTGAATTTGAAGATTCTAATCTGGAGCAATTCATATGATCTTTCCCGACGAGTACAAATGCGTGGGTGTATCAAAAGCCCTTCCCGAGGGCACGGAAGAGCCCATTTATTTCCTGACAGAGTACCTGATAGTTGAAAAAGAGGACCTCGAGTCCGGAAGTACTGAATACTCTGTCTACTACGTGAAGAAAAGCGGAAATGAGCTGCTCAGAAAGGTTGAATCCCTTGAGCTGATAGCCTCTGGAGAAGAGGTGGTCAGGTACGAAAAGGAACTGAACATAAAGGACCGTTCCCTCCTGATCGAAACCGCCGCGAAACTCTGCACCGGAAAGGTAAATACCGTCATTTTTACCGGTGTGGACAGGCACGTAACAATTGTCCACGATCCTGATCCCTCAGTCATCCTTGAAATCGAGATCCTGGATGTTGCTCCTCCAACTCCTTCCTGGCTTTCCCAGGTTGTACGGAGGCTTGAAGCCAGCGGGATTTTCGGGGACCTACAGATCCGTTTCACGGAAAACACGGTTGACTTAAGGCAGTTCGAAGGGGAAAATACGGTTTTTCCCTGCAGTTCCTCGGGGCTTGAAGGAAAATGCCTTGACTCGGACGTGCTCACCGAAAACGGGCACCTGCTTGTGGGCTGTGAGATCTCGAAGTCTCTTTTTGAGATGCGCTTTCCGGAACTTGAGTATTCCTTCGTGAATATCTGTCCCTTCAAGTCCGAAATAGTAGTGCCCACAAAGCTCTTCATCACCCGCTGCTGCAGGTCCGAAAAATCAGGACTTGTCAACATCAACGGCATTGAAGGGGCGGTTGTGCACTGGGGAGCTTCGGAATATCAGGTTTCGGAAGCCATCAGAAAACTTGTGAACAGGTACAGGGAAAATGAGTAACGGGTTAGGGGAAAATAAATAACAGCTTTAGGGAAAAATGAACTGCAGTTTTTTCCTTTTCAGGACAAGTTTCAAGTTTTCCTTTTATATTTCCCTTAAATCGCGGAAGCGGAGTTTAAATAACGGAAGTGAGTATATCCAATGTCCTTTTTTACAAATTTCCTCTTAGCTCTCGGGCTTGCCATGGATGCGTTTGCAGTATCCATTTCAAGTGGATCTACTGTGCGGCCTTTTCGGTTAAACGATGCCCTGAAAATGGCGGCTTTTTTCGGAGGCTTCCAGGCGTTAATGCCGGTTATGGGCTGGCTGGGGGGAAGTGTGGTAAGCACTTTTCTTTCGGCGTATGCTCCCTGGATCGCTTTTGCGCTTCTGGCTTTTATCGGGGGCAAAATGATATACGAAGCCCTTTACGGGGATCCGGACGGTAAAGTAAGTTCCCTGAGTTATTCCGTGCTTTTCCTGCTTGCCGTTGCAACAAGCATTGACGCCCTTGCGGTCGGGATCAGCTTTGCGTTTTTGAACACTCCTATCCTTGAGCCCGTGATCATTATTGGCTGTGTGACCTTTTTCATGTCTTTTTTCGGGGCTATCCTGGGGCACAGGGTAGGGCATTTCTTTGAAAGCGAGGTTGAAATCCTGGGCGGGCTCATCCTGATCGGGCTTGGTGTTAAAATCCTTGCCGAACACCTGCTCTGGATATGATTCGGGTTCGTCAGGTTCATATACTCTCTCGCAGTCTCAATCTTTGAGGTGAGGATGACGAAACTTGCGGTAATAGAAGGTGACGGAATAGGAAGGGAAGTGATCCCTGCAGCCCTGGAAGTCCTGGACGCTTTCGGGCTCGATATTGAAAAAGTGCCCCTGGAACTCGGATATGCCCGGTGGGAGAAGACCGGGACTGCGATGTCGGAGGAGGACATCGATACCATAAAGGACTGCGATGCGGTCCTGTTCGGGGCTATAACCACGGTTCCTGACCCGAACTATAAGAGCATCCTGCTGACTATCCGGAAGGAGCTTGACCTCTATGCCAATGTCCGGCCTATAAAGCCCCTGCCCGGAGTTATGGGTGTGACCGGCAGGAGTGATTTTGATTTTGTGATTGTCCGGGAAAACACGGAAGGGCTCTATTCCGGAATTGAGGAGCTCCACGAGGATTTTTCCACAACCCAGAGGCTTGTCACTAGGAAAGGTTCCGAAAGGATTGCGGAATACGCCTGCAAACTTGCAAAAGAGAGAAAGAACCGGCTGACCATTGTCCACAAGTCAAACGTCCTTAAATCCGACAAACTTTTCCTTGACGTCTGCCGGGAGACTGCCAGTGCCCGGGGAGTTGAGTCCAATGACATGCTTGTGGATGCCATGGCTTACAGCCTCATGATGCGCCCTGAGAATTACGACGTTGTGGTCACAACCAACCTCTTCGGGGACATCCTGAGCGACATGTCCGGGGCTCTCGTGGGAAGCCTGGGGCTACTCCCAAGCGCAAATATCGGCTCAAAGTATGCCTTTTTCGAGCCCGTACACGGGAGCGCACCTGACATTGCAGGAAAGGGCATTGCAAACCCACTTGCGGCAATTCTCTGCGTAAAGATGCTGCTTGAATGGATGGGGGAAAAAAGAGCTCCGCTAATCGACGAGGCTATCAGCTACGTGCTTCAAAAGAAAATTGTACCTCCCGACCTGGGCGGCAATTCCACCACGGCGGAGATCGGGCATGCGGTTGCAGAATACCTGAAGAAGCTTTTGATGGCCTGACTAAGTTTTGAAGGCCTGGCTAAGTTTTGAAGGCTTGAATAATTTCTGATAGCCTGAAGAAGTTTTGATCAACAACTCTTCGGTCCGATTGATCCGTTTGCTCCGGTGAGTCAGATATTTTCTCCCGTCTGCAAAACTTCTTTTTTTCTTCCTCTTTTTTCAGTTCCTGAAATCAGTTCTGCAAAGCAGACTTCCTGGCTGGCTCTGAAGCTTTCAAACTGTTCGTAATAATGAGTTCTTTGAACAAGTCCTTTAAAATATTCATCCATAAGTTTATCCCCCTTTTATACCCATAGAAATATAGTATCTTATATTTTATAAATATTTTCTATCAGTAAGTATAAATCATATTCAGGTTTTTAATATATCATGAGTTAAAATATTTAGGAAGAAACCTCTTTCAATCTTCCAATATTCTACTCTGTCATATCCCTCACTCTCTCACTCTGTCATATCTACACTTTATCTTGTCATGAGGCTTGTACATGAAAAAACACAGTTTTTTAATTCTGGTAATAGTTTTCGCATCTCTTCTCCTCTCCGGATGTGCTGAATTTGATGGCGATGCCGGGAATGATCTGGAGGTCGAGCTTTCGGGGGTTGATGAGGTCCCTCCGGAATCAGCCGGTTTGGGAAATGACGTCCTCTATCAGGTCTCCACCCTTGATGCTCTGCTCCAGAGCGTCTACGACGGCGTTCTTCCTATCGAAGAGCTTGAAACTCACGGGGATTTCGGGCTCGGGACTTTCGACGGGCTCGAAGGGGAAATGCTCGCCCTTGACGGAGATTATTACCAGATCAAAACCGATGGGCTTGCCTACCCTGTTTCCGGGGAAATGACCACTCCTTTTGCCACGGTAACCTTCTTTGAAACAGACGAGAGTTACGGGCTGGAGGGGCCAATGAACCTCACGGAACTCGAAGCCTTCCTGGACTCAAAGCTCCCTTCGGAAAATCTCTTCTATGCAGTCCGGGTTGAGGGAAACTTTTCCTTCATGAAGGCGCGAAGTGTTCCAAAGCAGGAAAAACCGTACCCCAGGCTTGTGGACGTTGTCTCAACTCAGGCAGTCTTTGAATTTGAAAATATAAGCGGCACACTGGTAGGGTTCAGGGCTCCCGACTACGTGAAAGGAGTCAATGTGCCGGGCTACCATATTCACTTTATTACCACGGATAGGAGTGCAGGAGGGCATATCCTTGACTTTGAGCTTGAAGAAGGGGATGCCGCAGTTGACATCACAAGGGCTTTCTTCATGGAACTTCCTACCAGCGGTGACTTTTATGAAGTGGAACTGGGTCAGGATCTTCAGTCTGATTTAGAAAGGGTTGAAAAGTAAGTTTATGCTTTATTGAAGCTTTTCAGCTTTTTTATCCCCTGAGCTTTTTCTTTTTATTTTCCCTCTTTTATTTTTCCAGTTTTCTCTCTTTTCCTCAGAATACTCTCTGATGTCTTTACCCCTGGTTTCCAATCAGGTCCTTATTTTAGAAACTCAGGCAGGATATTTGAGTTCCGGCTCTGTTACCGGCATGTCCTGAAACTGCCCGGAAATGTGGGTGTTTCTGAAGCTTTCAAACTGTTCATAGTACAGGGCGCGTTCGATCAATCCGTTGAATAACTCTTCCATTGTTTTAACCTCAATAACTAAATTACTTCAGTACTTATTAAGCTCAGCCAAGCTGGGTGAAAGTATTATCCAGGGATCTTTGAGGCTGGATTTAAGGGGGTATTGACGCCTGTTGATGCATCTGTTGATGTGTCCACTGAGTAGTTCACTGAGTAGTCTAATGATGCTGAAAACTAGAATATGGGTGCTTTTTCATTGTAAAGTTCTTGACTGTATTATTTTATTCTTTTGCAATCTCCGCAAGTTGCTTTCCGAGGTCCCTGCACATCTCCAGTTCCGATCCTTCCGGCCTGTACCTTACCTGGATGCCAGGTTCGAGGAGCTCCACTCCTGAGTTTTTCAGTTCCTGTTCTATGGTTTTTACGGCCCCTCCTCCCCAGCCGTAGGAGCCGAAGGCAGCGGCTTTTTTCTTAGGGGGACGCAGGCCTTTCAGGTAGGCAAGAAAGTCCCCGACGGATGGAAAGATCCCGTTGTTCAGGGTGGGGGAGCCGATAGCAAAGGCTGCCGAATCCAGCATCTCTTTCATGATACGGTTTCGGGTATTTTTCCGGAGGTGCAGGAGTTTTACCTCCACTCCGGCTTTCCGGGCGGCTTCTGCAATTTCCTTCGCCATTATTTCGGTGCTGCCCCACATGCTGTCATAGATCACGAGGACTTTTTCCCTTCCTTTTCCGTTTGCCCAGGCGGTATAGGCTTTCAGGATTTTGTCGAGGTCCCGCTTCCAGACCGCACCGTGGGATGGGGCGATCTGTTTGGGGGAAATCCCGTACTCTTTAAGCCTTCCCAGGTAGCGTAGAAGGGGCACCCCGAAGGGCATGAGGATATTGGCGTAATACTCAGCAGCGGCGGGGATCAGGTCTCCGACTTCATAATCATAACGTTTGGAAGTGGCAATGTGCTGCCCGAAGGCATCATTTGAAAAGAGAATACTGTTTTCTATCAGGAAAGTCTCCATGCTGTCAGGCCAGTGGAGCATGGTTGCTTCCAGGAAGACCAGGGTTTTGCTGCCAAGAATCAGCTGGTCCCCGGTCCGGACAATTTGAAAGTCCCAGTCGTCGGAGCCAAAGGGCTTGAAATAACCGTCCAGGATGTCCCTGCCCCGCCTTGTTATGAAGATGCTTGCATCCGTGTGCTTCTTCAGTTCCGCAAGGGCTCCGGCATGGTCCATTTCCATGTGGTTTACCACGATATAATCGATTTTCGCAGGGTCAATGATCTCCCGGATACGCTCCAGCATCTCCCCTGCAAAATCGGCCTTCACGGTGTCGATGAGGGCGGTTTTCTCCCCCACTACCAGATAGGCGTTGTAGGTGGTCCCCTCCGGTGTGCTAAAGCCATGAAAGTCCCTCCCGTTCCAGTCAATTACCCCTACCCAGTAAACCCCTTTGGCAAGCTCAACGGCTCCGCCTCTTTCTCCACTTTCCATACCAACCCCCTGAAAGACCCCCGATTTCCTGAATGATTCTTTCTTCAATTCTTTTTTCTTCAATTCTTTTTTCCTGTTTGGGCTTTATTTTTTCTGAGGCTTTTTTTCAGGTCTGCATCCTGAAATCAGTGATAGATTCGAGATAGCTGTCAAGAAGGTCATAATGGATGCTCTCGTACCCGGCAAGCATCTCGAAAAATTTTTTCTGCGTCTCGTCCTCGCTCAGTTTTGCCAGTTCCATGTAGAAATACTCGCTTTTCCGCTCATGCCTCATTGCTGCGATAACGACTCCGATTGCTCCCAGCTCCATATGGCCGTAACCAGTTTCAGTTTCCTCGAACTCCGGGGTAAAGGACTGGCCGCTCGGAATTTGGATCTCGATTTCAGGGAGCTTTTTTGTATTCCTGTATTCTTCCAGGTAATGCAGGTGTTTTGCTTCCTCATCTGCCAGATACGTATAGAGGTCCTTTAACTGGATACTATCCGTGGTGGCTGCTTTCTCCATGTAAAAGGTTCTGGCTTCTTTTTCCCTTTCTGCCGCAAGGGCTATGGCTTCATCAAGGTCTTTGAGCTTGCTCACTTCATCAACGACTTCCTGGAATGCGTATTTCACAGTTATTTTACCCCCTTTATACGGTGTTTTTTGGTTCAACTTTTCTTCAGGATTCCGATCCCCTGTCGGTTCCTTTAAACTTCCGGTTTTTCCATCCCCAGGAGGTCATAGATGTCGTAAGGACTTTTGAGCAGGGTGATATTTTCCATCTGGGCCAGTTTTTCCGAGTTGGTAACATCTATTTCTCTCATTGTGAGTTCAAAAGTCCTGCCTGTGGGTGCGGAAGTCTTTACTGTGCCTCTCTTCTGGTCAACGGGCAGAATATAGATGGGAGTCGAGCCTTTTGCAGTCTGGGATACCGCATTCGTTACCAGGGTATCAGCAATCCCATTGACAATCTTTGCAACCGTGTTGGCAGTTGCCGGGGCCACCAGGAGAAAGTCGTAATATCCCATCTGGAGCGGGCCTGCAATGAACGGGGAGTTTGGCCCCGCATCCGTCTTGAAATTGGGGAAGTCCTTCTGGATTTTGTCCCAGAGGTGATACCATTTCATCACGGTCTCCCCTTCCTTGGAAAGAAACACCATCGTTTCGACCCCTGTCCGCTTTTTGAGATCTACCATCGTGTTGTAGGTCTCTATCATCTGGTCACCTGAGCCCGTGATGGCCCACGCGATTCTCTTGATCTTTTTAGCTGACGCTTCCACCAAACAAATCACTCCTCAAATATAGTTTCATTAATTTCTGTTGTATTTTTGATTGGCCAATTATGTTACATTTTTGATTGACTAATTATGTTGTATTTTTGATTGGCTAATTATGTTGCATTTTTTATCAGCTTGAATTTAAATTCAAAAGAAGGTGTTTATTGTTGTAGATATGCCGATTTTCAAGCATGCCCGGATCAGGATTTCTGGCTTTAATCCGGTCTTCCCTTTTCTTCCCCTTTTCTTCCCCTTTTGCCTCTTTTTACCCCTTTTCCCTTTTTTCTTCCTTTTATTTCCTTTCTTTTTCCGGTGGTTTGGGCTTTTCTGAGGGTCCGGCCTTTTTCACCAGCTGTGTAGTTTGGATGAATTTTTTCATGGTTTTTCGAAGGCTCCGCATCCCCTCGGAATCTTCGGAAACTCCCTCTTCCCCTTTGTCCCGGGACCAGAACGTAGCCCCTAAATTGGCTCCGAAAGAACCTCCCCCCACCGGAATCATTTCATTTATTATGTAGAAGTTGTGGATAGTCTGGAGTGCAGGCTCCTGCCCTCCTACCCGGTCTCCTCCATCGGCAATCCCCATTCCTACCTTATTCAGGAAGACTTTCGGGTCTTTTGCAACCACGGCCCTTACCCGGTCCATGATTGTCTTTGTCTGGGCACTGATGGTCCCCTGGTATACGGGGGTCCCGATGATCCAGGCATCCGCCCACATCATCTTCTCGTACAGTTCGGCCGAGATGTCATCCTTATGGACACAGCCCTCTCTTTTCTTGACGCAATAATCGCAGTGAATGCAAAAATTCAGCTTTTTTCCTTTCGCGGAAAAGTAATCGGTTTCTGCGTTGTATTTCTCCCTTGCAATCCGCAAGGCTTCCTGGACCAGATAATCGGTCGCCATTTTTCTAGGGCTCCCGGAGATCCCCAGAATTTTTATGCTTTCGGATTCAACTTCGGCCATTTTCCCCTCCAGGCATCTTCTATTAATCATTATATCTATCTGACATATATCAGAGTATGCTCTGAGTTTTCTCCTCTCTCTCTTTTCTCCCTTTTCCTTACATGTCCGGGTTTTTTCTATTTCCGGGTTTTTTTCTATTCCCGGTTCTTTATCTTCTGATTCTTTTCTCTTTCACCCTTTTAATTTCCTGTAAACTACTGCCAGGAAAACGATTGCCAGCATTCCTGCTGCTCCCATTTCCGGAATTCCCTGACTTGAAGTATCGGTTTCAGGGTAAGTCGCCATATCTATTACCGGTACGGTATAGGTGCCTTCCCCGAAGAGCTCGTCGATATGTTCCTGGGAAGCTGAGCGGTAGTGCAGGACCGATTTTATGGTGATTGGAGGTGTGGCTCCCTCGGGCATCACAAAGGAATGGTTTTCCAGCACCGAGGCTTTCGGGAGAATCCTGTTATCGTAAAGGATACTTTCTGCTTCCCAGACTTTTAAGGTGGGTTGCCCTTCGGAATTCGCAAAGACCGTATGGTAGACTGTTGCTTCCGGGTCTATTTCTCCTGCTTCGTTCAGGGCTCCGGAATGGTAAAGCTCCTTCCCTTCTGCGTCTGTTGCGGTAAGCTCCAGCCAGATTTCCCTGTCTTCAGTGACTCCACTTGGGATTTTATGCCCTGCCCCGATGTTTTTAATCTCCACTTCAATGTCCACGGTTTCCCCGGCTTCAGCTGCTTCCGGGGCTTTTACGTCCAGGGATGCGGCATGCTGCAGGGATTCTATTGCCCGTTTTTCATGCCTGCCTTCTCCGAGGGCATCTGTTACGAAGGCGTTCCCCCCCACAAAGTAGTGGGTATAAACATGCTCCCTTTCCGGGCCGCTTGAGGTAGCTTTTCCCGGATTCGCTTCATATTCGACAATCCCAGGTGTCATGTGGCAGTCCTGGCACTGGACTCCTTCTTCCGCGTACGGGCTTTCTTTCCACTCCGTGTAGGTGGCGGCAAGGGTCAGGTTGTTGGCAGGGTGGTAGATGTTGTGGCACATCCCGCAGTATTCGGATTGCGTGTAGAATTCGTGGGCTTCGACTTCATGGGCAGGGGACTGGGCGTCTGTCCTGCGGCCCCATTTCACGTTCCCGGGGTCGAGCATATAGGGAGCGTTTCCTATCCCTCCGCTTTCAGCGACAGCGTGACAGAAATCACACTGGACTCCTTCTTTTGCGACCTCGCTCAGGCCCGAACCGTCAAGGGGCGGGATTTCTTCCGAAACCACCCCTATGGGAGTGTGGCAGCGGGAACAAAATCCTTCTGGGAGCCCTTCTGCTTCTGCAGCAGCGCCGTATTCCTGCAGCATTGCCTGGTAAAAGAAATCCTCATCGGAGTTCGAGTGCATGGATCCGTCCCATTCCCCGAAAGCGTTTCCATGGCAATTTGAACAGAGCCCGGACTTAGAAAACTGGCCCGACGCAAAATCTCCGGGTTCGCTCTGCTCTGCAGCCGCGGGGAATATCCCTGCGAGTCCTGCAATAAAAAAAAAGGTAAATAAAATGGTAATTAGAAGTCCCAGCTTTTCCACCGTCATTCCCCCGCATGGTTTCCTGTAAGGTTTTTCAGGTTTTTCAGGCTTTCCAGGAACACTTCCTGCCTTTGCCTTCCTCTCCGGACATGACCTCTATTTTCCTGGCTGCCTCCCAGAGCCCGTGGATGTTGCAGTGTTCCAGGGCGTAAAGGTTCGTGATCACGGACTTTTCTCCGCACTCTCCGCAGATGTTCACTCCGTGTATAGTGCAGGTTTCAATTTCTTTGATGGCGATCAGAGCCTCATCAGCTTCTACCCTGAAAGTGGCCCGAGCATTCTCATCGGAAGGCGACAGTTCTTTGCGCCCCACGAGCTTGTTGCGCAGATAAAGCTCAACCCATTCGATGAAGTGTTTTTCCTCCATCACATGGGGGATGCTGCCCACGGTCACAGTGACCTCGAAAGGCTCTCCTGCAATCACGGTTTCGGGAGCTTCGATAATAGGTACGTGTTTCTTTTCGCCTTCGGTCAGGTTTTCAGGGTCAACCGGTTTGTTTACTTTTTCTTCAGCTGCAATTTCGGCCATGGTTTTTTTCTCCATTTTATTTTTTATTTTCTATTTTTTATCTTGAGAATTCGACTTTTTCACTCTCCTCCTTCAGTTTTCACTCCCCTCCTTCAGTTTTCACTCCCACCCTCAATTATTTTTTGGAGTGGATATAGGGGAATCCATTGGTGAATATAACGTCCCGAAAGTCCGGGATGTTAAGCAAGCCTGGTTTCGTAAACGTGGCCTGAAACCTATGGGTGGATGCAAAGTCCGGAAGGTCCGGGTGTGGACAGTTTCCACTATCCCCTGGTGTCTTCCATACCCTCCATTTCTCAAGGGATTTTTTATATGCGCCCTGTAAACAAATGTCCCCTGAAGCAGACCCCCGCTTCAAAACTTGCCGTGACCAACAGCATAAGCGTTACAGTTACAGGAAACTGCTTGCTTCTTGCTTTCCTGGCCGATTCTTGCGAAGAGCACGACTTTTTGATTTCTGCGGATCAATTTTCCCATTATTTTCCCCTTTATATCCAAATCAATGTCCGCATTCATCCTGGGCTGTGGATAGTTTTGCTCTTCCTACCTGTTTGCCCTGGTGGTAGAGTCCGACTCACCCGATATAGTGCCTTTCTTTCATAGGGGGTGGGATCTCTCTCGTCACCACGTTCACTTCTATCGAGCTTTTCCCTTTATTTTAACAGCTTTAGAGCTTCCCTGCATGCTGAGATTGCGGGAGCTCCCGAAGTTATGAAGATGACGTCCATGGTTTCCATGATCTCTTCTTTGGTGGCTCCGTTATTGAGGGCATTTCTCATCTGAGCCATGGTACAGGCTTCGCACTGTTTGGAAGCCACAACCGCAAGGGCCATCAGGCTCTTCACCTTTGCCGGGAGGGCACCGTCGGACAGGAGTTTCTTGTTACAAACTCCGTATTTGTGCACGAACCTGGGATCAATCTCTTTCAAGGTTTCCAGAATTCCCGGGGTAAAGCCAATCTTTTCCCCCATCTCTTCAATTAACTTTTCTGCTTCTTCTGGCATTATATTTACCTCCACTCGATTTTAAGTATTAAAATGCAAAATTATTAATTACTATTTATTTAATCGATATATACGTTCTCCGGTGGTATGCCCCCCAGGCTTTTCATTCTTTATCAGGTTCTCTCTGGGATCCGTCTCCCTCCGGTTATACGCAGAACCCGGGACCGAGAATCGTATCTACACATTCCTGGCAAAGCATTCTGGGAAGGTCTTTTCTAAGCATCTTGTGGGCCAGCGGGTATCCTCCCCCTTTCATGGGCACATCCAGTTCCTTGACGTGGTCCATACATATGCCTTTCCCGCATACGATGCAGACACTTACAGCTTCGGTATCTTTCCCTTCTTCGGCACAGTCATAGCACTTCAGCATCGAATCACCCTCATTTTCCCGGTACCTTCTCGATGGTACCTTAACAAACCTCGTCAAACATGCAGTTTTCCTTCAGCGCTTCATGGCAGGGAATGCAAACAATCCGCTTGATATTTTCAAGGTCCGGTTTCAACTCGATCGGATAGTCCCCTTCCCACGCCGGGGTTTCCTCATGGATCAGGTGTTCTTTGCAAACCCCTCTCCCACACACGATACAGATCGCAACGGCGTCCGTGTACTTGCCTGCTTTGGCGCATTCATAGCATCTCATCGCTTTTCCCCTGATTAAAAAGTTCTTTCTAATTTCAGATACTTATGGATTTAAACTGTCTAATGGATCTGTTTTTCAATCCAACCAATCTTTGGAATGATATGTTTTCAATCCAACCAATCTTTAGAAGGATCTGTTTTCAATCCGGCCACTCTTTATACGGATCAGTTTTTCAATTAGACCCATATTTTAAAGGGAATTTATCGTTATGAACGATTCAAGAACAACTCCCACATAATAGTGTCAACAGTGTCTCAAAATAATTTTTGCCTCAAAATAATTTTTACTTCAAGATACTTCCTTTAGCGAACGATTCTTATGGAGACACTAATCTATGCGGGCGCTCATGCCTCTATTTTTTCCGGACGGATTTAATTGCTTACGGGAAGTTCACTCTTCTTCCACACGGGTCATGTCCTGCCCGCAGCAGACGAGAGTTCCGCCTCCGGCTTTTGTAACGACCACTTCGTTACCGCAGATTTCACAGCGGTATTTTTCCCCTACAGCCGAAACAGCCATGGTCCTTTCACCCCCTTCGTCTTTTATTTCCCCTGAGTCTATTTCCCCGGAGGCATTCCAGCAGGTATTTTCCCTTGCCCCATTTCCTGTCCCCTGTGCCCGTTCACGAGCAAATAAACCATATACAATTAATCTGTCTTCGTATTTAATTGTAGGGATTTTTTTGTAAGTTGTGGAAAAGTCTCCTTACCGGTTATTTTCTTTTCAGGAATTTTAAAGTTGAATTTTTTGTTTCCTTTTTATTCTCAGATATAAGTTTTTCCCGTCGGAAATAATCTTTTTTTTGGAATTTCGATGTTTTTAAGGCTTTATCCTGAGGGTATTTACCTTTCCCTTTATCGAAAAGTTCTGCTCTGGCAAAGGTTTTTAAAGGCCGTCAATCTTTTTTTAAGCAGGGTCTGTTGAAGAGTTTTCGTTATGGGAAATTGTTAAGTTATATATTTTTTATAACCAACTTTGTATATTATTCCTTTAATACAGTTAAATATATATAGATTCTTAAATACAGTTATGTGAATTCTAGCCCAAAGAATTATAATTAATATCTATTATACTAGACGTTAATTATAATTTTAAAGATATTTTATATTCGGTTAAATGGAAACGCAGCCATTTTAGCTAATTAACAACAATTTAGGAGTAATCAAAGATGAAGTTCGGAATCGAATTTGTGCCGAGCGATCCAGTTTTAAAGATCGCAACTTACGCAAAGCTTGCAGAAGAACAGGGATTCGACAACGTCTGGATCACTGACCACTACAACAACCGTGATGTTTATACCACTCTTGCCGTGCTTGCTCTGAACACCAACAGCATCAAGATCGGTTCCGGAGTTACCAACTCCTACACCAGGAACCCTGCAATCACAGCATCAAGCATCGGTGCAGTTAACGAAATTTCCGGCGGCAGGGCTATCCTGGGTCTCGGTCCTGGAGACAAGGCAACCTTCGACGCAATGGGAGTCGAGTGGGTCAAGCCCCTCGCAACCACCAGGGAAGCCATCCAGGCCCTCAGGGGTTTCTTCGCAGGTGAGAAGGTCTCCATGGACGGAGATGTAGTCAAGTTCGGCGGTGCAAAGCTTGCATTCAAGACCGGAGATGTCCCCATCTACATGGGTGCCCAGGGCCCCAAGATGCTCGAGCTTGCCGGTGAAGTGGCTGACGGTGTCCTGATCAACGCTTCCCACCCCAAGGACTTTGAAGTTGCCGTTGAGCAAATCAAGAAAGGTGCCGCAAAGATAGGCCGCGACCCCGCTGAAGTCGATGTGACTGCATACGCTTGCTTCTCCATTGACAAGGACCCTGCAAAGGCTGTCAGCGCTGCAAAAGTAGTAGTTGCATTCATCGTTGCCGGTTCCCCTGACCTTGTCCTTGAACGCCACGGCATCCCTGTCGAAGCCAAGGGCCAGATCGGTGAAGCCATTGCCAAGGGAGACTTCGGAGCCCTCATGGGCGGCCTTGTCACCGACCAGATGGTCGAAGCTTTTGCTATCTGCGGAACTCCCGAGGACTGCATGCAGAGGATCCGGGACCTTGAAGCCATTGGCGTAACCCAGGTCGTTGCCGGTTCCCCGATCGGTCCTAACAAGGAAAAGGCAATAAAGCTTATAGGGAAAGAAATCATTGCAAAGATGTAATTTTTTCCATTACATCTTTTAATAACATTTTGAAAAACGTTTTATATCACTTTGAAAAACCTCCTGCCCGTAAGGGCAGGAATATCAAGGCATTGGAGGTAACTAATTGCCACCAAAAATTGCAGAAGTCATTGAAAATGACGTTTGCGCAGCCTGTGGGGCATGCGAAGCCGTATGTCCTATCGGGGCTGTTACCGTGAAGAAGGCGGCAGAAATTCGAGATCCGAACGACCTGTCCCTGTATGAAAAAGGGGCTGGATACCAGGTTTGTGAAGGCTGCTTTACCTGCGGCAGGGTCTGTCCCGTAGTTGACGGTTTCATCGATGATGAACTTGCAAACGTGCGTAGTTTCTTTGGTGCAAAAGCCAAAGATTCCGTAGGAAGCCAGGACGGTGGAGTATCCACTGCCTTACTGAAGGCTCTCTTCAGGAAAGGTGAAATCGACTGTGCTGTCGGGATTGCCAGAAATGAGAACTGGGAGCCTGAAGTGGTCCTGATTACAAGTGCTGAAGAAGTGGACAAGACCAGAGGGACCAAGTATACCTCGGATCCCGTACTTACGGTTCTCAGGGAAGCTTTTGAGAAATACAACCGGATTGCAATAGTAGGTGTGCCCTGCCAGACCCATGCGGCAAGTTTGATCCGGGAAAATGTTAACGAAAAGATCGTGCTCATCATCGGGCTGCTCTGTATGGAAAGTTTCCACCATGATGTGATGCTCGAAAAGATCGTCCCCGAGATTCTGCAGGTCAAAACCGAAGACATCGTAAAGATGGAGTTTACCAAAGGCAAGTTCTGGGTCTACACAAAGGACGGGGAAGTCCACAACGTGCCCATCAAGGACGTTGCAAAGTTTGCCAGGAACCCCTGTCACAACTGCTGTGACTACACCTCGGTCTTTGCCGACATTTCCGTAGGTTCTGTTGGTGCTCCTGACGGCTGGAACTCGGTCTTCATCCGGAGTGAAACAGGTGAGAAGTACTTCAACATGGTCCGCGATGAATTTGAGATCAACGAAGACCCGAAGCCTGGCCTGGATCTTGTCGAAAAGCTCATTGGCATGAAGCGCAAGGGCAACGCCGAGCATTTCCTGGAAGTCTGCGAAAAATTCAGTTTTGAGACCGGCATCCGCAACGAAACGGTCTGACACCGAAAGTTCTTACACTGAATGTAGAGACAGACCGGAAAACAGGCTGGCCAGAACAAAAAATCCATACAAATTCAGAAAGGAGATCCGGGATGATGCGAGCCTTTTACATCGGACGATTTCAGCCGTATCATTTCGGGCACCATAAAGTGATCACACGGATAGCAGAGGAAGTGGACGAACTGGTCATAGGGATCGGAAGTGCTCAGAAAAGCCATGATCCCAACGACCCTTTCACAGCAGGGGAACGGGTGCTTATGCTCCACAATGCCCTGGAAGACCTCAGCATCCGGCATTACATTCTCCCTATCGAAGATGTAAGGTATAATTCAATCTGGGTTCACCACGTTGCGGCCAGGACCCCTCGCTTTGACGTGGTCTACTCGAACAACCCTCTTGTAATTCAGCTTTTCAGGGAAGCCGGTTTTTGCGTCAAGGAGTCCCCTCTTTACGTCCGGGAAACATTTTCGGGCACCGAGATCCGGAAACTAATGATTGCCGGAGATGAGTGGAAACACCTGGTCCCGAAACCCGTTTCCGATGTAATCGAGGAAATCGATGGGGTAACCCGCCTTCGGAATGTGGCAAAAAGCGACAATAACTCTTCTTTGTAATTGTTTTTCTTCCCTAAAACTCTTCTTTTCAGGTTTTTGCCTGGAACAGGTTTATTGCCCAAAAAAGGTTTTTGCCAGGAACTCTCTTTTCAGGGAACAGAGTCTATCCAGTCCAGGGACCCAGGCCTGAATTCATCCAGCTCTTCTTCTTTTCCGCCCGCCAGGTAATCTATGATTTTTTCCACATCCCCTGCGGTTTCTTCCGCCGTCCTGCCGGTGGTGTTCACTTCATATACCTTTTCACACCATTCGTCGGCTTCAACAAGGATCAGGTCAATAGCTTCGGCTTCGGCATTCTCGTTTATTTTCTCCTCGGAATAGCCGCGTTTCTCAAGCCTTTTTTTCAGCTCGGGGGGATATGCCCTCAGCACGATCACGGTATCTGCGATATGGTGGGCGAGGTGGCTTTCAAGGATGAATATTTCTTCGTTATCGTGGCCTTTATTCTTTTTGTGACCTTCGTCCTTTTCGTTTTCTTCAGTTCCAAGGATCCCTTCCAGGCGCACCCTGACAAGCTCCATATCCGCAATAACAGCGTCCCTTTTTTCATCGACTTCAGAATAGAGTTTTTCTTCTTTAATCAGGTCATTGAGGTAGATGACTTTCCATCCCCTTCGTTTTTCCAGGAGTTTACCAACGGAAGTTTTTCCCGTGCCCGGAGTGCCTGTAAGTCCTATGAGCATGGAGAAGGAAATGGAACTTATTGCAGTTATACTTAGTGCCGGGCCTGGAGGGACCGGTTGTCGGGGATTGGCGTGCCAGCGTTTGTATCCTTTGGCTTTTTGGGGCTCCGTGCTCTCAAAGGTCGTGCCCGTACGACCGGCTTTTTCCGTAAAAATTGAAATGAAATATTAACAGGGTCTCAATCCTCCACTGCTCCCCTTTTTCATAAATCCTAGATTCCCGTTGATTCATAACGAGTCCAGTAATAATGGACTTTATATCCCTTGAAATTTGGGAAGTTTATCACTCATCTGAGCGTTGATTCCTTAAAAATTCAAAATGTTGTCACTTATCGGAATGTTATGATCTCCCTCGTTATGTAGAGAAATACACATGACGAGGAAGGAACTTGCATGGCGACAAACTCGATGTCATTGAATGCTTCGAATAACCAGGAAAATCGCATCTGGTAGGCGGGATGCTGGATAAACAAGAACAGCTGTACACAAGGATCTGGGGGTGAACCTGCCTACCTTGTTATGAGTGTCCGGGAATCCAGGATAAATAAAGATCGATTCACTCTGCGCCGAATTTCTGAGTTTATTGACCTGAGAATTCTATTTAGCTGAGAACTCCGATCCGGGTTCTGTTGAGGTTTTCTCGAGTTTTTCCTCGCCTTATCTGCGGGACGTGGGGGTGTTTTCGATGATGTTATGTCGAAAATTTCGGGCTGTTCTGAGGTGATGCAGTCCCGGGGGTAAACGGCTCTGAAGACAATCCCATCTGAATACGTCATTCAGGTTGTTCCGGATTCCGGATGGGCTTTTCTTCCCCACTCCCTCCTTTTATTCATCCTATCATTTGTTAGTTTTTTGCTCATTTTTTGTTCATCAGTTTCTGTTAATTTTCCCCTTTACCAGCCCCTCCTCTCCAGCACCGTGACGATTCCCAGGTACCCGTCAACTGCCAGGTAGTCCCCGTTTTTTATGAGTTTTGTCGCATCCGGGACGCCTGTTACGCAGGGGATGCCGTACTCCCGGGCAATTATTGCCCCGTGGATCAACATCCCTCCTCTACGCTCCACGATTGCGGAGCAGAGGGGGACGATAAAGGTCATGTTGGGGTCCACGGCATCGCAGACAAGAACTTCTCCTGCCTTGATGTCATAGAGGTCGGACTCCTGCAGGATGACCCGGGCAGAGCCCTGTGCTGTCCCGGGACCCGAAGGGTTTCCAAGGAGCTGCCTTGGCTTCAGCTTTTCTTCGGTTTTTTCTGGTTTTCCCTGGGCTTTTTTCCATTCAAGGGGATATTTGGGATCTTTGAGGGTTTTTACCATTTTTTCTGTTATTTCTTCGATTATGGGTTCCAGATTTGGAATTTTCTCAATTTCCGGGAGTTCTGCTTCTTTCAATCCTCTTTTTTTAAGCCTTTCTTCCCATTCAAGGAGAGCTCTTCTAAGTTCGGCTTCGATTTTCCCGAGGTAAATATTGTCATCGTCCCGCAGGCGGTAACTTGCACGCCCCAGGTCCAGGAGTTCGGCAGCAAACTGTTTTTTTTCGCCTTCGAACCGGGAAAATAAGTTATCTTTCAGTTTCCGGATTCGATCTGGTTCTTCTTTTTTTTCAGGAGATGCAGGAGGTTGAGACAATGGAGGTCTGGAAGCCATTTCGACCAGCAGCCTGACAAGGCCTTCTCTTGCGGCGGAACTTTCCGAATAGCTTCCTCCATACTCTGAAATAAAGGCATCAAGTTCTTTCCCGAGCCCGGAGTCCGGGGTGAGCTTTTTTGCTTTTTGGAGAAGATCCGGGGCTTTCCTCAGCTTCCCGGCCATTTCCTCGAGTTTCCGGTTTCGCTCAAGGCTCAGCATGCCGGTACCCGAGAGGAGGTCTGCGAACTCATAGGGGTCTTTCGGGTTCACGGTTTCATTGTAGACCTGCCCGAAGAGCCGGGCCCCGTGAGCAAAGGGTATAAAATCGTCCCAGTAAATGTCGTGCCATTTCCGGTAGATCCCTGCCCTTCTTTCGATTTCTTCTGCAAGGGCGCTTTCCGTGAGTCCTGATAGCTCTTCTTTTTCCAGTCCCCGGGCTTCGGCCTGCATTGCAGGGATATGTTTTTCTTCGATGGTTTTCCTTAGCTCTTTCAGGTTCCCGAAACTGCGCCGCAGGCTCAGGTACCAGAGCCTCTTTTCGTCCCGGTCTTCCCCTACGAGGGTGGTGATAGGCCTGGATTGGAGTGTATAAAGGGTATTGTCGCGAATGGTCCATTCCACGTCTTGAGGTTTTCTTTTACCTTCCCTGCTTCCGAATAGAGCTTCCACTTTGAGGGTCAGGTTGAAGACTCGCGTGACTTCTTCCTGGGTGAGGGGTGGGCTTTCTTTCAGGTTTTCGGGGAGTTCCCGGAGCTCGGTGCCCTCTAAGGTTCCGAAAACCCCCCGTTCTCTCTCCGCATGGTAGTGTTTTTTTATGTTTCCGGATTTCCTTTCGAGGACCCAGCGGTCCGGCTCAACCGTTCCATCCACAAGACCTTTGTTCAGCCCGTAAACGGCTTCAACAAGGGCTTCTGATGCGTCTTCCGGGTTCATCCCGAAGGCCACGCCGGAAACCCTGCCTTCCACGATTTCCTGAATTAACACTGCCATTGCGCTTTTAAAAATGTCCAGCCCCATCTCTTTCCTGTAAAGCAGGGCTGAATCCGACCAGAGGGATGCCCAGACCAGGCGCAGATGTCTGAGTACGGCATCTGCTCCCCGCACGTTCACGTATGAGGCGTGGACCCCTGCAAAAGAGGTTTTTGCGGAATCTTCTCCTGGAGCCGAGGACCTGACTGCAACCGCTTTTTCCCCGAAATACCTGGCAATCTTTTCTTCAAGTTCCTTTTCCAGCCCCAGGGGAAACGGGGTCCGGGCAAACATGTGCTTGATTTTTTCCGAGAGGTCCCAGAGTTCCTCCCAGCGCATTTCCTCAAAGGGCTTGCGGTTCAGTTCGAGAAGGATCCTGCCTCGAAGGCCTGTTTTGTCAACGTACTCGTTGTAAGCTGCAGTGCCTATGCAGGCGCCCCTCGGGACATTTATACCTTCTTTTCTTCCCTCTTTCTTCAAAAAACCGAGGGCTGAAGCTTTACCCCCGCAAAGGTTCCCGACCTTTTCTCCAGCCTTTTCTCCTGTCTTTTCCCGGACCTTCCGGATTTCCTCTATGGGAATAAGCCACTCTCCCGTAGCTGAGCCCCCCTTTCATTCAAGTGTGCCAGGAAATTTTCTATATGTTCTAAATTATTCCCTGCCTCGAATTAAATAAATTTTACCCAATCCCCTTTCCTGAAAAATCAAACCTTTACTTCCACAACGTGCTGGAAGTGGCTTACTACTATGTATTTTTCAACATTGATTTTCAGGAATGCATTTGTGGGTGAGTGCAGGAAATCCACCAGGTATGGGTGTTTCATGAGGTAGATATTTTCCATGATCTTGAGTTCAAAGTCCTCCACAGGCTCAATTTTCCCAAGCGCTGTCACAGCCACAGCATCCCGGAAATCCTCCAGTGTGTTTTTCCGGTTATCAATAAGCAGGGATACCGAAGGGTTTGCCAGGAGGTTGGCGTATTTACGGGTTGCCTTCGTGGTTGAAAATAACAGGTATTTCAGCTTTTCATCCGAAGCAAAGGCTACAAGGCTGACATAGGGTGTTCCTTCTCCCTGGGTCGCAAGGACTGCAAGTGGCTGGGGTCCGAAGAGCTCTCTCAGATCTTCCAGGAGCTTTGTTTTTTCAAGCCCTTTACTTTCTACAGGGACTTCCCCTTCCTGTACCTCCAGTTTATGAGGAAGAAGAGATGCAATTTCGTCTTTCATAATCAACACTCCTTTCCTTAACGCTACTCCGTATAATTTAATGCCACGTGGTCTTTTTTTTCTTTCTTTTGGTCTTTTTCCTTTTCTGGATGCCGTTTCTCACGCTTTGCCTATACAGGTTGAAGGTCTTTTCTCACTCTTTCGGGAATCCCGATTACTCCTTCAGGGTTCCCACAACAGGATAGTCTTCAAAGACCTCCGGGCCGTGGGGCGCTTCGTCGTCCATGCTCTCCGAGAGGTCCTGTCCGGCATCGTGGAGTCCCTGGTGGTTTCCGTCTTCCCAGAGGTAGCTATCCGAAACGTCGTAGACCTTCCCCTTGTAGGCAACGTACATTTTCCCGTCTTTTCCATTGTATTCGGAAAGCTCTTCGGGTGTAAATTCTTTCATTTTCCATATCCTCCTATTTATTTTTGCATACAGAACTGGTTATTACAGAACTGGTTATTACAGAACTGGTTGTAGCTCTATTCTTAGTTGTAGTTTTAATTGTGGTTCTAGTTTTAGTCGTAGTTTTAATTGCAGAGAGTTTCGATTTACTCCAATTTCAACAAAATTGCTTATATACCCTTTATAAGCAACCAGTTAAAAAACGAGGTTTATCGAAGTCCTCTGCATTATAATTGTATTATTACACATTCAGCAGTTTCAGCATCTCATTGATCTCTGTGGTCGGAAGCTGGCATTCGTGGTTCTTGCAGACGTATGCCGTGGCTTTTCCCTGGATAGGGACCTGGACTTTAGTATATTCAGCCAGTTTTATTATCTCAGGTTCTTTTCCTTCTTCTTCGGGCCTGAAGACCAGCACTTTGTTCGGGATAAAGTAGGTCCGGACTTCCTCAAGCATGTTTTTTGTGTCTGATGCTTCCGGTTTTCCGGCGATTATTACCTCGTATGTGGGGCCGGCTTCAAATTCAAGGGCGGAAAGGAACTGGGTATAGCCTGAAGGGATCTTCCTGATCTGGTTTGAAAAGGCCCGCTCCAGGCTATCTGCCACGTCCTCAAGTTCAGGGTCTGCAGTAATGCGGGCAAGGCGCAGGAGGTTTAGCATCTCCACGGAATTCCCGGATGGGATCGCCGCATCCATGAACTCCTTTTTTCTGAAGATCAGAGCTTCGCTGTCATCTGCTGTGAAAAAAAGTCCTCCCTGGTCCGGGTCCCAGAAGTGTTCCACAAGTTCTCTGTTCAGAGAGATTGCGGCTTTGAGGTACTTGAGCTCAAACCCGGCTTCATAGAGTTCCAGAAGGCCATGGATTAGGAATGCATAATCGTCGGCTGTCCCGGAAATCCCGGCAACCCCATCCCTGTACCTGTGAAGCAGCCTCTGGCTGGGGCTGTAGAAGGTATTCAGGATGAAGTCCGCGGCTTTTTCGGCAGCTTCCAGGTACTTTTTTTCTCCTAATGTCTGGAAACCTTTTGCAAGGGCCGCGATCATCAGCCCGTTCCAGTCAGTCAGGATCTTGTCGTCCAGGCCCGGATTCTTGCGTTTGCTGCGGGCGTCATAGAGCTTTTCTTTAGCCTTTTTGACCCGGGCTTCGATGTCCGGCTTCGGAACCTCGAGTCTGCTTGCCAGGGTGTCAGTGGATTGGACAAGGTAAAAGATATTGGTCCCGGTTTTCCTTCCCCGGATTTCTTCTTCAAAGTTGCCTTCCTCTTTCAGGTTGAACATCTTTATGATCAGGTCGGCTTCCTCAGGGTCAAGGCTTTCCCGGATTTCTTCCAGGGTCCAGAGGTAGTATTTCCCTTCCTCCCCGTCCACGTCTGCATCTTCTCCGCAGTAAAAGCCACCTTCGGGAGAGGTCAGGTCCCTGAGTACGTAGTCAAGGATTCCTTCGGCCGTTTCCCTGTACAGCTCTTTTCCGGTAACCTGATAGGTTTCCGTATAAGCAGTTGCCAGGAGGGCCTGGTCGTAGAGCATCTTTTCAAAATGTGGCACCATCCACATGTTATCCGTAGAGTAGCGGTGAAAGCCCGAGCCCAGATGGTCGTGGATCCCTCCCTTCTGCATGTAGTGGAGGGTGTGTTCCACCATGTGGAGAGCTTCCGGGTCCCCGCTGCGTCTCCAGTGGCGGAGCAGAAAGAAAATCTTGTGGGGGGCGGGGAATTTCGGTGCCTTTTCGAATCCTCCGAAATCCCTATCAAAGGATCCCATTAGTTCTTCGTAGGCTTCCTGCAGTATCATTTCCCCCAGGCCTTCTCCTGCCGAGTCCGTAATCATGTCCTGGATGGTTGAGGTTATTTTTTCTGCCGAGTCAAGCACTTCTTCGTGCTGGCGTTCCCAGATTTCCCTGATCCGTGGCATCAGTTCCAGCATCCCGGTCTGGCTGAAGCGGGTTTTATTCGGGATATAAGTTCCTGCGAAAAAGGGCTTTTTGTCCGGGGTCATGATAATGTTCAGGGGCCAGCCGCCTCTCCCGAGAATGATCTGGCAGACTGTCATATATGTGTTATCAATGTCAGGGCGCTCTTCCCTGTCTACTTTTATGGAGACAAAGGCCTCGTTCATGAGCTTTGCAATTTCCTCGTCCTCGAAAGACTCGTGCGCCATCACGTGGCACCAGTGGCAGGTGGAGTAGCCGATAGAAAGGAAGATAGGTTTGTTTTCCTTCCTCGCCTTTTCAAAAGCCTCTTCTCCCCAGGGATACCAGTCCACAGGGTTATAGGCATGTTGAAGGAGATAAGGACTCTTTTCATGGATAAGGCGGTTTGGATGTTCTTTCTTTTCTTTTCCCATTGCAATTCCCCCTTTTTATCAGGCTCCTGTTCCCCCTCGGGCAAGTATCCTGCCTTTCAGGACTTTTAACTTCCCAATACCTTCCCCGGCAAGGATCAGGGGAACCGTTCTCAGCTCCCTTTTTCGTGGCAGTTTCATATAATTTTGAAAGCACTCCCGCCCCGGATCCACAAGCGCTTCATCCCCCGATTCCCTGATCCACTGCAGGTGGATCTTGCAGGAATCTGGATTCAACTGTTTAAAGATAATGTCCGTTCCAACTCCCCCCAATTTCACACAGATGATTCGATCCAGTCTTCTATTTCTGGATGTCCAAGGTTTATACTATTAGGTTTTTGGATAATGGTTATGAATGATTATGAGTACTGACCCCGAATAGTCTCATGAATACTGGTCGCTAATGAAATTATATTGTCAACTGAACTCATTTTTTTAATGAAATTCTGTTGTCAACTGAAATCATATTTTAAATGGAATTGTTTTGTTAAATGAGGTCATGTTAAATGAAATTATTTTGTTAATTATGTTTGACCTCTATCCCATTATTCTCTGTCCCAAAGCCTAAGATCTCAATTAATGCCTGAAAAAAATTCGATTATAAAATCCCCCTTTTAGATAGTAATCCCCTGAATATCAATATATCGGTATTTCAGGGGGTTTAGTGACATTTCAATGGTTTCGCAGGTATTTTTAGGGTTCAGACTTATTATTCCCGCCTTTTGGAGTTTTACCGCCTGAAAAGCATTGTCCTCAGGCTGTCAGCGGCTATTGCGGCTCTGTCCGCAACATCGCCGATTTTCTCCACGAGAAAAGTCAGGTGGCAGATCCCGGCTCCTCCGAAGATCTTTTCGTTTGCGAAGATCTTTTTCAAAAGTTCGCTCTCTATAAGGTCCACCTCATGTTCCAGTTTTTCTACCTGGGGGACAAGAGCCAGGGTTTGCCTGATTTTATTTTTATCCGGATTTTTGAAGATATCGTAGAAACTGGATACAAGCTCTTCGTAGACCCTGACAGTCTCAAGAGTAGCTCCTGAAAGCCTGAGGAAACCCGTTTTCATGTCTTCAGGGAGGGAATCGGCCCGGAGGGTCAGCCAGTAAGCGGCACTCTGGGCGCTGTTCAGGATTTCGTCCTGCTGGTTTAAAAAAAAGAGAAGGTCTTTTGCGTCTACCGGCAGTAGCATGGAAGACGGAAGACTTTTCCGGATCTCATGCTTTATGGCATCGGCTTCTGTCTCTATCAGGTCAGCCTCGGAACTTTTAAGTTCCACAAGCTCCATGTTCCCTGAACAGTATGCTTCCACTCCTTCTTTCAATTTCCCGGCTGCAAGTACCCCCTTTCTGGCATGTTCTTTAAAGGGAAGCGGAGGGACTTTTGAAAAAGGACCTAACAGGGAGCGGACAAAATCCCTGTATTTCATATCTTTTCAACTCCCCGGAAGTCCGGGATGTTCCGGAATAGGTGTCTCCTTTCCCTTGATTTTTTTCAAATTTCCCGTTTCTCCCATAAAATATTTTCCCCGTTAAATTGCGATATATAAATATAAATATGTGCCTGAATAATATGAACCTTCGCTTTCAGCTGCCTCTGAGAATGGTATTTACAGTTTCTGGAAATGGATCCGGTAGCCGTTCAAGCCACGGTTTAGGTTGTCGTTCAAGCCACGGTTTAGGTTGTCGTTCAAGCCACGGTTTAGGTTGTCGTTCAAGCTACGGTTTAGGCCGTTGTTCAAGCCAGGGTCCGGCAGTGTTTCAAGCAGTGTCTTTATGTCCAGGGGATCTTATGAGTCCTTATGGAATTTTTCAAAGGCTCCCTTTCAGGAAAATCCCTGCCTTTTAATCGGCCTGAGGTGTCCGAACTCTTCTAATTTTTCTTCGTATTTTCCGGCTCCGAACATCTTTACTATTTTTAAAGCCCGTACCGAGTGTTCCCGCTTCTTTTCGGCTCTCCTCACCTGGTAGATCCGAATAGAACGAAGGAGGTCGATTTTCCGGAACTCGGGCCAGTACGGAGCGCAGAAATAGGCCGCACATTCGCTTCCGTTAGCCTGCCAGGGCAGGAAGTTGGAAACCCGCTCGTCCCCCCCAGTTCTGATGATAAGGTCTACATTCGGGACTGCCAGCCCGGGAGATGGATAAAGGTGGTTTGAGATCAGGTTTTCGCTCACGTCCTCAAGGGAGAGCTCTCCCCTTGAAACCCGGCATGCGATTTCCCTCACGGCCTGGATAATGTCCTGCCTCCCGCCGTAGGCAATGGCTACGTTGAGGTAAAACCTGTCGTAGTGTTCGGTCGCCTTTTCGATCCTGTCAATTGTCTCGTTCAGGAAATCAGGCAGTTTACTCCTGTCTCCTATAACCCTGACCCGCATTTCCTTTTCATGGGTCCGGGGGTCTTTATAAAGCTTCAAGAACTTCCGGTCTATGAGGTTAAAGAGCCCGTCCACCTCCTCCCCGGGACGGTGGAAATTCTCTGTGGAAAATGCATAAAGTGTAAGCTGCCGCACCCCTATTTCATGGCACCACTCAATCACCTGCTCAGTGGTCTCCGCCCCTATGGAGTGCCCGTAACTTTTTGCCTTCCCGAGCTTTCCCGCAAACCTGCGATTCCCATCCATGATCACCGCGATATGTGCGGGGATCTCCGAGTGATGAATTTCTTTTGCGAGCCTCCGCTCGTATTCCCGGTAAAATACACTGAAGGTCCGGTTTTTCAAAAATCTGAGCCCCACCTTGAAGCCGGAACTTATTGATCTCATTTTTAAGCTTCTTATGCGTTTTCCCCCTAATATATAAAGCTGGAAAATCTGTATAGATTTTATCTCATTATGTACTCTGATACTTTCTTTTATTCAAGGTATTTATAATTTCTTTTGGCAGGGTTTCTCTGCAAAAATAAGCAGTGCCATTATCCCAAATTCTGCATCGAAATTCTAAACACTTTATTTGAACTGCTTTTTTATATTCCTTTTCTATTTCTTTTAAACTCCCTTTTAACTTCTCCTTTAAATTCCTTCTTTCGAAAGACAAACTAATTATGACTTTTTTGAATCCGAGCAGAACTCTGGCAGAATTAAATAAGAAGCTCAAAGAAATTCATACAAAAAAGAATGACAATAAGGGGCAATAAACCCCGGTAAAAGGAAAGTAATCAAGTGCGGCTCAGTAGTTTTCAAGCACGGAGCCGACGATAGTTTTGTAAGTATTTTTCAGGGAGTAAACGTTATGGTCTCCTGTAACATTAATGCTCAGGATTCCTAATCTCGTGTTCATTAGCCCGACCATGGCCGACACCCCCCGGTAGCTTACCTCGAATTCCCCATTGTCAAGGAACTCATAAACTTCACCGGTGGTGAACTTGTCTCCGGTCAGGAAGAGATTGAGCACAACCTTGCGTATCCCGCTCTCGTCCCTGCCGAGATACTTAATCAATCTCGCTCTTACCCTTTCTTCCGTAGTCTGCAGTTTCTGACACCTCAGTTAATGATAATTTGAATTATTATTGGTACTGGATTATATTATATGTTACTATTTGATTCTTAGCTATAAAGGTATGCGACCTGCTTTTCAGGGCAGTGAGAATCGAATACCCTATATCTTTATCGTTTATATATTTTAGGATTACTTTTTGAGGATTGGTTACATTAAAGTATAAAATCGGTCTTTGTTGTCAAAATTAAATATAAGAAATTTCAAGTTCTCAGGAAGTTATGGGGCATCCGGGTCACAGGTTAATTTTTATATGTTTCTCTCAAGAACTAAAATAAGGGGATAAAGTAATTTTAAATCTAAAAAAGCATTAATTCCGTTATTATTTCTCTCACCCGGCAGCACGATTGGTAAAAATGTTATTCAACATTTCAAACAGGTCCCCTGCAAAATCAAAATTTAGCAAGTCGCTTTCTTTTCCGTTCCTTTTTATGTCAATTCTATTTTTTTATATAAGCTCTCTAACTATCGTTATTATACCCGGTCGTCATGACTTTTTAAGAAACATTCTTCAGAAACTTGGTTTCCAAAACTATTTACTTATTTTTAACCATTACTTCTTATTAAAGTGTGAAAACACAAATTTGGCACATACAGTTCTTCATGGGGTCAGACTTTTCTGAGCAGTTTCCTGAATTATTCCCCCGGTTAGGTGTAATTGACCGTTTTTAAGGTGCAGGCGCCGCTCAAAAATTAAAAAAGTTGGGCTGGGTATAAGTTTTTGTGGGAGAAACTTTGTTTATATATATGGGGTCAGTGGGTCTGCAATGTTAATTTTCGGGCACATCGTTTTTACGATTGGAATTTTCTTCATGCTTGAGCGTATTCTTCCGGCACTCAGAGGCAGGCTTGATTACCGTTACATAGCTTTCGGAGCCCTGCTGCCAGACATTCTCGACAAACTGGTCGGCAGGGTAATTTTTGCCGAGTTTCTTGCAAATGGGCGAATTGTCGGGCATACGCTTGTGTTTTGTCTTTTTATCGCATTACTGGGTTACTATCGCTATGGGAAGAGCAGGGACACAGGTTTGTTCCTGATATCTGGAGCATGTTTTTTCCACCTGCTTGAAGACCGTATGTGGGCTAAGCCTCATACCTTATTCTGGCCGGCTTTTGGCTGGGAATTTCCTAAGGTATGCTGTTACGGAGGGGGTCTGGATTACTTTCTGAATATGGCCACGATCGGTTATGTTCCGTCTCTTTGTCCCTGTTTCATTACCGAGTTTATAGGTTTAATCATAGCGGTAATAATATCTGCAATTTACCTGAGGCGCAGGTTAATTCATTGAGTTGCAGGTACTTTTTTTATAGGGGTTGTAACTGATATTTTGTAACTGATATTTTGTAACTGATATTTTGTAACGGATATCTCGTGAACAGGCATGCAAACTGAAAGCTTAAAGGCAGAATCTCAGGTTGTTCCGGAAGTATCTCCGATCACTCCGGACCATACTCTCCCGGCAAATATACCCTGCTTATGGGAACAGAATGATATTCTTATCTTTCTGGTTGACCTGGAAGATTACGGCACATTGAGTACGGAATGCCTTGACGATATGGAAATGGAAGGCCTGGATAGATTAAAAACCGGGTATTTCAGGAAAAGGTACATTATTTCCAGAATGGTCCTGAAATATATTCTGTGCAGAATTCTTAAACGACATTCCGTCTCCGACATGGCTACTTATAAGGATAAATACGGAAAAGTCCATGTAAGCAACCATGAAGAATTACATGTCTGTATCTCATATACTGAAAATATTGTCGTTCTTGCAGTCTCAAAGTTTGAGCTTGGGGTTGATATTGAGGTTAAAAAAAAGCGGTCTCTTGCGAACATTTCTAAATACCTGAATAAAAAAACTTTTCAAACCGATAAATCCGTAAATTGTCTCGATCTCTTAACGACCTGGACTCTGAAAGAAGCGTATTGCAAGTTTTCGAATAAAAGTATTTTTTCTACTTTTTACAGGGAATTGGATCTTAATAATGTCAGTTATTCAAGCTATATTATAGACAACGAATACATACTTTCCCTTATTACTTCTGAAGGCTGGCATACTATCAATATAAGCCTCCTCGAGAAAATAGCCTTTCCATGAAACTTAAATCTCTATGAGAACTTAACCTCTCTATGAGAACTGGTTCTAAACCTTAGAACTGCAATTTTTGGAGCCTCCTTCCTATATGCCCTATTCATGTTCGTACTCTATTCATGTTGATAATGGGGTGTTCAAATCACATACTAAAACAATACTTATTGAATTTCCAGAGTAATCTTTTTCTTTCTTATTCCCTGAGTTTGGTGGGGGTTCTATGCAGAACCCTTCTAAAAGGCTGTCTTTAAACTTTTCAAGAAACATTGCTTCTCAAATTTATTAAGAAATTTTATTTCAATATTTTTTTATTTTATGGGGTTATATAGCACTTGCTGATGTCTGGCTATACATACCTTTCCTCACAGGCAGAAATTATAAAAAATAGTTTGAATTTAGCATCTCAAATAATTGATAAAAATTCTACTATCATGGCGAACTGTTCTGGAGTGCAGTTTTTCATGTCTGAGATTATTGAAACATGACATATTCAATATTTTGGGGGCAGGAGTATAAGTTTCTCAGGAGAAGTCTCAACGGGGTCGCTGTTAATTCTTCTAGCTTTTTATGAGAAGTTATGATAGAGACTGTTGCTAAATGAAAAAGGTGAACAATATAATAATTAACATGGTTATGTGCTATGAGGGGACAAGAAAATAAGTGGCACTGTTAAGACATGGTGAACAATATAATGATGACATTGCTAAGATATGGGGGCAATATAATGGGTGACATGGCTAAGATACGGGGAACAATATAATTGGTGACATGGCTAAGATACGGGGGCAATATAATTGGTGACATGGCTAAGATACGGGGAACAATATAATTGGTGACATGGCTAAGATACGGGGAACAATATAATTGGTGACATGGCTAAGATACGGGGAACAATATAATTGGTGACATGGCTAAGATACGGGGAACAATATAATGGGTGACGTGGCTAAGAAATGGGGGATAATATAAATAATTCCGACTTACCCGACATGTTCTCTAGAAAATAACATTTTTTAGCTATCGTTTTTGGATTATTGCTCTAAAATCCACAATTATTATCTCAAGAACCTTCGGGAAATGAAAGTTGGAAGCTTTTAATGAAGGCATGAGGGCGAAAAGTGTGGGAGATTTCAAAAACACACGTTTGAAAACCAGGGCAGTTTTCAGAAAAAACGATATTAGGAACAATGGTGAAAATTGAGAAGACATCTTGATAAAGTGGGATAATTGATATGGGGAACAATATAACAAATGATAAAGGGGACAATGTAAATAAATTATATGAGAAACAATATAAATAATTGATAATACGTAAATACTAATGGGGATTACTCAAATATTTACGGGGATATTAACACAATGATACACTAAAGTGTATACTACTCATGTTGTTTTATCCACTATACGAAATTAGGGGGGCTAAGGTCGAATGGAACATATAAAGAATGATATACTTGATTATCTGAAAGACAATTCTTTTATGGACACGAGCATTGGCTTGAATGATAACGATTCTCTCACCCAGAACGGCATCATGGATTCGATTGGACTGCTTGAATTGATGGACTATATCTGTGAAAAATATGCCATAGAAGTTCCCGAAGATATGCTGACGCCGGAAAATTTTGACTCACTGCAGGGGATCACTAACCTGATTGTCAAACTGGTGAAGTGAGAGATATGAGGATCGATGCTTATATCGCGGAATATGCCAGAAGAACTCCTCAGCAAATCGCTCTGGAAGAAGGCAAAAAATCCATCTCCTACAACTGTCTCGATGAAGATATAGATACTATTGCTTCGTCTATGGGGGACTTCGGGCATTGCAGGTTTGCAATCCTGGCAGAGTCAGGCATACAATACATAAAGATTCTCATGGCAGTATACCGGTCAGCCAACATTGCAATACCTCTTCCGATCGAATTCCCGAAATTCAGTCTGGAGCAAATTCTTGATAATGCCCACGTCAATAATATAATTGCAACAGAGGCACAGTACTCTAGATATGGTGAGGACTTTTTCGGGCGTTTTGGAACGGTTGTTGTTGTTTCAAATGACAGTTCAGTAAAGACCCTGCGTAAAAATATAGTAAATGAGGCCAACAATCCGGAACTGAGGCTGGTGCTGTACACGTCCGGCACGACAGGCACTCCAAAAGGGGTCATGTTAAGTGATCGAAATCTGGTAGCAAATGCAGAATCGATAATCGAGGTTCTCAGCATAAGTTCCGGCGATAAGGGCGCACTGGTAATATCTCCACACCACGCTTTTGGTAATTCCATAATCGATTCCCACCTGATGGCCGGGGGGGCTGTCAGAATCGGAAGCATGAATTTTATGGAATCTACATTCAGCTTGGTGGAATCAGGGGTATCCGTATTCTACGGAGTGCCAAGTACTTATCGGATCCTCCTCCGCTATCCAGAGAGGTTCAAAAAGGCATTTGAAAATGTCAGGACTGCCGCATCCGCAGGTGGAGGAATGGACGCATTAACCGTGAAAGAGATAAACGAGTTAAGTCCCGGTACGGTGATTCTGCCGATGTACGGCCAGACTGAAGCTACAGCACGCCTGGCCTACCTGCCACCAGAGGACGTGGACGAGTTCGTTGATACGATAGGCAAGCCGATTCCCGGCGTTATGCTTGACGTATTCGACGATGAAAACAGGCCAGTAGGGCCGAACATAAGGGGTGAACTGGTTGCCAGGGGTGAGAATATTCTATTAGGTTACCTGGACGACGAGATCGCCACTGAGAAAAAGCTCATAAATGGGTGGATGCACACGGGGGACCTGGCACAGAAATTACCCAATGGTTATTTCAGGTTGCTTGGCCGCAAGGACGACCTCATTAAAATAGGCGATCATCGCGTGAATCCGAGGGAAATTGAAAAACACATAGAGAATAACACTGAGGTTTCCAGGGTTTTTGTCGTACCGGTTTCCCACGAGCTTATGGGGGCCGCGATCAGCCTCATGGTCATCCCGAAGGAAGGGACAGAAGTTGATGCTCTTTTTTCATTCTGCCGGAAGAATTTGCCCGGGTACCTGTGTCCCAGGGAGATACTTTTCATCGATCATCTCCCATTAAGCGAGAATGGGAAGATATCCAATCGGTCAATTATAGGGGAGTACCAAAATGTCAAGAATAGTGTGTAAAAAGTGTGTTCTGGACTCGGATATGCCAGGCATAGATATCAATGAGGAAAGTGGGCTCTGTCATTTTTGTGAGACGTATGTCCCTCTTTCTGCGCAGGAAAAGAGAGAATATCTGGCGAAAATGGAAGAACTCTTCAAGGAATACGGGGGCAGGGGTAAGTACGATGTGGTCTTTGCACTTTCCGGGGGCAAGGACTCTTCATACACGCTTCATAAACTCAAAAAAGAATATCCTTTCCTGAAAGTCCTGGCTGTCCAGTTCGATAACGGTTTCATATCTGACAACGCGGTAGAAAATGCGAAAAAGATGTGTAAGCTCACAGGATCTGATTATTTTAAACTAACAATGGAAGATGAGGTCCTGTACGAAACTTTCCGGAAAGCCGCGGAATCCCGCGATGCATTCCCCAGGTTAGCCAAATACAGGGCAAGCGACATATGCAACACCTGTATCAGTATCATCAAGCAGAAGTTGATAGAAGAGGCTATTGTTCAGGATGCACCTTTCATTATGTTTGCCTTCACACCGGGGCAGTCTCCTAATCCCATAATCCCCCTGAAGGCTAATTTTATACGGTGGTCCAGGAACATTTTTGAAAAACAACTTCAAAAAATTGACGTTGATGATAGGGATGAGAGGTTCTTGATTAAAAACGAGGTTATTGAAAATATGGGCAAGGAGGGACCGAGGATGCTTCATCCTCTGTGTCTGTGGGATTATAACGAAGGTAAGATTCTGGAGTCCCTGGTGAAGATCGGGTGGAACCCTCCGGATCTCAATGACAGCAATTCAACCAACTGTACATTGAATTCTTTTGCCTGTTATAACCATCTGGAAAAATACGGGATCCACCCGTATGCCTTTGATATAGCAGGAATTGTCCGAAGTGGGGATATGTCAAGGGAAGAAGGCCTGGAAAAACTTCACCAGGAGCTATCACAACCACTGATAGAGGAAGCTGCAAAGAAACTAAATTACGGGTGAATGACTCTCGAAACCTGTTACCTGATATTTGGTATATGATATTTGATATTTGATATCTGATATTTGATATCTGATATTTGATATCTGATATTTGATATCTGATATTTGATATCTGATATTTGATATCTGATATTTGATATTTGATCTCGGTATCTATTCGTTGCTGTTCAAAACCTTGACACGGGTTGCTTAAAATACAGTTCCTGCCGCTTGAGTTAAGAGCATTCCATAATTAATGCTATTTCCTCAAAATCAGTGGTAGCTATTTCCTCAATCCCGACATGTAATATTTCTTAATTCGTAATGTTGCGTCAAAGTTTGTAATAATACGTTAACGATCAAATGTCAATCATCTGACCATTATGGGGGGCAATATCATGCAAATGATAGATTCGCAATTAATGGACATACAAATAATGGACAAACTTAACGGAGACATTGAAAAGCTTGCAATGGAGCTCAGGGGCTTTATCAAAGACCAGGTTGCCGGTTTTAAGAAAAAGGGTGTGGTAATAGGAGTTTCGGGAGGAGTCGATTCCGCCGTAGCTCTTACGCTTTCCGTCCGGGAACTTGGAAAGGAGAACGTTTACTGCCTGCTTCTTCCTGAGAAGGAATCGGCTCCTTCGAGTAACACTCTTGGGGCAGAAATCTGTGAAAGCCTGGGTGTGGCTTATGAAGAAGTCCCTATCTCCCCTATACTGGAATCCCTTGATATCTATGAGAAAAAGGACAGGATTATAAAGAAGACCTGCCCGGAATATGAACCTGAGGTCCACAAAACATCCCTGGTACTGCCTGATTTCCTGAACCAGGGCTTGTTGAACGTTCCGTATATACAGTTGATAAAAGACGGGGAAAAAGTTGGAAAATACAGGTTGAAGGCAAGTGATTATCTGGAACTTATCGGACTTCAGAACGTCAAACAGAGGTCCAGAATGATAGTCCAGTATATGTACGCTGAGAAGATGAACTATCTCGTTTGCGGCACGACCAACAAGACCGAGATGGTCCTCGGCCAGTTCGTGAAATACGGGGACGGAGGTGTGGATATTGAGCCTCTGGCGGATTGCTATAAGACCCAGGTCTACTCTCTGGCAAAATATCTTAATGTCAACGAAGAGATTATACGGAGGCCGCCTAGTGCTGACACCTGGAGCCACTACACCTCTGATGAGGACTTCTACTGGCGCATGCCCATTCATGTAATGGATCAATTACTGTATGGTCAGGAACATCAAATGCCCGTAGAAGTAATTGAGAAGAACACCGGACTGTCCGAAGAGACCATACTCAAAGCTCAAAGGCACATTGCTAGAATAAAAGGTACTACCGAATATGTGCGGGCTGCTGCACCTATCTACTCTCTGGATAGTTAAGCCGCAGCTTTTCTCCGGATGGTCGCTTCTCACGGGCCGCTTCTGGATAGTTAAGTACACGAGGTAGGTACAGGAGGAAAAATGCTTACAGGCAAAGTGGTGCTGGTAACAGGCGCAAGTAGGGGGATTGGAAGAGCTACAGCCTTGCTGGCAGCAGAGAACCATGCACATGTGATCATAAACTACAACCTGAGTGAGAATAAGGCAGTTGAACTTGCGGACCTGATTCGTGGGAAAGGGCTCCAGGCTTCGTTGCTCAAGGCCGACGTCTCATCCGAAGCAGAGGTCAGGGATATGTTTCGGGCCATCCGGGAGAAACATTCCAGGCTCGATGTGCTGGTAAACAATGCGGGAATCATGCAAAACAACCTTCTGATGCTGAGCAATACGGAACTTTTCGACCGTACCATCGCCACTAACCTGAAGGGGACTTTCCTGTGTACCAGGTATGCATCGAAGCTGATGAAGAAGCAGGGTGCCGGCAGGATTATCAATTTATCTTCCACCATAGGACTCTATGGGAATGCCGGGCAGACAGTATATTCTGCAAGCAAGGCTGCAGTTGTCGGATTTACAAAATCCGCAGCAAAGGAACTGGGCAGGTATGGCATAACTGTCAATGCCATTGCTCCCGGTTTCATTGAAACCGACCTTCTCAAAGATCTCAAACCTGCCCTCAGGGAA
Organism: Methanosarcina sediminis; assembly: GCF_052056915.1. Lineage (GTDB taxonomy): Archaea > Halobacteriota > Methanosarcinia > Methanosarcinales > Methanosarcinaceae > MTP4. Next base: position 1,416,470 of record NZ_CP195119.1, on the reverse strand, counting down.
AAAATGATTTCCAATATCGCTCTCGGACGTGTCGGTATGCCCGAAGATGTTGCAAAGGTGGTATTATTTTTGAGCTCGGATCTCGGGGAGTATGTTAGTGGAGAAGTCATTGTGGTCGACGGCTGTCAGATTATGTGATTGTGGGCCATAACAGCGTTTATGGTGCTGTCATGGCTTTTATTACGATGGGAGCGCGGAGGGTCACGAATACCCCGATCTTTCAGGTCGGGGATGAAGTGAACCCTCGCACGTTTTTTGTGCTCCTTTAAATCGATAAATCATTACTTCCTTTTAAATGAGGTTTCCTGGTATCATGGTTACAGGAGTTAGATATGCTACTCTATATCAAGGAAACCTTGTTACATGATACTAAACTGTTCCCAAGAAACCGGGCGGGCGGCCCGAAGCATACCCCACCTTTTAAGGTGGGGTGGCCGCCCGCAATTTGATTTCAGGACTTAGAGTAAGTAAATTTAACGGTTTTTTGAAGGTCTTTAGTGATGGTATGTATTCTTTTTCGAATTCGACCTCATTTATGGGGTGAATAAATCGTGTTAAATATTGGTCAATTCAGTAGCTTAAATTTCTTAGCCAATGACCTATGAATAGGATTTTATTCATCTTAAGTAATCAAAAAAATGTAATCTATAATCAAATTCATCATTTAACTGACTTGTCCGACATGTTCTTTTAAAAATAACTTTTCTCTTGCTATCTTTTTTAGGTGATTGCTCAATAATTCACAATTATTATCTCAACTGAATCTTCGGGAAATTGAAGTTGGAAGCTGCCAATGAAGGCATGAGGTCGAAATATGTGGGACATTTTGAAAACATATGTTTGAATGACCAGGGAAGTTCCCAGAAAAACGATAGCTAAAAAATTGTGGAAATTAAATAGACAGCTGCGGAAAGTGGGATTTAACGATTTTAGAGTTATTACCCATCCCCGCAGAAAGTTTCGGGTATTTGGCTGAAGCAAAATACCGGGTAAATTCACATCGATCCCAGAAACTTGCATCCAATAAGCACACTTTTGAATTTTATCGATTCCTTAATGGTGCAATGCTCTGCAGAGGATGGGATATGTAAGTTACAATTCAGGGACATGGGTATGTCCTGCAGGTTCCGGAAAACCCGATTACTCAAGGACCATGGTTAAATCCTGTAACACTTTTTGAATCGTAAATTTTGTTATACATTATTAAATCGTCCCACAATGTGCCTTCCTTGTAATAATAAACTAAATTGCCTTCCCATGTAGATCCAGATACAAATTCTTCACCAGGTGCTGCATATAATTTCAAAGGTCTTTTTTCTAACTCGGATTCTCTAATCAAAAAGATGTCATCCGTTTCATCCCTTAAAATTTTCTTGTTTGTACTGCCTACCTCTATAATATGGCTTTTATCTTTGTATTCGGAAAAGGAATAATAACGAGAAGTCACATAATCAGCCATCACATATCCTTCAGTGACAGAAGCGATATGTTCGAAACTTGTCTCTTCTTCATTGGTTAAGTAATACGTATAAAATGGTCTTTTAACTAAAGGATTATCTGAAGCAGTAAAGTCATTTGATACGGTTAGGAATGTCATTGATATAAACAGTATTACTACAAATATTTTTAAATATTTTTTTGATTTCGAGTACATTTCATAAAATCCAATTGAACCGGTTAATCCGATAAATAAAAAACTATATTCTCCAAACCTTGCAAGATTAAAATTACTGGCAAGCTTATTGAAAAGCAGAGTCGGGCCAGGGAAGGTGATAGCCACTGTAAAGAGTCCTATCATGCAGAATATTTTTCCAAAAGTGGATGCCCTCTTTGATTGCAACGTTGAAAAGAAACCAATTATTACAAAAAGTAACAGTGGAGTATATTGTAAATAATTAAACAACTCACTTAATGGTGTATAAAATACAGATTCTGTTAGTACTCCGGAAGGTGCAGACCTCGTGATGTTGTACACTAAAGTCTCAAACAATATTATTCCGTAATATAACCAGTAAACTAACGTCATGCATATTGCTAAAATTATAAACTTGAACGATAGAAGGGATTCATCATTCTCCTTATTATATATTTTTTCCAGAACATAAATCGCAAACAGGATCGATAATACAAATGGCATTGAAGCCGTGTGAAACGCAATCAACGAAAAGACAAGGATGATAGCTGCGAATACTTTTGCCGGATTTTGCGGGTCCAGTAAGACTAATATTAGCATAATCTCTAAAAATGACACAACGCTCCTCGGAATCGATTGCATCCCATAAAGTATAACTTCAGGGTAAATCGAAACAAATAGCGCTGATAACAATGCGATTTTACTATCTTTAAATATTTTCATTGAAACAAGGTACGAGACTACAGGTACAAAAGAATAGATTACTCCATTTGTTACGAACATTATTTTTTGAGCAGATAATGAGATTCCAAGGACATTTTGCATAAATGCGCATAAAATATGCCACAGAGGAAACGGTTTGTATACATCGAATATTTCAGTTACAAATGCGGCATTTATTACACTTTCTATAAGTTTCAAATGGCCAATCGGATCTGTTCTTCCAATGAAGAAATCATAATTTAGAGTCACTCCCCAAATTATATTTACAGTTAGGATCACCATTTGAAGCAGGATAATGGGCACTTTTTTTTCTGACACTTCAAACATTAGTATCTCCAGTAATACTAAACCATACATGACTGCAATGACCAGATAATAGGCAAATGGTCTAACATCAAATACCTGGAGCAGGCTTATTGAAATAAAAAAGAAAATAAAATAAATACTGACAAAAGATGAAAATAATTTAGGATTAAATGTCTTAAAGCTGGTTTCGTTTCCTTTTAGTTTTATGTGGATTATTGGTGCCAGAATCATAGGGACTGCAAGATAGGTTCCCAAAAGAGAAAGATTACTCTGTCCAAGAATTAACGGAATCGTTACTCCTGCAACTCCTAAAATAGGTAGCAGGTAGAGAAAAGTTTTACTGATTAGTGTGAAGTTATTCAATCTGGCCATACAGTTCACATCTGAATCATAGTCATAATTTCAATTTTAGTTAATTGACCAACTCAGTTTCAAAACCCGGTGAGTTAGAACCAGTTTTCTCGGTAACACTTACTTTCCAGGTAGCTTCAATGCCGGAATCGCCCAACTAATGGAATTTAATGAAATAAGGTATCTTCAGCCCAACTCATTATTTTTTATAATAGGGCTGAGACTTTTGAGAATGTTTGATCTCTCTATGGTGTTTTTCCTCCCCCAAAAAGGAAATATGAGATATTAGGTGTAATTGCTTCCAAATTAGTAGGCAATCATAATTACTCTCGAGAATGTTTGATCTCTCTATGGTATTTTTCCTCCCCCACAAAGGAAATATAAGATATTAAGTACCCGCTACGAAATAACCTATGCAACTTATTATTCATTGTAACTTCAATTGGAGGCCTTGATCTTGTAAATCAAGATGTTAAATCGGAAATATGCAGAGGTTGTTTTGTAACGAGTCCGAAGTTCAATTATTTACACATTAGAAAGCCGCCACTTCGTGTAATTAATCTCAAGAACGTTCAACCTCTCAATGATAATTTTTCCCTTCCCCCAATAAAGGAAACACGATCTGTCAGATGTAACAGGTTCCGTTTTGGACTATTACTTTATGCAATGTATGGAAGTTTTGGTATATATAGTTTTATGAAGTATACTCTTACTAACGCTGTGAATATTAAAGAGGTGGATGTGGCAATTGCCGCTCCTGTTATTCCGTATTTAGGTATCAGGATGATATTAAGCACCACGTTCATCAGTGCACATATTAACGATATTTTAAACATGACATTTACTTTTCCTATACCTGGCAGGGTACCATTAATAGAAGAAATGGGACCATATATCAAGCTTCCAACTAATAGAATTAATAGGGGCTCGTATGCCGATAGAAAATCTTCTCTGAATAATACCTCTATCAAAAATTGGCCAAGCAATAAAATTGATAGAGAAGCAAATAAGGTAATCACGAAAACTCTTAGTACAGTAATTTTTATCAGTTTGCTTATATTGAGATAATCGTTTTTCCCATGGAAATTTGCTATCGCAGGGGTTATTACTTTTTGGACGGAGTCGGGAATTAGCCTTAATCCTTCTATAAAAAGTACCGCAACAGCATAGTACCCTACCTCAGTTTCATTCATAAAATGCCCCACCATAAGGCTGTCGATCTGTACATTAAGCATCGCTATGGAGTCTGCGAGGACGATATAGAGCCCGAACCATAAGACTTTATTTAAAACTGTACGCAGAATTGCTTGTTCTGAAGCAAAGTACTCTCTGATGAAGATCAACGATAGTAGCCCTACCACAATTGTCGGTGCAACCAAACCGATTACTGCACCCTTAACACCCATGTTCAGAAGCATCACCAGAACGATTGACACAATCATAACTGATCCATGCTGAGCGATGTTCACAACGGCATACCGTTTCATCTTACGCAGACCATTCAGAGTACCAATGACTGCTTTCTGCATGGCTATGAAGGGAAAGCATAACGCCGTGATCTTCAGAAGATCAACCATTTCGGGGTTGTGGAATAACTGAATCGAAATAAATCCCGATAGCAGGTACATAAGTACACTCATAAAAGATCCGGTTACAATAGACCCAACGATTCCAGAGGAAACAAAACCCGTGATCTGAGGCAGGTCATCATTATATTCAGCAACGTATTTGATCAAAGCTGTACTAATTCCGAATGCTGCATACTGCATGCCGAACATGTAGATCGTAAAGACCAGGGTGTATAAGCCGAGTCCCGAGGGTCCCAGTTCCTTCCCCAATACAATTCTAAGCAGCAGATGTGCAAAAGAGGCTGTCGCAAGACTGATGAACGACCACTGTACATCTTTCATCGTTTTGCTGAATTTTAGATTGAACATTGGATTGACCTTTGAAATCTAAAAGATAAGTAATGATAAATTAAAATTATATCATATAAATGTTTGAGGATCTAAATTCCGAATTTTGGCTCTGTAGAAATCCTCAATTAACGCAAATCATCTCTTCCACTTCTTTGCACATGTGCCATTCATAATGGCAATAAGCTCTACAAAGTCACGATAGTCTGTACTCATATAGCCCTTCAATAAAACAAGAACTAAAAGCTGATGTTGGGTATAAACTCCTTTGGAATATTTGCAGGAATAAAGGTTCAGTCTGGAAGACCGACCTGTCTTCAAACTGATCTTAACAAATTTAATATACATGTTTGATCATATAGAATACTCCTTCATTTTTTGTGGGGACAAAAAATGAGGACCTCGTATCGTTCCAATTTTTATAAAATTCTCACTAAAAAATTAGTTGGGATTTCTACAAAGCCGGGGAAATAATTTTCAAAATTGAGAGGGTGGTGCAAATAAAAATTCGAAAAATAATATCAAATGCTCTTAATTCATTAAGGCTTTTTTACTACAGATTAATCGGGATTAACATTGGAAAATATACCTATATTTCACCAAAGGTCTATATAGATAAATCTGAGAAGAATCTTATCGAAATTGGTGAAAATTGCTATATTACTCGAGATTGCATAATACTCTGCCATACTCAAGCATATCAGGGTGGGCCATTAAAATTATGGGGTTCAAATGAGAGAGGAAAGGTGAAAATTGGAAATAATGTTTTTGTTGGAGTTGATAGCGTTATTCTACCAAATATAACTATTGGAAACAACGTAGTTATTGGAGCGAAGTCGCTTGTTAATTCAGATATCCCCCCAAACTCGATAGCATTTGGAATTCCCTGCAAAAGAATAAAAAATTTAGATGAAGTGATTTCAGATATTCCCCCAAACTCGAAAGCATTTGGAATTCCCTGCAAAAAACTAAAAAATTTGGATGAAGTGGTGACAGCTGGAAATCGTAAATGAAACCTGGATTGATGGAATAAAATTGTTTATTACAGGTATGGACCCTCTAATTTAAGATCTAGTGGCACGAAACTTATTATGACTTCCGCAGTTGCCTGCAAAGCAGACAACTTTTTAATTTTTGCCATTCGTATGCTAGGGCATATTTTCGATATCTAATAAATTGAGTTACAGCATTTCTTATCTCTACTTTGTTTCAAATCATTACTTCAAGTTCTTATTCTTTGCATTTCAAACCTTAGAAATACTCTTATTGCCATCATGATATGTGCTCTCAACACATCATTTCCCCTTACCTGACGGCGCTCTACTCTACAGAACTGTTCTAGTCCTCTATGATACTCTTATTCTTCTATGTCATCAGAACCAGAAACGTTATTCCGATGGCTTTCAAATTTCATCCAATATCCTTATGCAATATTTTTAAGAAGACAGGACATCCCTATATACCTTTAATAAAATATTCTAATTATGCCTTATCCAGTTGCACATGTTCTATTCTTTGTGTTCTGTATCTGCGCAGTAGCAGTCTATGTTACTGTGGGGGAACTCTTCCGCAAGGAACTTTCCCTGAGGGGCATCAAACAGATCCTATTACTACTATTTGTGGGTGGTTTATGTTCACTGTTCCCGGACAGCATAGTCGTTTATAACTTCCTAATAAATGGAACTCTTGAACACTGCTGGATCGGCCCGATCCCGACACATTCATTATTATTCAGTTTTTCTGCAATCCTGTCTGGAGCGTTTATCGGATATGTAGTATATCGGAATTTTGGGAAGGCCGTATATATGAGCCTTTTTGCCGAGGCTGCGTTCCTTTCACACCTGTTGCTAGACGATATTGATGAAGGCGGTGTGGTTTATTTTTATCCGATATACAATCAACCAATCAGTGTGTTCTCGTATATGGGTGTGGGTTTTTTAGAAGTTAATTTAGTCCATTACTTGATAGCATCTTTTGTGTCTGTTTTCTTTATTTACACAATAATTATGATGGCATTGTTTGCATTGAATCGTTTTGGTTTTGAGTTCAGATTCAGATCCGAAAAGTGATCCCTATCTCGAGTTTCGCAGAATTTGAAACTTTGTATTTTTTCCGGCGGGCACAAAATGTGGCCAAATAACTCTGGTGGATAAAATCATTTAGCAGAAAAAGAAGAAGAATTCCGTCATTAAATAATTCATTCCTTTTGTAAATCCGGATTGGAATAATTGTATGAAATTCCAAAAATATTTTTGAAAACTGTAAACTGGGTTTGCCTGGCAAAAGCCGGAGAATATTACATCAAAAGAGAATAACCAAATTCATGAACAAGTTAGGGATATTATCTAAAGTTACTGTTAATCAATTGATAATCTGCCGCTACACTCACGGATAAAAAGGGGGACAACTGTCAAAGCCGGGTCTTAATTCTACCAGTAACATCCGGTCGTGAGGGGGAGTTACTGTCCGTGTCTTGAGAAACAGATTCATTAGATTTATTCTGATGGATTTGGGACTCTTCATTTTGCTGATGGTTTTCATGAATTCCTCCCCAGGACTCAACATCCAGCTTTTTTACAACTCGAGCCGGGAATCCCAGAGCAAGACTATTCGGAGAGATATCACGACTAACCACTGATCCAATTCCGATTATAGAATTTTCTCCGATTTCAACCCCTTGCGTGATTATACATCCTGGATTTACACCAACACCGCCCCCGATTTTTATGGGGGCCATGCTTCTTGGATAAGCATCTCTAGTGGTTAAACTGCCTCTTGTGTGGGCAGACAGTATACAGCGATCCCCAATTTCGGCATAATCTCCTATAGTGATTAATTCAGGGTGAATCCTATCAAAAATAACATCATACCCGATGTATACATTTTTACCTATATTTACGCCTCTCATTTTATGAAATTTCGCTCTCCAGGAAGGGACTGGAAGACATGAGGCAAGTCTTTCCAAAACCCAATTTTTGAAATATTTCATCCCAAACAGGATTTTATTACTCTGATAATAATCAGCCACTTCACTATAAGTTATTTTATCCCTGTCAGATATCACGGTAGTCCCCCCATCTTACGGTGAAAATCACATGTCTCACTTACAATTACTCTTCCACCAATAAATACATATTTCCTGTACCTTTCTCTATTATGTCTATCAAAGTGACAGCACCATTTATTTTGGGACAAACGTTCTACTGGTTTTTACCCCCTGTTTACAATTTTTACGAGCAGTGATTTTTTGATTTCTACCGCATCGTTAGGACACAGTTCGCGGCAACAATAACACTGGATACATTTTTCATCGTTGATCCTGAGTGCATCTCTCACTTCCTCAATGGCATTTGCCGAACAGTTCAAAATACATGCTTTGCAAAGTGTGCATTTTGAAGTGTTGATGAAGGGCTTTACTGTGAAATACCTCCTGAGAGTCTTTCGGAGAAACGGCGGTATTAGGGTGGTGATTCCACCGGTTGGCTTTTTGAAACTGACCTTTACCTCCTCCAGCGGAGTTCCTAAAAGCTCCGGATGCCTGGCACCAAATCCCCTCTCAAGTGCGGCTTTGTTTGTCGGGACCTGCATTGGGTCAAAACCGATTAGTTCCGATGCCACCATATCCAGGGCCGCACAGTCATAACTTGCCATGACCACTCCCACATATGCAGGAGTGCCTCCAGCCGGGCCATCTCCCTCCATTCCTACCACCCCGTCCATAACTGCAAGATGAGGTTTGATAATAGAGTAGATATCTACAACCGCCTCCCCGAAAAGTTCACGGTCTTCCAGGAAATGCGCCTGCTTTCGGATTCTCCTGGGCACAGTGCCAAAAAAGTTTTTGACTGCTCCTGTATAGAGTGTGAGCTCATGGGTCTTGAGCTTTGGAAGGGAAATTATCACATCCGCCTCAAGCACGGCCTTTGATATATAAAGACGCGAAAACTGCCTGGCCCCGGGTACATCAACCTCGACAAAACCCAAAGTCTCAAAATTGATGAGTTCTGCACCGAAACTCGAGGCAGCAGCTTCAATACCCGATACCCTGAATGCTTCCGCAGTGGTAGTGGAATCAGGTCTTGTAACTCCGGCTCCGTCCCCTATAAGTGGAATACCCCCTGCCTCTGAAACCAGTTCACACATCGCCGATACCACTGCAGGGTGAGTGGTGACTGCATCTTCCGGGGGTCGAATGGCAAGTACATTGGGTTTAAGCAACACACGGGAACCTGGAAATATTAGGTTCTCAAGGCCGCCGATCAGGTCAAGAGCTTCTTTGATCGCATTTTTTACGTCTGAATAATCGGAGCAATGCAAGATGGAAACTCTGGTGTTCATGATCACACATCGACATTAAGTTTTGAGATCTGTTTTATGAAGGTCTCTTTTTTGCTTTTTTTACGGAATTTTAAGCGGTGGCACGAACACTCCCAGTTGATTGAAGCGGGGCGCGCCAGTGAAACTTTGATTTTGGTCTGATCAACTGGTTGAAATCCTCCCAGTTCTCTTTGATTATATCTTGATTAAAATGGGAATTTTTTCAATATCTGCCTTCGTCTTTTTTTAGGGAGTATCCGTTTTAATTCATTGAACCTTTTTGTGTAGTTTAAATACTGTAGACAAAGTATGCAATGTGCAAGATTTAAACTACAACAGTTTGTTTTTCTCTACCTTTTTTTCAGGGTAAGTTTCCGTTAGACTGAGTAGTTTTTATGATAACTTTGTATTTTTTGTATGTGAGATCCTTTTCTTATCTTCAATTTTGATGTGCAGGGATAAATATGCTCTTGAAAACTTTCAGTACCCCTTCCCAAGGCCTAAATATTCAATGTTAATGATACTTGGAAATATATTTTTACAATCAACTACCACAGGAGATTCCATTAGTTTGGTGAAATCACTGGTATTTATTTTTTTGAATTGATCATGATCAACGACAAATATCACACAATCTGCACCTTTTAATGCATCTTCCATGTTCTTTTCAGAACAGAACTCTCCGACATCAGTCTTTATCGATTTTGCATAAGGGTCATAAACCTTAATTTGGGAACCAAGATTCACAAGTTCTTCTAATATTTTTTTAGCCGGCGATTCTCTTGTGTCAGCAATATTTTTCTTATATGCTATTCCCATCACTGCAACTGTTGATCCGTATATTCTCTTATCTACCTTTTTCAGACCACTTTCGACCAGATTCACAGCGTGTATTTTCATGTAATTATTGATTTCACCGGACGTTTCAATAAATCTCGGTATAACGCCATATTTTTTCGCCTTATATGACATATAGAAAGGGTCCAGGGGGATGCAATGGCCTCCAATCCCGGGGCCCGGGTAAAATGGCATAAACCCATACGGTTTTGTCGATGCAGCATCAACTACCTCCCATGTGTCTACACCCATTTTTTCAAAGATTAAGGCTAATTCATTCACGAGAGCAATATTGACATTTCTGAAGATGTTCTCTACAATTTTTACTGATTCAGCTGTTCGAGCATCTTTTACATTCACAACCCTGTTGATAATGCTTCCATAAAGCAAAGATGCAATTTTAGTACATTCTTCATTAATACCCCCAACTACTTTTGGAGTATTGTTAACAGTATATTCCTTATTCCCAGGGTCGATCCTTTCAGGAGAATAGGCAAGGCCAAAATCAACTATGGCTTTAAGTCCGGAATTTTCTAATATTGGAAGAACAACTTCTTCTGTAGTTCCGGGATATGTTGTACTCTCTAAGATCACAAATTGTCCTTTTCTCAGAACATTAGCAATTGTGCTGCATGAACTCTTTATGTAACTCAAATCAGGTTCGTTCTCATTTGCTAGAGGTGTCGGGACACATATTATTATGAAATCACATTTTTTGAGATCTTCACATTTATTTGTTGGATAAAATGATTTATTCAAATGAGCATTTAATACTTCATCAGATACATCCTGTATATGGGAGGTTCCCTTCAGTAAATGGTTAACCAATAAGTCATTTACTTCATAGCCTACTACATTGAACTTTTCTGAAAACGAGACTGCAAGTGGAAGACCTACATAACCGAGGCCTATCACACCGATATTTGCCGTTCTATCTTCGATTTTTGTAATTAATTCTTTCATGGAATTCCCCCCACTCATGAAAAAAATACTTCAATTCTTAATTATGTTGTCTTACGAGATCAAACACGAGATCAACCATAAACTTTGTAACATTGATCTTATCTGCCAGCAACTTCTCCCGTTTAGTTTTTCCTTCTTGCCTCAAATTAGGATCTTTCAGTAGGTTGATTGCCTTATCAAATGCCTCTCTTTCCATTGATTCCGGATTAGTGCAATTATATACCAGGTCATATTTCTCCTCTTCCTCATCCATGTACCCCAACCTCAGAGTATTAACATAAATCGCATGTGTGCCCAGGATCGCACATTCAGAAGCTGTCGTTGCCCCTTCCCCTATGTACAATGTGGCATAATACAACAGATCATGCAATTTTTCCGGAGAAATTTTCATTTTATATTTTTCTAACTCAGGATCAAGTTTTGCCTCTGAAGTGATCAATACACGCCCATATTTTTCGAGCTCTTTTACGAATTCCATCTTGTTTTGTATTCCATGCTGACCAATATCATGGCTCGCCCCCCAGGATACAAATCTCAAAATTATGAAAGTGTCATCCTCACTTAGTCCAAGTTCTTTGAGAACTGCCGGGTTTGGGGTGAAATAATCCGGATGCAAGTATGCAAGTTCATGGTAACCATTGTATAGAACATGTTTTTTGCCCAGATTTTTTGTATAACAGTCGGGAGTGCAAATACACGATACAAAGGGAAAAGATGCATAGTTGATAAGTTTTGCATGTTCTGTATCCGTAAAACTAATTGATTTTGCTTTTGTGATTTTTGAGACGTGTGCGCCAAATATATTCCCAATACCAACAATAATATCTATATCGTACTTTTTTTGTGTTTTGTAAGTTTTCAAATCCCCCTTACTTAGAAGCTTTGCATACCCAAATAGGCCATTGGCGCTTTTTCCATAAACTTCATACTTAAGATTATATTTATTCAAAAGGTCTAAGGAAACCTCCTTATCGACCGTGTTTATAATCACTTTATGATTACGTTTTTGCATCTCCCAAATAAAATTCTTAAAAAAATGCACATGCGCAGGATGACCAATATCAACCAGAATTTGCATAAATCAATCCCCATTATTAATTTTCTAAACTTGTACACTAATCACGGTTACTTTTTAAATTTCATATATTTGTCCGGTTATTTTCTATATCGATTCTCTTATCCAGATCTTTTTTGTTCGTTCTTGGATGAGTAGGGACTGTCAAGTTTTTAGTTGTCATCTTTTTAGCTACTGGGAAATCTGGAGATTTTTCATAGAGCAGGTTCGGAAGTGAGTCTTCAAGATATGGAATTTTCAAAAAATTCATTTACATTTTTGTAACTCGAAAAGGCATAACCGGAATCCGATGGGATATGGTACCAGTCTTCAATGTCGAATGTAGCAGATAACGAATTATTTCTTATTCCCCTCATACGCTGGCTCTTACTGTTACGTTTCATCAAAATCTTCTTTCCGATATTGACTGCCAGATCCGCTGAATAATATAAGCCCCATCCGGCAATACTTGAAGACCATCTCTCCGGATGGGTTAAAATATAAAAATTATTGTATTCTCCTTTCCTTATCAACTCTATAAGATCCTCTGTTGTATTTGCAAAGACCTGTTCATTTTTGCCGGGGATATAATCCCTTATATTGTTTCCAAAGCTCCATGTTCTTCCGGTATCGGATAAGTAGTTGAGATCATCTCCTGCGGAGAGGTAGGCTTCTCCGATTATTTCGAAGTCCCTGAAATCATGGGTATTCCAGAGGTCAAGGTTATTGTATTTTGATAGAGGTCTTCCGTGCATGGAGACCGTTCTTACCTCACAAAGCATTCTGAAATCGTCCAGACGGGATCGGAACAGGTCGATGGCTTCTTTGGGATCTCCATCTGTCTCACTTAAGGTCTCGTAGTGATAGCCGATTTCATGACCCATGTCTCTGATCTTGCGTATGATGTTGGGTTTGAACACGCTTTTGATTGATCTGAAATAGTATGTCGCTCTTATGCCGAGTTCTTGTTCAATCTTTGCAGTCGTGAGAGAGTGTCCCGGCATCCTGTCAACATCGTGGCGCATCAATATGAAACGTTCTGGATGCCTGTTATTCAGATATTCATTCATCGTTACTGTGGGGTAGGTGCTGGATATTGCCTCACAGAGTCGGCGGAACCTATGTATCGTGAAATCACGTTCTTTAATGGTCAACATTAGAGATCACCGCAGTTTTTTTGTTGATGTTCAAAGCTATTTAACTCAACCCAGCATATGATGTTTGCAATGTTCATTCTTGGTCATCTCTTTCTCACACTTACTATTTTTCTCTTGAAGGTCTTAAGGTTCCATCTGGCAGACATTATTTTGATTATCGGCTCCTTGTTGTGGGTTCATCGTTGCTTCTGAACCTTCTCGACAGGTCCATTGACAATATTGTTCGCTATCTGGTGACTGCAACCTGCTGTTCACGTGGTTTGAGTTCTTTTAATCATCTTTCTTATAGGTAAATCTAAGATGACCATGTGACTACGTACTGCTTTGAGAGTTGTGCAACTGTCCATATGGTGGTCTCGCATTAAAAGAGGAAAAAGTCTCCCCACAATCCTCGTTAGGCGTCTAAGTTAAATTCATTCCCCTCCTTGACGCCAGGGACTTAACTTCTAGCTCTATTAAATATGAAAAAATTTTATTTTTAGATGGATAAGTCGGACATAACTTCGAATTTGCAGGCAATAAATCCCCCATTTATTTATTCCGCAAATTTCTGTAAAAAATATGTCTGCTCACTTATCTTGTTCTCAAAGTTATATAACTAATTGCAAAATACTATTTGTAAAAATAAATAATTTTGGAAACAATGTTCCTGAAAAATGTTGCCTAAAACTATATATAATAAAAAGCGGGAGCAACTCTTCATTTTGGATAAAACAACGTCAGTGATTTTCTTTTCCAATAATTTGGAGATCAAACATTCAGAGGTTTGTTTGCTTAAATTATGGCTAATGTGTTTGTTTTTACTTTGGCTTGAGTTATTATGTGCTCAAGTTTAAATCCTCAAAATCAATCTCATTAGGCTGATTTTGCTCGTGCTGAACAGTGCATGTGATTCGGTACAAAACCCTGATACTTAAAATTAATCACTAAAAAATAAAGGAACAAGAAGCCTTATATAAATCGTTCCTCGTGTAATTTTTATAAAACTAAAGTTTAATTTATAGTCAACTCAACAATTAACTAAAATTTTTATTTTTTCATTAAATGTTTTTTAATATATAAATCAAATTTGAAATGATCTCGTAAATAATTTCTGTTTTTTAGTTTATTCCAGTCGAATACCCAGTTGCTTGCAGCGGGGTGCGCCAGCGCAACTTTGATTTCGTCAGGTAAAAAAACTCGGGAGGAGATTCCGAAAAAAATTCCCTGTGAAAAATCAGCGTTTTGAGTTTGCATAAGAAAATACGTTAAATAAAATCCACGCCCCGCAGCAGACCCAGAAAATAGGGCCAGCAGTACTTATCAAGAACTCACCTGCGGCGGGATTTTCAGGATTTATTTCAATATACAGGGACCCGGTAGTCATAAGCAGAAAGCTCCCGACGGTAAAAAAAAGGAATACAAACCTTGCTCTGGATGCCTTTGGATCGGGGCGAGAAAATCCATTCATAAGTTAACATTAACATGAGAAAATAAATAATTTTTTAAATTTTCCGACGGTCAACAGCGTGAAGGCTTACATGTAACTAAACATGCTAAAGTACAAAACGAAAAGCTAAAATATACCTGAAAAGGCGGGCGTTAACTGTTCCTAAAAATATGAGGTTGTGGATTGAACCTGTGGATTGAACTTGTGGATTGAACTGGAGGTTGGTTGATAATCTCCAAAAAGATAACGCCCTAATTATTTACACGGGATATATGTTATATAAAGTATTTCAGTTTTATATATTTATCAAAGAATATATCCGATCTCTATATAATTTAAAATTATATTAAGTATATATATATTATTCGTGTTAATACTTTATGCTGTTTATGGCACAGGCTCAGGTCCGTATTTTTCCCGGAATAATTCTTGAAAAAAAGGAAGGAAACCCGCATTTCCGTGTGCCCTGGAGAATACGGGAACTTTCCTAAACTCTCAAAGTTTATATGTTTTTGCTGCGCTGAGAGCTTTTTGAACCATTGCTTCAACATCCAGCTTTTTTTCCTCATGAACAATGAGGTCATATTCTGCCTTAACCTCGGGGTGTTCGGGAACTGCGGTGCAGCCCCCTGCAGGCCTGGTGGAGATCTCATAGGTCCCTATTCTGCGGGCAATATCCACGATTTCACTTTTGTCAAAGGCGATCAGGGGGTGGTAGACAGGAACAGCAAGCTGGTAGATTTCAGCGTACATGTTGGCTGCTGTCTGGGACGCAACCTGTCCCAGAGAAGAACCGGTAATAACGCCGCTTGAACCTTCCTTTTTCATTACTTCATAAGCCTCCCGGTACATCATGCGCTTGCAGAGGAGGCAGGTATTTTTCCGGTCACAGGTATCAATGAAGGCACGAAGGTTAGGGCCATGAGGAAGCTCATAAGTCGTGAACTGGTGTCCCGGCGCCCAGGCCTGAAGCTGGCGGATGCAGTCAAAGGCCCGCTCTCTTGCGGCGTCTTCGGCGTAAGGGGAACCATTGCAGTAGACGGGGATGATCATGACCCCGCGTTTCATCAGAAGCCATGCCGCAACAGGGGAATCGAGACCTCCGGACATGAGCACCACCATGCTTCCCTGGGTCCCAAGGGGAAGGCCACCTACGCCAGGGAATGTTTCCAGGTAAATATAAGCAAGTTTTTGCCGCACCTCTACAAAGATCTCCTTGTTCGGAGATGTCAGGTCCACCCTGGGAGTTTTTCCTTCCATTTCCAGAGCTTCCCATACCGCGTCCCCGCATGTTTTTCCAACATCTGCGGAGGAGAAAGGATGATTCCCACTTCTTCTGGCCCGGATGGCAAAGGACTCCCCTTCCAGGATAAGCCCCGACCCAAGGGCAGCACAGATCCCGGAGGCACTCTCAAGGTCAGGCTCTGCTGTCACTGCAGGGGAAGCCGAGACAACCCCAAAAACGTCTGCTGCTGCTTTTGCTGCACGGTGATCGGTAGTTTCAATGAAGATCCTGCCCCATTCCCGCCTGATCTGAGTAAACTCAATGTCCCTGGAAGCCAGCATCGCTGCTATGTTTTTCACAAGGACTTTCTCATACCAGTTCCGGACCCCCGTGCTTTTCAGAGCAAGCTCTCCATACCGGACAATGATGACGTCAATAGGGACCCCTATGGTTCGGGGATCTGAGATGGAACCGGAATCACCACGGGTTCCTCCGGAAGCAATAACCTTACTTTTGCTCTTGTTTCCAGCTCCTCTGGCAGAACCGGTTTCAAGAAAATTTTCGGTGTCAGTAGAACGGTCTTTCATAGATACTAACGAGTAAGGACGACATGGGGTTTAAAGCTTTCAGGAAAAAAGAATTTTTTCTGGTAGAAGGGGAAACCCAAAAAGAAAACAAAACGAAAGTTGAATGAATTATGGGGTAACAGGAATAATATTGGAAAAATTAACTGATAAATTGTGCTGTCATCTTCATAAATGGACCAGGTGACTCTAAAATGAGTACAACTTAGAGGGCCCTAATACTTATATTTACTGAGGTTTCTCGATTTATTCAAAATGGAGGGATTATAAAAAACGGGAGCATGAGGTGGGTACAATTATTCCGTATTAAAAATATACAAACTGCAATATTATTTTTGGAAAATCTATATAAGTTAGTAAGTGCATAGTAATGTATGGTATTGTGTAACATGCACAATATCATAGACATTGGGTAAGACTGGGAACATTGCCCACTATCGGAACGACGCAAGCAAAGAGAAAACAACCACGCCAGGGGTGGAGTACCAATGGATACTCTGAAAGGGCTTGCAGGGAAATCGATAGTAACAGCTGTTGCATTTTACAGCCTGTTGCTTGTTCTGTTCCCTGTTGGCTGGATCGTTTTGCTCGGGACTGCCGTTAGGAGGCCGAGCACCGATAAAAGATCTGTAGAAGCGAGAATCCTTGGGGCAGACATTGATGTCTGAAACCCGAGATAAGGGCATGGGTGTCAGAAACATAACAAGGAAACCCGCAAGGGAGTCCAGACAACATTCTCGTCGCTCAGCACCGGTGTCGAAACAAACAAGGAAACCCGCAAGGGTTCTCTGGTAAACATTCGCACCACCCTCTTGTAATCTGCAAATTGGTTTCAAGCGGGTGTCAGAAGTAAACAAGGAAATAGCAGCTTCAAGCCATATTCGGCAACTCACGGAATTAGAGGCAGTTTCGGAGGAATACCGAAATCGACGAAGAACCGCAGTTTCCAGGAAACATTCGGGCAACCCACTTTTTTTTATTATTATACTTTTTGTTATATTTTGTTTGTATTAACTTTTATTTTACCCTTATTTGCTTGATTTTTATTTGTTTTGGTTTTACTCCCACTCTTATATTTATTTAAGTAGATCCTACTTTATTTTGATTTATGTACTTATTTGTTTTGGTATTTTTTCGATGATTATACATGCGTGATTGTTTATTTAAATCACATCCACATGTACGGACATACTTATGTAAAACTTTAACTCCATGGTGTCACAAAGGATTTCCCCTACCCCGGACAAGGGTCTCCGGGTCAACCAAACAAAATAAGCCCAGGAACCTGGGAATTTACCTCCCGCATGCACTAAATTACAGATTACACAAAGGGAGTTGCATTCGGAAAAGGCCTGACACCGGAAAAGGCCTGACACCGACAAAACCATTTTTTTCCTTTGCCAATTATTCGCCCTGGTTCCTCGAGACTATACCCTTACTTTTGGGTTTATTCACCGGCTTCGGGGATGTAGTAACCGGTCCGGTTAGATTCATCGGAATCTTTATCCGACTCATTATCCTGTTCTTCGTTAATTACTTCATCCTGTTCTTCGTCAATTACTTCATCCTGTTCTTCGTCAATTACTTCACCAGCTTCTGGGATGTAGAAACTGCCATTTTCATCAGTCCCTTCATCCTGGTCTTCGTCAATCCCTTCACCGGCTTCGGGGATGTAGAAACTGCCATTTTCATCAGTCCCTTCGTCCTGTTCTTCGTCAATCCCTTCACCGGCTTCGGGGATGTAGAAATTATCGTATTCATCCGGTTCGGGGACATAGTCTGCAGGCAGGGGATTCATGGTCATGTTTTCGGCCGCATATTCCGAGAAGTTCTCTGAGCCTCCGTACCATCTGTTTGGCAGGGCAAAGTCAAGGTCTCCTCTGTACGTATCAGGAAGGAAGAGCTTTGTTCCCCTGTCTTCAAGGGCTCCCACAAAGCCAGGGTCAAGGCTATCCAGCTTGCTCTTAGATGCTGAAGCTTCATCATATTTTTTTATGCGGTAAAGGGCAAAGCGCTTGTTGTAAAGAGCTGGAGCTGAGTTCGGGTTGATTGCAAGGGCCCTGTCGTAGGACTCAATGGCTTCTTCGACGTCTCCCTGCACGTTGTAAATGTAACCTTTATTGTACCAGGCCGTGATGCAGTCGGGCTTTAACTGAGCTGCTTTATCGAAGGATCTCAGGGCAGCGGTATGGCTGCTTCTTGCATAGTAAGCGCATCCTTTGTAATACCAGGCAGCAGCATTGTTTGGATCATACTCCAGGGTTTTGTCATAACAATCGATGGCTTCCTGATACCTCTCGAGCTTGTAGAAGGCAAAGCCTTTGCTGTTGTGAGCATCGGCATTTGCCGGGTCAAGTTCGAGAATCCGGTCATAAGAGCCAATCGCAGCCTCGAAGTCTTCGAGTTCTTCCAGAGCCTTAGCCTGCCTATACATTATCTCCCTGTTACCCGGAGAGGTATCAAGGATCTTCCCATAGCACTCAACGGCTTCCTCGTACCTGCCAAGCCCTTCAAGTGCCGACGCCTTCTCAGCCAGGGCTCCGGAATTAGCAGGGTCGAGCTCCAGGATTTTATCGTAATCAACCAGGGCTTCATCAGACCTTTCCAGCCTCACGAGTACTGAAGCCCGGCCTTCCAGAGCCTCAACATTATCCGGCTCGGACTCAAGGAGCGTATCGTAACAGGAAACCGCTTCCTCATACTTTCCAATGCTGGCAAGGACCAGACCTTTCTCCTGGAGGGCCATGGCATTGTGGGGATCAATTTCAAGCACCCGGTCAAAGTAAGTTATTGCCTCCTCGGACCTTCCCAGGCTGTTAACAGTCGATGCCATCCCGTACCAGGCAACGCCGGATTGAGGGTCCAGGTCCACGGCTTTCTTATAACATTCCATGGCTTCCTCGTTCCTGCCAAGCAGGTCAAGGACCGAACCCTCTTCATACCAGGCCTCGGTGCGCTCCGGGTTGATCATAAGAACTAGCTCATAAGAACTCAGGGCATCTTCATACTGCCCCAGTTCCTTGCAGACGGAAGCTTTGCCGTACCAGACAGAGTCGAAACTGAAGAGAGGGTCCAGAAGCTCGACGTTTTTGGGATCAGACTCTGTTCCGTACTCTCTCGAATCCGGTTTTTCAGAGCTCAGGAGATAAGCCCAGAACCCTCCGGCAAGGGCTCCTTCAAGGTTGACATCCCTGCTCTCTTCCTTCAGGGAACGGGAAGCTTCGGGTCCTGAAAGCTCCGCACCCTCTTTAAGCTTGAAACGGGCAGGGGCATATTCCGGGTTGCGCTGGAGAGTCTGGTTGTAACAGTCTTCAGCTTCCTCGTGTTTGCCAAGCTGGTCCAGGGCCAGGCCTTTGTTATACCGGATTTCAGTACTTTCCGGGGCAAAGGCCAGGAGACGGTTATAACACTCGATAGAAGCATCGTATTCCTCAAGCCGGACAAGGGAAGACGCTTTGCCATACCAGGCAAGGTAATAGTTTTCGTCCAGTTCCAGGGCTTTGTCGTAGCTTTTCAGGGCTTGCCTATGTTCTCCAAGCCTTGCGGAATCGAAGCCCTTCCGATACCATACCTTGGCATAGCCGGGATCCAGCTTTAAGGCTTTTTCGTAAGCTACGACTGCCTCTTCGTACCTGCCAAGCCTGTCAAGATCCAGGGCTTTCCTGTACCAGACCACAGCGTGTCCGGGCTCCTTTTCCAGGACCTGCTCGTAACATTCCACGGCACTCTCGTAGTTTCCAAGTTTATCCAGAGCCAGGCCCTTGTCGTACAGGATCTTAACAGGTTCGGACCTGAACTTCGGGGCGTCGGGATAACTTGCAAGCGAAGCATCGTAAGCGTTCATTTTTTCAAGCAGAGCGGTCTCGACTTCTTCCGTCTGGACCCCGGAATCCGGGTCAAGGGCCATTTGAGCCATGGAATAGCAAGCTACAGCTTCATCATACTGCCCCATAGCGTCAAGCAGGGAACCTTTGTTGTGCCAGGCTTCGTAGTTGTGAGGTTCGTAAGTAAGGATTTCGTCATAGCACTGAATCGCTTCGGAAGGCCTGCCAAGCTGTTCGAGGCAGAATCCTTTTCCCTGCAGGGCAGCGATGGAATCAGGCTCAGAGCGAAGGACAGAGTCATAGCACGTTAAAGCTTCCTGATAATAGGTCAAAGCTTCCTGATGCTTCTCCGCGCTGTCAAGTTCCCTGCCCAGTTTTTCAAGCCCCAGACCTTTACGGTACCAGGCGTCATTCGAGTCGGGATTGAGGGAAAGGCTCTGCTCATAGCACCCCACAGCAGCCTCGTAGTTTCCAAGTTTGTCAAAAAGCATTCCCTTCTGGTACCAGAGTTCGGGGTCATCCGGGGTAATCTTCAGGGCCCTGTCGAAACAGTTCATTGCTTTTTCATGTCTGTCGAGTCCGGCGTAAGCCAGTCCCTGCATATACAGGGCTCTGGAAGAGCTGGAACCGTACTCAAGAGACTTTTCATAAGAGAACAGAGCTTGCTCGTCATCTCCTAGCTTTTCAAATGCCAGGCCTTTTCGGAACCAAACTCCGGCAAGAAAGGAGTCTTCAGCGAGACCTTTCTCGTAACAATTTATGGACTCCTGATAATTCATTCCGCCGAAAAGCTCCTTCCCCATCTTATACCAGTTCTGAGAAGAATCAGGGGAGGTTTCAAGGGCTCTATCGTAACAATCAAGCGAATCCTCATACAACCCGGACTCCTCCAGGGCAAGCCCCATGGCATACCACGCTGCCGAAGAATCAGGGTCTAAAGAAAGTGCTTTCTTATAGAAGTCAACGGAAATTTCGTATTCTCCTAGAGAATACAGAGCATTGCCTTTAGCAATCAGGCCTTCAACGGAAGTCGGGTTCTGCGCAAGTACTTCTTGAAGGGAGGGGAAATCCCCGGCCCCAAGGGCTTCTTCTGCAACCAATCCCTGGGTTGAAACAGCTCCTTCAACAGGTAAAGGACCTGCAGAAGAGACGATGAATAAAGTGAAAACCAGGAGAACAAAGAAATTAACAATCGAATTAACTTTTTTAATTGGGCTCATTAAATACCCCTATTTTTTCTAATGAGTTCCTTGTGAAAATCTTCCAGCATATACCGGAACACATTCCCTTAATGTGATTCAGCATTGGGATCGCAACTCATTTGGGATCTGGATCATAATGCAATCAGTATCTACATCATAATGCATTCGGGAACGGCATCATAATGCAGTATCCTGAATAGTTTTCTACAGGATGTAAGTATCAGATTAATCAAGTTCATCAAATGTAATGTACTGAACCATGTAAATTGAGATATCAAGAGATAAATCGTGACTACATAAATTCTTATTGCTCGATCCTCAAATAGATAATACAGTTTATGTGCAAAAGGGCATTTTTCTCCTGGCCCTTTAGTAAGGAAAACGTATAATTCAAACCGAATACACAAAAAAATCAAACAAACCAAAAAGTCCGAAACAGAAAGAAGTTGGATGTAGTAAAAAATCGGACACACAAAAAGTCTGAAACAGAAAAAGATGCAGAAATGGAATAATCAGGGCCAAAAAATAAGCCGGAAGGAAAAAAGAAGCAGAAAGTCTATCAAAAGTCGGCGAGAAAGTTCTCCTCTCAAAAGCTTTAAGAGAGGAGGCCTGAATAGCCAATCAACCGGTGTTTCTGAGCTCTTTTGATGCCGCACCAGTGTATTGGTTCAGTGTATTGGTTCAGTGTATTGGTTCAGTGTATTGGTTCAGTTGTATTGGTTCAGTGTATTGGTTCAGTTGTATTGGTTCAGTGTATTGGTTCAGTGTATTGGTTCAGTGTATTGGTTCAGTGTATTGGTTCAGTCAGAAATCTTCAAGTGGGGAATGAGTCTGGAGACTGGGAACCTGCAGACTCATTTCCATTCACACTTTCCGAGACGTTTCCCGAATCTTCATACCACCTGGTGGGCAGGGTGTAGTCCAGAGTCTCACTGTAGGTGTCGGGGAAGAAGTACTTCGTTCCCCTGTCCTGCAGGGCTCCCACAAAGCCCGGGTCAAGGGCATCGAGCTTGGTCTTGCAATCCGAAGCTTCGGTGTATCTCTTTATGCGATAGAGGGCAAAACGCTTGTTATAAAGGGCTGAAGGCGAGTTGGGGTCGATTGTAAGAGCCCTGTCATAGTTAATGATGGCTTCTTCAACGTCTCCCAGCACGTTGTAGATGTACCCCTTGTTGTACCAGGCCGTGATGCAGTTAGGCTTTAACTGGACCGTTTTATCGAAACTTGCTAGGGCTGCGGTATGGCTGCTTGCCGAATACTGGGCAAGCCCTTTGAAATACCAGGCTGCGGCGTTATTGGGAGCGTACTCCAGGGCTTTATTATAGCAGGCGATAGCTTCCTGGTACCTTTCCATCCTATGAAGGGCAAAACCTTTTCTGTTGTACGCCTCGATGCTCACTGAGTTCAGCTCAAGGACTCTGTCATAACAGCCAATTGCTGCCTCGAAGTTTCCGAGCATTTCCAGGGCTGTAGCTTTCCTGAATAGCACGTCCGTACTGCCTGGCTGGAGTTCAAGGATCCGGTCATAACTTGCAACCGCCTCTTCGTACCTTCCAATTTCTTCAAGAACCGAAGCTTTCCCAATTTCTGCCTGAATATTTACAGGCTCAAGCTTCAGGATGCGGTCATAATCGGATACTGCTTCCTCATGTCTGCCGAGCTTTACCAGAACCGAAGCCCTGCCGCTAATGCCCTCAAGGTTATCAGGCTCAAGCTCCAGGAGTTTGTTGTAGCAAGGGACGGCTTCCTCGTACCTCTCGAGTCCGACAAGGATCGAAGCTTTCTCGGCCAGGGCTCTGGAATTAGCAGGTTCGAGCACGAGCACCCTGTCGTAGTACGTTAGTGCCTCATCGTACCTCCCAAGCTTGTTTACAGCCGAAGCCATGCCGTACCAGGCTTTCCCGGCCTGCGGGTCCAGAGTGGCGGCTTTTTCATAGGCTTCAAAAGCATTCTCATACCTTCCTAGCTTTCCTAGGACCAGGGCTTGCTCGTACCAGGCATCAACATGTTCGGGGTTGATCATCAAAGCCATGTCATAACAGGCAAGTGCATCCTCGTACATTTCCAGTTTCCTGCCGGCTGAAGCTTTCCCGTACCAGGATGCATCATAGCCGAACCCCGAATCCAGGAACTCAACACTTCCTGGGTCAAAGTCCTGGGAATACTCTTCTGAATTCAGGTTCTGGTAACCCAGGAGATAGGACCAGAATCCGCTTGCAAGCAGCCCGTCAAGGGTGCTGGCACCCGTGGTATTCCCTGCAGGAGCTTCGAAGGTTCCGGTATTCGAGAGCAACTCAAGGTTCTCATTCAGCTTGAAACGGGCAGGGGCATATGCGGGGTTGATCCTGAGAGCTTCATTATAGCATTCTACGGCTTCCCCGTACCTGCCAAGCTGGTCAAAGGCAAGACCCTTGTTATACCAGATCTCAACACTGTCCGGGACAAAAGCAAGAACTCTGTCATAACATTCGAGTGACTCTTCGTGTTCCCCCAGTTGAGTCAGGGCAGAGGCTTTGCTGTACCAGGCAAGGGTATAATTTTCATCCTGAGCAAGAGCCTTATCATAGGATTTCACGGCATCCTTATGCTTCCCGAGCCTTGAGTAATCGAACCCTTTCTCGTACCAGGCCTTAGGACATTCAGGGTCCAGTTTCAGGGCTTTGCTGTAACATTCCACAGCCTCTCCATACCTGTCAAGACGGTCAAGGTTCCGGGCTTTCCGGTACCAGACCACAGGCTGGGCGGGCTCCTCTTCAAGGGCCTGGGTGTAGCAATCTATCGCAGCTTCGTAATTTTCAAGTTTATCGAAAGCCAGACCCTTATCGTACAGGATCCTGACAGCTTCCGAATCGAAGTCCGGGGCAGCCGGGTAACATGCCAGGGAAGAGTCATAAGCTCTCAGTTTCTGAATAAGCACGTCTCCGGCTTCTTCAACCTCAACTCCCGTATTCGGGTTGAGGGCCATTTCATAACATTTTATTGCGGCGTCGTACTGTCCCATTGCATAAAGTGCGGCACCCTTGCCATACCAGGCATCGGAGTTTTCAGGGTCGTATGTAAGGATTTTATCGTAGCACTGGATAGCTTCGGAGTATCTTTCAAGCTTTTCCAGATCCGCACCTTTTCTCTGAAGAGCATCGAGATTATCGGGGTCCGAAACAAGGACAGAGTCGTAACAGGTTAAAGCTTCCTGGTAACGTGCTCTTGCCTCCTGGTTATACTTTGAAGATTCCTGGGGCTCTCCCTGGTTTTCAAAGTCCTTACTCAGGTTTTCAAGTTCCATACCCATCCTGTCAAAATTCATTCCCCTGTTGTACCAGGCTTCAACCGAGACAGGATCGAGAGAAAGAGCCACATCATAACATTCCACAGCAGCCTCATAATTCTCGAGACTGTCAAAAACTACCCCCTTCTGATACCAGAGTTCGGAATTGTCAGGGGTAATATTCAGGGCTTCATTAAAACATCCTGTTGCCTTGTCATACCTTTCAAAACCTGCATAGGCCATCCCCTGCATGTAAAGAGCCCTGGAACAGTTTTCATTGTACTCAATCGAGTTATCATAAGAAACAAAGGCATGCTGGTCCAGACCCAGTTTCTCAAATGCGAGGCCTTCACGATAAAGGATTCTGGCACGGTAAGAGTCAAAAGCCAGAGCGTTCTCATAACAATCGGCGGCCTCAGCATAGCTTTTAATCCTGTAAAACTCGTCACCCCTTTCATACCAGCTTTCAAAGGAGTCAGGAGAGGTTTCAAAAGCCCTGTTATAACTTTCGATTGCGTTTTCATACATGCCGAGTTCGTCAAGGGCACAGGCTTTGCCATACAAGGCAACCGAGGAATCAGGGTCGAGTTCAAGAGCTTTATCATAGCACTCTATCGAAAGCTCATATTCCCCAAAAGAATAAAGTGCATTACCTTTGTCAAGTAAACCTTCCACAGAAGAAGGGTTCTGGGCAATTATCTCCTCGAGAGGAGAAGTATTTTCAGGTCCTCCGGCACTTGCAACCAGTCCTTTAAATGTAATAGCTTCAGCAGTAGGGAAGAAAGCTCCCGCTGAAATGAAGAGCAAACAAGCACTCAAGATAACTAATGAATTAATAACCGACCGCACTTTTTTAACTGAGCTCATTAAATACCCCGGCTTTTTCCAGATGAATTCCCTTTGTATAAGTTATACTTCACATAGGATTCAGCACTTATACAATCCGGCACGTATACAATCCAGCATATGCATTCTTTACCTGTGATATAACCTAACATCCTTAATACTTTAATTATACATTGACATCCTTAATACCTGTAATCTAAACTAATATCCTTAATACCTGTAATCTAAACTAATATCCTTTAATACCTGTAATCCAAACTAATATCCTTAATATACAAGATAGCTACAACACATAAAGATCACATCTTGAACCATGAAAATGGTTGATATATATATAGATCAGGCAAATAAAATAAATCTCTATCGACCCAAATATACATAGCACGTACATTCCAGCTAATTCAAGTTTTCTTTACTTAATAATTCTAGTACCTTTATCTGGTATCCAGATATTTATATTTATTAATTCAGGTAATCTTCATCCAGTATTCAACTATTCTTTACTTATTATTCAAGTTTTTTTCCTTTATTGCAGTTGCACCAATATCAAAGTACGCAAATTTTAAAAAGTGTTTAAATAGCAAAAAAGCTCGAGTAAAAAAGAAACTTGAGCAGAAAGAAACTTGAGAGCAGAAGAAGATCTTAAGGGCAGATCCCCTTATCAAGTAAAATTCACTGTCATCATCTTCCGATCTTGAATGTTTCTATCCAGTGAGCCTTAATCCGGGGGAAAAATATGTCCTCTCGGAAACAAAGCCCCGGAATTATCCGGTAGATGAATTTTCGGGGAGACCCGCACAAAATATATACAATGAAATTTCCTATCCAAAAGCATGCAAAAAGAAGACCTGGCTTTTTTCCGAAAATGGTTCTCAGACTATATAACAGATTTCTATTCCTCTGATCCTTTTGTCCGGGAAAACATAGAACTCAAAGCCGAACATACAAAAAAAGTCTGCGAAAATATCCTTTTGCTCGCAAAAGCTGAAAAACTCGGGGAAAATGAATCCCTTCTTGCCGAAACTGTAGCTCTTTTCCACGATCTGGGACGTTTTGAACAGTTCCTGAAATACAAAACCTTCAAAGATTCCGAGTCCGAAAACCATGCTGTCCTGGGAGTGAAAATCCTGAAAAAAGCCGGGATACTTTCCCACCTGGTCCCGGAGGAGAGCGACATTATTCTAAAAGCCGTGGAATACCACAACCTCATGGAGATCCCTGAAGCCACCTCAAACTTTCCGGAACTGCTTTTTTACTCAAGGCTGATCAGGGATGCCGACAAACTTGACATCCTCCGGATAATATGCGAAGACTACGAAGATGATAAATGTCCGAATCCGGCTCTTGAACTTTATTTGCCCGATACCCCGGAATACTCGAAAGCCGTAATAGAAGACATAATGAACAACAGGATGGCAAAAATAAAGGATGTCAGAAACCGGAACGACGTTAAACTCCTTCGCCTGAGCTGGGTCTTTGACATCAATTTCTCCGAGACCTTTTCCCTCCTCAAAGAAACACGCTACCTGGAAATAATCATGTCTTCTCTTCCAAAAACCGAAGAAATCCGAAAGGTCATAAGGCACCTTGAAGCCTATCTCGAAAAACAGCTTTTGAAGAAGCAGTCTTGTTAATAGCTGCCTATGGTTTTATCTGCATATCGAGTGTAATCTGTTAGTTGTGAGCTGTTTATAATATAAGCTAAAGAAAGTGTTAATATAACATCCTGTACATATACTCCATAAAGCCTTCTAAAGCATAAAGCCTTTCAAAAGCACACGGGGGTGGCTAAGGTGAGCACAAGAGGGTTTGCAGGAAAGTCGATTATATTTGCGATTTCAGCATATTGCCTCTTATTGGCTCTGTTTCCTTTCGGATGGGTTATTTTAATTTCAGGCGCAATGCTGCAATCAGAAACAGTAAAAAAGATGTTCGGAATTGACATTCCAGCTACAAAGACAATAGAAAACCGAAGAATGGAAAAAGACTGAGAAGCAGGCAGTCATTCCACAAGAAAAAACCGGCAATTCGAGTACCAGGGAGATAAGAGTTGAAAGAGTGGATACTTTACACTTTTAGAAGTCCACTCGTCGCATCTTACTCCTTATATCGCCTGCAAGCTTCATTTCCAAGGCTTCGCCTGTAATCGGAACGTACCTGCTTTTCACACTGTTCACGAAGCAGAGCTTCCAGGGCTTCATCATCTGGCATTTCTTCCTGTTTTTCGTTTTCCCTTTTCATTTCCCTTTCCTTTTCCATGATATCTTTTCCCACATACATGATCCTGCACCTCTAAATTAGGGATAAAACGTAATTCAGCCCCACGTTATTGCTTTGAGCCCCGAAGGCTGCTCGATGAATTCCACCTCAAGGCCGAGCAGTTCCCTGAGCCTGGGGCAGAGGGCTTCCATTCCGGGGTTTTCCGTGGCGTAGTGGGTGGCATCAATCAGGCAGAGGTCTCCGTTCGACCTGAGGACATCGTGCTTCAGTTCGGAGGATACAAAGGCTTCAGCACCTCTTTCCCGGGCAATCTGGATGTATTCGTTCCGAAAGCCACTGCCCCCGAAAACCATTACGCGCTTTATCCCCTCTTTTTCCCCGGCGTACATTACAGGGGTCTTGAGGCACTCCGAAACACGGGCAGCCAGTTCCGCAGAGGAGCAGGGATCGACTTTCCCGATCCGTCCAATTTCCACGTCCTCGATATCCCGGAGCCCTAAACGCGCCGCAAGCACATCATTTACTCCTCCTTTAGCCCGGTCGTAATTGGTATGCATGCTGTAGAGGGATATGCCGTTCTCAAGGGCAAGCCTGAGAGAGGTTGCAAGAGGCTTTGGAATTATATTTACCGGCCTGAAGATCAGGGTATGGTGGGTAATCAGCAGGTCCGCCCTGATTTCAGCAGCTTTTTCAAGGACGTAAGCGTTCGCGTCCAGGGCAACTGCAATTTTTTGAACGTCGTTTTCCAGGTCCAGGATTAGCCCTATCCTACCTTCATCAAAGTCCTCCGCAAGTTCAGGAGGTGCGATTTCTTCAAGAATTTCTACTATTTTTGCAAGTTCCATGGAAAAGCCCCTCTTAAGAATGTAAATTCTTACTATTTCAGGATCGTCACGTACTAAGTTTCCCCGGATATTTAAATATCCCTTTCCTGATCAATATTCTGCACACTTAAATTCTGCATACTTGCATTCTCCACACTTACACCCTTTGCACTGATATTTATGTAATTATATCCAGGCGCTTACACCCAGGCGCTTACACCCAGGCACTTACACCCCGTTCAATGATATTCATTCAATCCCATCTCGTTAACTTAAACTCCGGACATTTTTTAAACTCCGGTTTTCGGGGAGTTTGACCCCTATTTATACTTTTCTTTAATTTCGCACAGCAGGGCTCGGGAGGTAAAAGGGAAAGGTTCATAAACCTTCACCAAACAACAAATTCAAAAAATTTATTATAAATATCCACAAAACTTAAAATATGTTAAAAAAAGATATTTACAAAGACATCTGTCAAATTACAGGCATAAAGGCAAAAATAGTGCAATGAAAAGAGAAGAAAGTTGCAAAATGAAATAATCTAACGGAAAAATTTGAAAAGCATTTATAATCAGTGTACCAATCTATAACGATTATCACTTAAAAGAATGAATGAAAGAATACGCTAGAATGCGTAATACGTAAGAATGTGTAAATGTTTCCGGAGCATGAGGGTACTGTATCATCAATGTAAATTAAGGGAGGGATAACTATGGTTAAAAAAAACTTACTTTTGGCATTACTCGTCGTTTTTATCCTCTCCTGCCTTTCTACTGCTGCTCTTGCTGCAGATGATGTGGAGTGGGTGGAGAAGCTTAACGATAAAAAACTTTACTGGGGAGATTCCGTCACAGTCGGAGGCTATGTAGTTAAAGCAGAAGACTTTCATGACGAAGGAACGGTGTTTGTCACTATTTCAAAAGATGGGGAAGAACTGAAAAGTGGCCCTCTTGCTGCGGGGCTGGAACTCGAATATGACGATGAAATAAAGGTCTATGCCCAGAAAGTGGACCCTAATTATGAAATCATTAAAAAGAACGGGGTAGAGTTCAAAACTGACAACTGGAACCCTTATGCCCAGCTGGATATTCTCCTCAGGGGAAAACCCGGTTTCGATATCGACGTTGACACGGACCAGGACAGCTACGACCCGAAATCTGCTTCTGACAGCAGGATAGATGTGACGATAAACGTTAAGAACGACGGAGACGCAAAAGCCGAAAACGTTGTGCTGACAATTGACACTGCAGGGCTTGAGGTAATAAGTGGAAAAACAAAGTACACTTACACAAAGGTCCTGAAAGGCGAAGCATTGGAGCCGATTACCCTCACATTGAAGACACCGGCACCCTGGGAAGATACCAATTACAAAATTATCGTAAAGACCGAGTTCGAGGATTTCAAGGGTGAGGAGTACGAAGACGAGGGGTCAAAAACCATAAAAATCAAGCGGAAATGGGACCTCATAGTTTCGAAGAGTGCAACAAAAGAGCGCCACATGGGAGAACCCGTATATGTTTCAATGTCAGTCCGGAATGGCGGCCTCTGCGCTATTAAGGATATCGAACTTACGGATACGCTGGTCTCGGGCATGCGGCTTGAAGAAGATATTGAGCTTGGCACAACCCTTTCCCTGGAAGCAGGAGAGGTTGCTGCAGATGTCTTCAAGTATACGCTTATCCCGGAGAAACCTGGAACTTTCACCTTCCCAAAAGCAGTTGCTACTTTCACCCTGCCCAACGGGGCGAGCAAAAAAGTCGAATCCGACAATTCCGACAAGACCAAAATCTACGGTCCGAACATAATCCTTACCAAATCACTCAGCACAAAGCAGCTTAAGGAAGGAGACGAACTGACGGTAACGGTCACAGTAAAGAACTCAGGCAACGTTGACTCAAGCGTGACGGTAACAGATACCGTTCCCCCCGAAGCTAAATTCATAAGCGGGGAAACAAGCTACAAAGGAGTCCTCCAGAGCGGCGGCGGGGCAAAGAAAATCAAATACATCCTGCAGATGCACAACGAAGGAGAAATTCAGCTGCCTCCCTGCAAAGCAACTTTCATCGACCTCGAAAGCTACAAGGGAGAAGTCTATTCCGATACCCCGCCTGTCGTGAATGTCGGGACCCTGACCCTGGAAGCAAGCAGCGAACAGCAGAAGCCCACAGGGACAACTGAATCCAACCAGGAAAAGAACGAAGAGCGCGATGATACCCATGTGAAAACCGGCGGGACCGAAGAGGATTACGGGGACACCCCGGGTTTCGGAGCCCTTCTCGCAGGCCTCGGGCTTCTTGGAATTGCAGGGCTCAGGAAAAAAGGGATTGTCTGAAAAAGGGCTGGTCTGAAAATTACTCAGGAGAGTGTTTTAAAACACTCTTTTTGAGATTCTTTTTTTGAGATTCTTTTTTTGAGATTCTTTTTTAAGAACCTCTTTTTATAAACTCTTCAAAAATTCTTTTTGAACTATAGTCAATGGCCCAAATTTTTTCACTGATCTCAGATGGAAGTTAAACCACTGAAAGCACGGAAAACACGGAATAAAGGAAAGGAAATAGAGACACAATCATTCCGTGCTTTCCGTGTCTTCTGTGGTTATAATATAAGTGTAAATATTTACTTCCGGGACTATAATCTCCCGGATTTCCGGGGAGCATCAACTTTTCTCCTACTAATTTTTCAACACTTATATCCGCACAGTTCTTTTACCCATTTAATTTGCTCATACCTTTTTCAAGCAGCTTCCCCATTTCCCGAAAGAAGCTGATTTTTCAAGCTTTCCCCGGCGAATAAACCTGCTGTCTGAAAATAAGTGAAAGTTTAAAAATATGAAAAAGAACTTCTTTACTATCCAGTAAAAGAAAAAAGGAAGCCCAGAATGAAAGAACCCCACGACCTGCTAACAGCAAAAACCCTGATCCTGACCCATGGAGATTCGGACGGGATATGCTCGGGTGCCATTGCAAAGAGTGCCTACCCGGATGCATCCGTATACTTCACAAATCCGGTTAGCCTTCTGGATAAGCTGAACGAGATCAGAGACGTTAAAAACCTCATCATCTGTGACATCGCAATTAATGAAAGGCACTGCTTCGAACTTTACTCCAGGCTCCAGGACCTTGCTAAAAAGTGTAACCTCTACTACATTGACCACCACCCTCTCCCGGAAAGCTGTATGGAAGATGAAAAAGGGGGGGAAGAATGGTTTTACAATGACTGCACAGGACCCTGCAGTTCTGAACTAACCTTCCGTGCCTTTGAAGACCTTCTGAGCCGGGACATGAGGAGGGTTGCCATTTACGGGGCTATAGGAGACTTTTGCGACAACACGCCCCACGTGAAGCACTGGGTCAGGGACTGGGACAAACGAAGCCTCTACTTCCAGGCAGGGACCTTGATCCAGGCGGTGCTCCAGAAAGGCAAGGACTACGAATTCAAAAGGACTCTCCTGAATCCTCTCTCAAGGGATAGGATTCCTTCAAGGATTCCGGACCTACTGGACCTTGCCCGGGATGCGGCCCTGAACGAAGAAAAGATCCGGGTCTTTGTCAAACAAAACGTGAAAGTCCTGAAAAACAGCGCGTATATTGTAAATACGAATAACTCCATTTCAAAAGCAGCTATCTACGCAGCCTCATACGGACGGAAGGAAGTTGGCATTGCAGCCGAAAACCGTCCGAAAAAAGGGATATACGACCTGAGCATCCGTTCCAGGGGACAGGCAGATGTGAACCGGCTCCTGCGCAGCATTGCTCCCCGGTTCGGGGGAAGCGGCGGAGGGCATCCTCACGCGGGGGGGGCACGCATCCCCGAAGAATCTTTTGAGGCTTTTCTCCACGCCTTCGATGCCGGGCTTGGAGAAGCAGAAATGAGGTAAAGAAAAAATGAAAGCAAGCAAAACCGTGGAACAAAACGGTACAAACCTTGAAATCCTCTTCGTCGGGCGCTCCAATGTGGGCAAATCCTCTCTCATAAAGGAACTTTTCGGAGCAAAAGTAAGGGTCGGAAAACGCCCCGGGGTTACCCTGCGCCCCTTCCACGTCCAGCTCTCGGACCTGCTCGTCACCGACATGCCGGGCTTCGGTTTTATGAGCGGGGTCAAGGACCGGAAACAGGATATCGTGAAAGACAAGATTGTACACTACATCGAAAACAATGCCGAAAGGATCAAGCTTGGAGTCCTGGTGATAGACGGCCCCTTCTTCCCGGATGTCGTCGACCGCTGGGATGCCAGGGACCAGATTCCCATTGACATTGAGATGTTCGATTTCCTGAGGGAAGTCGGGATCGATACCCTGATAGCTGCAAACAAGATGGACAAAGTCAAAGAAAACGAGTATGACCCTCTCCTGGATGAAATCGCAGCCCGCCTTGGGCTTGAGCCCCCATGGGAAAACTGGAAACACCTGATCGCCCCGATCAGCGTCAAGAAAGGGGAGTTAAAACCCCTCAAGAGCCTCCTGAAAGACAGGTTGCACGAAATGAAGCGGGATGACCTGTTCAAGTATATTTGAGGGGTGACCTGTTCGAGTATATTTGAGGGGTGACCTGTTCGAGTATATTTTAGATTTCAGGATTCAAAACTCCGAAATTAAACACAGTTCGGAACTCCTAATAAAAATTAATAAGAGTCGCCGGTCAAGGTTCAAAGCTTTTTCCGCTGCTGGGAATAGACCCTTTCGATCCGCTGGATGCTGTCGGCTTCATCAGGGGCTTTATCGTTCCGGATGCGGATGAAGCGGGGGAAACGCAGGGCAAAACCCGAGTCGTAGTTGGGGCTCTTCTGGATTTCTTCGAAAGCGATTTCGACCACGACTTTTGGCCGGACGGCAAAAACTCCTCCGGCTTCCCCGCCCATGAGCCCGGAGAGCATTTCTGTGAGCTCTTTTAGCTGTTCGTCACTCAGGCCGGTGCCTACCTTGCCGATCTGCAGGAAACGGGTCGTATCAGAGTCATAGCAGCCGACTGTGTACGAGCCTATAAGGTTGGCACGTCTCCCGAAACCCCATTCTGCACCGATGACCACCAGGTCAAGGGTTTCCATGAGAGGCTTTTTCTTGAGCCAGTTCTTACCGCGTTTTCCAGGGGAATAAATGGAATCCGGATTTTTGACCATGATGCCTTCGTGCCCGGCATCCAGGGCTTCCTGATAGATCTTTTCCACGAGTTCGAGATCGCCTGTGATGACCTGCTCGTCTACGGAAATGGACCTGGAATCTTCAACCGAACTTTCCACGCAGGACTTGAGGGCTTTTCGCCGCTCGCGGAGGGGGAGATAGATAAGGGTCTCCCCGTTCAGGTACATGATGTCAAAGAGATTGAGCTGAATCGGAATAGAGGCGGCTTTCTCAGCCACGTCATACTTGCGCCGGAAACGCTTCAGGATCTCCTGGAAAGCCCTCGGTTTGCCGTCTTCTGCCACAGCTACGGCTTCCCCGTCCAGGATTGCGGATTCAGCTTTCACATGCTTCCGGACGATGTCCACAAGGTCGGGGAGGGAGTTTGTTACGTTTTCGAGTTTCCTTGAGAAAATGGTTACCGAATTTCTGTCCTTGTGGATCTGGACCCTGGCCCCGTCGAACTTCCATTCGATTGCAGCTTCCTTCATGTCCCTGATATCAGCATCGATGTCCGGGCTGATCTGGGAGAGCATCATTTTGATGGGGCGGTTTATTTCGATCCCAAGCTTTTTCAGGCCCTCAACCCCCTCGGCCTTGGCTGCGGCAGCCACATCCCCGAGGTCGTTCGTGACCATAAAAGCTTGTTCCACAACATCTGCCGGCACGTTGAAAGCCTTTGCAATAGCATCCCTGACGACGCCTTCCCCAACTCCGATGCGCAGCTCTTCAAGGGCGAGGCGGGCTATGAACTTTGCTTCCCTGGGGTTGGAAGAGTTGAAAAGGAACTGGAGATTTTTGATTTTCAAGTTCTGGGAGCCTTTTCCCGTGGCTTCGGAAGCGGTAATGAAACGCTGGTAAACTTCGGAGATGGAAAATTCGGACTCCTCTTCCAGGAAAGAAGTAAAAGTGACCTGGTTTTTCTTCTTTTCCTTCAGGATCAGGAGGGCGGTCTCCCCTATGTCCCCTGTGGTCCGGATCAGGGCTTCAATACTCTTTACCGACATCCCCGACGCTTTCGAAAGAGACGCATAAAGGAGGCTGGTCCCTATCCCCAGCTGTTTTCCTGTCCAGGCAGGGAACACTTCACTCATGATAAAGTGGGTTGCCAGGGGCAGTTCTTCAACTTCCACTTTCCGTAGAAATTCCGCAACCTTATTCGTGGTTTCTATGGTACTCGATATTTTCTCGATGGCCTGGCAGGTCTCTGCAAATTCCCTGAAGCTCGTCATGGTCCCAGCAGCTTTTATTTTTTTGGTTTACGATGTGTTAGCTATTTTAGCTCTTCGGGCATCCGGATTTTGATCCGCAGCCTTCCTGTTTCCTTTCACTGCTCCCTGTAAATCGAGACAAGGTCACTGAGAATTGCACTTGCGGTCTCCACAGAGCCGGCACCTCTGCCCGTAACAGTGATTTCTCCTGCAAGTTCGGTATCCAGGGAAGCCACGTTGAGGGTCCCTCCAACAGCCAGGGGATGGTTAATGGGAACAAGCCTGGGAGCCACATGGATCCGGTCCCTGCTGACCTCTCCTATGAGTTTGATCACGTGTCCGTTCTCGTAAGCCATTTCCAGGGCTTCGGGAGTGATTTTCGTAATTCCCGTAACGTCGACATCCCCATAGGTGGTGTCAAGCCCGAAAATGGCGTTTGCAAGGATTACGAGTTTGCAGGCGGTATCGATTCCTTCAACATCGTAAGTTGGATCTGTCTCCGCAATCCCGAGTTCCATGGACTCGGCAAGGATGTCGGTGTAACTTGCCCTTTCTTCCAGCATCCTTGTCAGGATATAGTTACAGGTCCCGTTCAGGATGCCTTTAACGCTTCTGATATTGTTTCCAGCCAGGACTTCTTTTGCAAAGTTGATGACAGGCATCGAACCGCCAACAGTTGCCTCAAACCTGAACTTCGAACCTGCTGCCTTTGCGGTTTCCACGAGGTCCCGGTAGTTTAGGGTAAGAGGGCCCTTGTTAGAAGTAACAACGTCCAGTCCTTTTTCGAAAGCTGCAAGCATGTTCTGGAGTCCGGCCCCCCCGGTTTCGATATTAGTAGGAGTTGTTTCGATTACCAGTTCATGGTCTATGGATTTGATGACTTCAAGGCCCGTGATTTTTTCCAGGGCAACTGTTCCCTTTTCCCTTTTGCGGGCAAGGCAGTCAGCAAGGTTCACCCCCTCGGGAGAGAGGGTTGCACCTTTCGAGTCCACTACTGCAATCACGCGGACGTCAAGGCCCATATTTTCCAGGTACTCTTTCTTCATCAGGAGCACTTCGGCTACACCCTGTCCGATCGCACCGAATCCGATAATGGAACAGCGTACTGTTTTCATCTTAATATTCTCCTAAAATCTTTTTTTCAAGCCTGGACGTCTATTGGTAGGACCATCAGCAGGTCTTTCTTTGCTGATACTTCTTTCAGGATGTTAAGCGACTTCTGGATTTCCTCTTTCCCCAGGGCATTGATTTTTATGAGAGCTGAAGAAAGCATATCAATACCTGGCATGGAAAGGGTAAGGTCCGCAACCTCGGCAAATCCGGTCTTGTCTATTTCATCAATGGTATCCTGAATCCCGGTATGGACTACGTGCCCTATCAGGACCACGTTAATACTTTCCCTGAAACGGTGCTCACCGACCCTTACGACTTTGATTCCGTTCTCTTCGAGCCTTGCCTTGATGGCTGCGATATTTTCGGGTCTGGTCTCGAGTACGAGCTGCACAGGAACCGTTTTTCGGGGGGTAAGCTTCTGGTGGTGGTGCAGAACAGTTATCAGGTTAGCCCTGCATTCTGACAGAGGCTGAAGGGCTAAAAGCATCTGCCCGGGCACATCCTTTAATTCAATGTCCATGGAAACTCGCATATTGTCCCTCGGTGTAATTTCAGTTATGAAGTATCTTTAAGATATGAGAAGCAAAAAGGGTATTAACTAAAATTATCATATTTTAAAATATTTCAAATGTATTCCCATACTTCCTGCTGTTAGTAGGTGAATTCAGTTATATAATTTGCTATTTTCGGTTTTTCAGAAGAAGTCTCATTCCTGGAGAGGAAGTATTCAATCCAGGGATCTTCAACGATTTCAGGAACTTTCCCCTTTCTTATCCTTTTTATTTTCATTATCCCTTTTTAAAACATGCTCATCCTGGATCCTTATAATATTTCCCCTTCCTTTCTTGAACTTTTCAATCATCCCTCGCTCTTCCAGGTCCGAGAGCATCAGGCTTACCTTGGACTCGGAATAACGGGATTTCTTTCTGAGTTCCAGCTGGGTAATCCGGTTCCCGCTCGCACGGATGAGTTCTAGAACCTCCTTAAGGTCTTCCGGAAGGTAAGCTTCAGGATCATGCTGGATATCTATATCCGGAACTTCTGCAATCGGTTCTTTCGGCGTCTGCGAAAGTGGAGGGGATACAGCAAGTTTTGATTCATCCCGTCCTTCTTTTGATTCGACTTCTGAAGTGACTTCGGTTCCTGAGGTTTTATCTTCAGATTTTTCTTTTTTCGAAGAGTAGGCTTCGGGTTCAAGAACCTCTGCCGCAGGGTTCCGGGTATCTTCTTCAGCAGCCTGTAAGGCAGAAGATTCAGGGCTTGTTTCTGAGGAACCTCCAAAATTTCCTGCATTTTCTTTGAATTCCTCAAAGTTTTCCAGAGCATTCCCTACACTTCCGGGGCTCTTTTCACTCAACTGTTTGTTTTCCTTCAAAGGAGCATCCGAAATTTTCGGGGGTTTCCCGTGTATTTTTTTCCAGAAATATCCGGTAAAAAGCAGAATACATAGGACCAGTAACAGGGTTGAGTACATGGTGTTCTCGGAACTGTCCTCGCTCACAAGTTCCGCTTCTTCAAAATCCTTATCGAATTCTTCAAATTCGCTCTGGTCCAGAAGCTCTTCCTCGTATGCAGGAAAGAGGAGAAGGTCAACTACATAATCCCCGTTTTCAGTTATCTTAACCGTCTCTTCAGCCGCATACACTATGGTATTTCCTTCAAAATAGCTCGCTTTTACAAGATAATTTCCAGGTGGCAGGTTGAAGGAATATACAGCGTCCACTGCAACAAAGTACTGCTCGGGGGTCGAATTTACTTCAATCACGGCGTTATTAAGCGGCTCGAAACTGTACCACTCATAGACGTTCCCGTGCACGGTTGCAGCAAGGGCTGTTCCCTGGACAAAAAGGAGGGAACATAATATGCAGGTGAACGTAAAGAGCTTTTTAAAATTCACGCAGTGATAAATGGGGTTTTAACATAAATCTTTTACTTTCCTCCAGAAGACCCTGATATTTTAAGACATAATAAAGTTTTAATAAGAAAAATAAGACTTTATCAAGCTTTAAAATTTACATGCTTCAATCCATCAAGGATTTTCCGGAAAGAATGCTTATATTTTCTCCTTTCCAATAGAGCATCAGTTACAAAATTATAACAGATTAATGGAGGCAGTCAGATGGAAAAATCAGAGAAAGTCATACGCTATTTATCCTGTTTTACTATCATACTTCTCCTCTTCAGCATCCTACCTGCGACCGCCCTTGCCGGAAACGGACAGGGTGTAGAAAATGGAGCTGAGAATGGGAAGTCATGGAAAGTAGCAGATTCCGAAGGTTCAAACACTGGAGAGGATGCAGATACTGAAGAGGGAGCAGACGAAGAAGATTCGGATTTCGAACCTCTCAAGAAAAAGGAACTGATACAGCAAAGAATCCATGAAAAGAAACAGTTGAAAGAAGAAGTTCAGAACCGGAGAAAAGAATACCAGGGCGCGAAAGGGGCTTTTCTCAGGATCAGGAGCCAGATCCGGAATGGAGAATTTGGGGATACGCAAAGGGAAGCTACCAGGGCATATCTTACCTCAAGCATCGACTACATGATAGCCCACCTCGAGAACATAATATACAACCTTGAGCAGTCAAACAGCAACAGCACAGAAGAGAGAATTGACGCTATCAGAGATCAGATAGAAGAGCTTGAGGAAGAAAAGAAAGCAATTGAAGATGCCCCTGAAGATGCCAAGATCGAAGACTTCGCAAATTCTGCTACATCCGTCAGGGGAGTCTGGAACAACGCCAAGAAAAACGCAGCTTTCGAAGCAGGTCAGACTGTCAGCGAGAAGATGGAAGAATCCCTGGCTAAGTCGGAATCCCTCTCAGAGTTGCTCCGCGATAGAATCCAGACTCTAAAAGAAAATACTGAAGATCCCGATGAACTCGCAAAACTGGAAGACCTGGATGATAAACTTGATGATTATGACGATTTAATGGAAGATGCCCGGGAAAAGCAGGAAGAAGCCAAAGAAACCTACCGGGAGGAAAATCCAGGTGAAGGGGAAATGGAAGAGGCAAACAACCAGTTGCGTGAAGCCCTTGAAACCATAAACGAAGCAAACGATCTACTGAAAGAAATCTTCAATGAACTTAAAGAATACGAAACCGAAGATAACAATGAAGAAAATGATTCTGAAGACCTCAATTCAGATGAAATAGACGACGAGGCAAACGACGACGCAGACGATGATGCAGGCGACGATGCAGACGATGATGCAGACGATGCCTCAGATGACAATGCAGACGATGCCGCAGACGACGATGCAGACGATGATGCAGGCGACGACGCAGACGATGATGCAGGCGACGATGCAGACGATGATGCAGACGATGATGCAGGCGACGACGCAGACGATGATGCAGACGATGATGCAGACGATGATGCAGGCGGAGATGATACGGAGGATGGAGAAACTGGGGGTTCCGCTGAAGAAGACGGAGAAAACGGGATTTAAGGAGGAATTCAATGGTAAAATTCACTCACCTGCTCATCCTCTCAGCTTTAATGGTCTGGATTGTGGGTTCCGGATGCGTCGGGAACGACGCTGCTGAAGTAGAAGAATCGGGAATTGACTCCGATGCCGCCAAAGCAGGAGAAGAAGCCCCGAATTCAGAGGAACTGGAGCTTAACGAGGCAGAAATCCTGGAACTTGAAGCCGATATGGCAGAACTCGAGGCACTGCTTGAAAATGTGAGCCTTGAGGAAGACATCGTGATTGAAGAACTGTAAAAAGATATATCCCACCTGCAAAAACAGAAACTAAAAAACAGAAACTAAAAAACAGAAACTAAAAACAGAAACTAAAAAACGTAACTAAAAAAATATGTGGTCATAAGACCTGAACAAAAAAAGGAAAGGTTGTTTTCACTTGAAAAACATCTTTTCTTTGTTTTTCATTTTCCGGACTTCTTCTTCAAGGGTTGCGATTCTGGTTTCAAGTTCCTGCATCTCTTTTCTAGAAATCACATCGGCTTTTGAAAAGGTTTCCTGGATTTTCTCGGAAATTTTCTTCTCAAGATCGGTTTTCTGTTTCTTGCTCTCCTCGAGCATATCCAGAACCAGTTTTTTGCCTTCTTCCTTATTTATGTCCCCTTTATCGACCAGATCCTTTACGAGTGCATCGATCTTTTCTTCGGTCATTGCACAGAGGCCGGCCCCTATGAGCCCCAGTTTTCTAATGGAGTTTTTCATATTAACACCTGGATTTGAATTATTAATCTTGATATAATTGCTTGCATGGTAATAGGTAATTCCCGGAGATCAGGAGGCTTTTTTGCTTTCTTCCCTGCTCTCAAGTCGGTCAATGATTTTCGGCCAGAGGGACAGTGAAATTATCATGGTTATAACAAAGACAAAAACTGCACCTGCCACCATGTCCACGTGGGTGTAGGACATGTCCCCCCGAATCATGTTGGTCAGGATCGCTCCAAACAAAAACAGGTTCAAGATCACTATAGAGGTTGCAAGGCTTGCAAGGAGTACAAGCCTTGTCCTTTTGTCCTTAGGTCCAAATTTCACCATGGAGTTCACCCATTTACTGTAGAGACTATATCTCTAAAAATTGTTCGAAGCTTACTGGTTGTTTTAAGTGTTGAAGTTATTTTAAATGTGGTGGGTTACTTTTCGATCATAAAAGGTTTGGTCGGAACACAATTTGATTCGAAAGATTTTGCAGGCATCCGCCCTGAATATTTAGTCCTCTTCTCTCAGATATTTAGCCATCTTTTCTCAGATATATGGTTATTATGTCTTGATTCTTCCTTAAATTATTGAAGCACAGGAGTATCCACCCTGAAATTATTTAATCTTACTTCTTTTCATGAGCAACGAATTGGTGGTCACTGAAACCGAACTAAGGGCCATGAACGCTGCTGCAAGTTCCGGGGAGATCAGGATGCGCTCTACAAAAGGATAGAGAATTCCTGCAGCTATGGGGATGCCAAGGGCATTGTATCCGAAAGCCCAGAGCAGGTTCTGCTTGATCTTGCGGATGGTCAGACGGCTCAGGCGAAGGGCTGCGACCACGTCCATGATGTCGTTCTTGATCAGCACGATTTCGGCGGATTCCATAGCCACATCAGTTCCCGCGCCCATGGCGATCCCCACGTCGGCCTGGATCAGGGCAGGAGCGTCATTTATCCCGTCGCCCACCATTCCTACGAGTTTGCCTTCTTCCTGAAGTTCCTTGACTTCTCCCGCCTTGGCTTCGGGCAGCACTTCGGCAAGCACCCTCTCAATCCCGACCTGAGCTGCAATGGCATTTGCGGTTGAGGCATTGTCTCCGGTTATCATCACAACTTCGATTCCCATTTTCCGGAGAGTCTGAACCGCGTCTTTCGAGCTCTCTTTAAGGGTATCGGCTACGGCAATCAGTCCCAGGGCTTCGGTTTCAAGGGCAATGAGCATTGCCGTCTTTCCGTTTTCCTCAAGCTTACTCATATCGGCGTCAAGTTCCCTGAAAGAAATCCCGTTTTCTTCCATCAGCTTCCGGGTGCCCAGGAGAACCCTTTTTCCTTCGAAGTAGGCTTCCACCCCTTTGCCGGGAATCGATTTGAAATCCGCTGCATTCCCGGGCTTTATATCCTGCTTCTCAGCCCCTTTGACCACCGCTTCTCCAAGAGGGTGTTCTGATCCTTTTTCAGCCGTTGCTGCAACGAAAAGCACCTCATTTTCCTCCCTGCCGGAGGCCGGCAGGACGTCCGTAAGTTTCGGGGTGCCTTCGGTAAGGGTCCCTGTCTTGTCAAAAACGATCGCATCAAGCTTGTGTGCCCTCTCAAGGGCTTCCCCTCCCTTGATCAGTATCCCGTTTTCCGCACCTTTGCCCGTGCCTACCATGATGGCTGCAGGGGTTGCCAGGCCCACGGCACAGGGGCAGGAAATTACAAGGACGGTGATTGCTATCAGCAGGGAAAAAAGGAAAGGGCTGATTCCGCGGAGGGCTTCGGACTCGCCCACGCCGTAGCGCCAGTATCCTATAAAGAACCAGAAGAAAAACGCAAGCAGGGCAATTATGTGTACAGCTACGATAAAATTTCCGGCAAAGACATCGGCAACCCGCTGGATGGGTGCTTTCATGGTCTGGGCACTTTCAACGAGCTTTATGATCTGGGCAAGGGCAGTGTCTGCCCCGACTTTCGTGGCCCTGAACTTAAAAGCCCCGGTCTTGTTCAGGGTAGCTCCTATAACCGTATCGCCTTTTCCCTTCTCCACGGGAATGCTCTCCCCGGTCAGCATGGACTCGTCCACCGCCGAGTTTCCTTCCGTAACAACCCCGTCCACAGGGATCTTTTCGCCGGGACGGACCACCACAGTGTCTCCCACGACCACCTCTTCAACGGGGACCTCCTTTTCTTCTCCTTCAAACAGGATCCGGGAAGTCTTTGCCCTGAGCCCCATCAGTTTCCTGATGGCTTCCGAAGTCCTCCCCCTTGCCCTGGCTTCCAGGTAGCGCCCGAGGACAATGAAAATGATCAGGAAAGAAACCGTGTCGTAGTAAGTACTGTCGTAGCCGGGTCCCAGGTCCAGGAAAGTCGAGGCCACGCTTATCAGGTAAGCTGACCCTGTCCCTGCGGCGATCAGGAGGTTCATATCGGTTACGCCGTGCTTGAAACCCTTATATGTCCCGACGAAAAACTGCCTCCCCGGAAAGAGGAGGACCAGGGTTGCCAGCAAGAATAACACAATCGGGTCAGAAAGAAAGGCGGGAACGAAGGAAAAAAAAGGGATCATCATCCTCATGTTTCCAAAAAAGATGGGTATCCCCAGAGCCAGGGCAATGAGCAGGTTATTCTTTTGCTTACGGATCTCAGCTTCCCGAAACTCCCGTTCCCTATCCTCATATTCCGCGGTTTCGACCTTTACGGAAGCCCTATAACCGATGCTCTCGACAGCTGCAATCATTTCCCGGACCGAGACCCGGGAAGAATCAAATTCCACCACAGCTTTTTCCAGCGGGAAATTTGCCGAAGCCGAAATTACCCCTTCAGTTTTGTTCAGGACCCTTTCGATGTTTGCAGCGCAGGCCGAACAGCTCATGCCCTGCAGGTCCAGGGTAACGGTATCCTTCTCAACCCCGTACCCTATTGACTCGATGGCTTCTTCTATTTCTTTCGGAGAAATCCGGGATGGCTCAAAACTCACATTGGCTTTTTCGAGCGGTAGGTTTACAGCTGCGGACTCCACCCCTTCCTTCTTTTTCAGAACTCTCTCGATATTTGCCGCACAGGCGGCGCAGGTCATACCCGAAACCCGAAGGGTGATTTCTTTAGGGGCGGCTTCAGAAGTGGATTTTGGAGTGGCAGGAGTGGCAGGAGTGGCAGGAGCGGGTTTAGGGACGGTTTTAGAATCAGCTTTCAGGGCTGCTTTTTTCTCTAAGTCCTTTTTGACCTCTACTTCCTCCCCTGCCTCTGCTTCCTTTTCGACCTCTACTTCCTCCCCTGCTTCTGTTCCCTTTCCAGCCCTAACTTCTTTTTCGGGAGTGATCCCCTTCCCAGGAAGTTCAGGTTCCATTGCCGTAACTTTTTCTTCTTCTTCTTCTTCTTCAGTTGTTTCGGGTATCTCTTCCGAAGCTACAATTAAGGATTTTTCTTTTTCAGATTCTCCTTTTTCAGTTTCATACCCGGCTGCCTTAACAGCTTCCCTTATATCTTCCAGGCTTACTTTTTCGGGGTCGAAGCTACCTTTAGCCTCTTCGGCTTCGAGATCGACCTCTGTGAATTCTACACCCTCCAAGGTGGAGATAGCCTCAGCTACCCTTTTCTGGCAATGACCGCAGGTCATGCCGTAGACCTTTATCCTGAAATCCATTGAAATGCCGCCTGTTCCGGAACCCGGCCCCTCTGGAAGGGCAGCCACCCCCCGTATCCGGTTCCTGAATAGCTTAAAGCCTGTACCCGGCTTCGAGCAGGGTCATTTTTATGACGTATTCATCGGTTTTCTTGCTGTCGTAGGTCACATTTACAGTCCTGTCCGGAACGTTTACGTTTACACGAGAAACTCCGTTGATAGAGCTAACAAGTCTGGAGACCATGTTCTTGCAGTACCTGCAGACCATGTCATCCACGATCAGTGATGTCTCCCTGATGTTTTCACCCCCAAAGCATCAGCAGTTAAACACACGCTTGCGTTTCCCTGTATATCAAAATCTGCACTTATTCGTATATAATGATTCTGTCCAGCTGCCCCTACTGTTGTAAAAAGCGGTCCGGGCTTCAAAAACAGGATAGATCATACAGTTCATACCCTGCTTCCTCCGGCAACCTGATAACAGTCATGCAGGACTGCAGAAACAGGATAGATCATACAGGTTCATACCCTGCTTCCTTTACTGCAGCCCTGATATCTTCAAGCTCTACCTTTTTTTCGTCGTATTCAACAACTGCCTTTTTATCTTCCAGACTCACATTTGCTTCCTTTACGCCTTCCAAGGATTCAATTGCTTTTTTGACGGTCATGACGCAGTGCCCGCAGGACATGCCTTCAACCCTTATGGCT
This sequence comes from Methanosarcina sediminis, assembly GCF_052056915.1. Lineage (GTDB taxonomy): Archaea > Halobacteriota > Methanosarcinia > Methanosarcinales > Methanosarcinaceae > MTP4. Next base: position 1,371,863 of record NZ_CP195119.1, on the reverse strand, counting down.
TCCTGAGTAATGTTCAAACCCCCTTCATTTAAAAAGTTAACAATAAACAAAAATAACCAGTAATAAACCATCAATGTCCTTATTTAAACATGGAATGCCCCTGTTTCACCTGGGCTCATACCCGGCATCCCTGATTGCAGCCTTGATCTCTCCCAGATTGGTTTCATCTTCTTCAAAATCTATAACCGCTTCTTTTTTCTCAAGGTTTACATCGACTTCCGTTACCCCTTTTACGGCAGCAATAGCTCTTCCAACCCGCATGACGCAGTGATCGCACTCTATATTTTCTATTTTTATAGTTTCCTGCACCAGGGCAGTCACCCCCACATTAATGGATCTGAGTTTTTAAGTTTCCATTTATTTTATCCACCCATCTCGCTTATTTTATCAACCAATCTCACGAATTTCAATCACTTATTTTATACATTTATTTTATACTCTCTTTTATTAGAGCTTTTTTATCAAAACTCACAGCCAGATATTCGAAGCCACCTATCTTCCCATAAGCCATATCATGAGACCCGAAGAAGTGTAAACAGCCAGATTAAAAGCGCTCCCGCAAACCCGGCTGCTCCCACCCAGGCAAAAGCTTCTCCACTCAGCAGTATATAAGTGGAAAGGATAAGCAGGACCGCAACGTAGAATTCTTTCGAAAAACCCCTATCTTTTTTTTCTTTCTCCTGCACTTCCATAAGCCGGTCTCCCATATCCCCCATCCTGTCAGCCAGTTCCTGGACAGCAGCCCTGATTTCAGCCTTTTCGTCCTTGGGCTCGGCGGAAAACTCGAGGTGGAGAGCAGGGCCTTTAGGGGTACTGAGTTTTTTGTAGGCGTCCATAAGGACCGGAATCGCGATTGTCTGGATTTTATAGCGGGGGTCGAGTTCCAGGCAGACCCCTTCAATCAGGAGGATTGCCCGCTGGAGGGTTGAAAACTCCCCAGGAAGCTTGATGTCGTATTTCATCCCGAGTTTTGCGTAGTTGTCGCTCTGTCTGCCCTCAAGCCCGTAGTTCTGGCTTGCGATAAGGTCATCCATGTCCTTCTTGAGCCTCCGAAGATCCACGCCCTTGGCCTTTGCTTTCCCGATTTTCAGGAAGCCTTCGGTAGCTCCTTCCACGTCCCGGTTGTTGACCGAGTAGTAAAACTCCAGCATGTTCCGCTTGAGTTCGTCATCAATGCTCCCTACTGCCCCGAAATCGATAACTGCGATAGTGTCATCCTCCCGGACAAGCATGTTTCCCCCATGGGGATCTGCGTGGTAGAAACCGTCGATATAGACCTGCTTGAGGTAGCTCTTGGTTATTATCCTCGTATACTCGGATTTCTTCGACCCCGGGATGTCCATGTCGATGACATCTTTTATCTGGACCCCTTCGATGAATTCCATGGTCAGGACATTGGCAGAGCAGTAATCGGGATAGATTTTCGGCACCGAGACTTTTTTCTCATTTTTGAAATTGTCCCCGAAACGCCGCATGTTCATGGCTTCGATCCTCAGGTCAACTTCCCGCGTGAGCATATCCCGGATCTCTTCAAGGAATGCGTCAATGTCAAAGTTCTTCCCGATCCCGAGCACTTTCTTTACGATAGGCTTGAAATCGTCAATAATGGAAAGGTCCGTATTTATAATGTCAATGAGGTTCGGGCGAAGAATTTTCACGGCCACGTGCTCCCCTTCCAGGACCCCCTTGTAGACCTGGGCAATGGAGCCGCTTGCAATGGGCGTGGTATCAAACTCATCAAAAATTTCAATGAAAGCCTGGCTCTTCCTCTTCCCGGAAGCCTCCATTTCTTCCCGGCTCTTTTTCTTTTTCCGCAGTTCAGGAGGGTCGTACTCACAGATGCAGGCAAGGTCCAGGGAATCCGTCATTTCCTCAAAAGAAAGGGGTTTCACCTTATCCTGGAGGTTCATCATCTCCACGACATAAGTCTGAGGCACAAGGTCCGGACGCTTGCTCATGGTCTGCCCCATCTTTATAAAAGTAGGTCCCAGCTCCTCAAACGCCTGCCTGAGCTTGACAGCCGTCTCCCGGTTCTCCAGGTCATAGGTACAGGTACATTGAGGGGTTGAAATATAATCAGCGTGAAGGTCCCTGTAAAGCCCCAGCAGCAGGTTGTACTTCAAAATGACCCGCGTAACCTGAAGATAGCGCTTTGTTTTCCCCAGCATCCCATTTAAGAATTAGTTATTATTGTTTAATAGAGTATCTTTCTAAGATCTGGATTTCAGGAAATTTGGACACATAATGAGCAGGATTAATAATCACTACAGTGAAGCAGGTATCGTCTCGAATTTTTCAAGTTCCTGTGCCAAACTGCTTGGGAATTCGCTTATATCATACTCTTTACCTTCAATTTTATTATTTAAAGATTCAAGGAAAAGATCAAAATATTTTTCATCATTTTGTTCTTTTAGTAATGGTATAAATTTCGTCAAACGATCTTGATCCATTTTTCTCATGCGGAAAATCAAATGATAGCAATTTCGGACGTAAATTTTAGAATTGAATTCTGCAGTTTTTAGAGATTTAAGGTAATATTCGTATTTATCATCCTGTTTTATTGCCAGATCTCCAAGTAACAGATATGCTTTTCTTAATAATTCATAATTGTTGCTTTTCTGAGCATCGAATGCGACCGATTTTGCCCTAATTTCGGCTTCAAAAAGATCATCATTCTCATAAAGGGCTTTTGCATATTCCAAAGATGTTTTCTGTAATTCAAAAGATGCACCCAGTTTTCTAAGAATCTCAATGGATTTCCGGAAATATTTCTCTGATTCAGCCATATTTCCTTTTTTAGATTCAACAATTCCAAGCCCTCTTGTCGCTGTTGCTTCCTGAAGAGGGATTTTCAAATCCTTTGCAAGTTCAAAAGCTTCATTATAGTAAACTTCTGCTAATTCGAGACCCTCTATTTCTTCCTTTTCTTCAGAGACATATTTACTTACATATACATCTCCTAATTTTTCCAGAATACCTATTTCCTGAGGTTTTGACCCGACATCTTTAACAATATTCATTGATTTTTCAAGAATATTCACAGCATCATTATATCTGTCTTCAAGTCTGGATAGCTCCCCTAAATTCTCAAGTATAGAAACTGTTGAGATCGGAGAAAGTTTTTCTGCTATTTCGAGTGAATCTTCTAGATACTTTTTTGCACTATCCCAGTTACCGGTTTTGAGATTGATTTCTCCTCTATTGCTAAATATAATTGAAATTCCTTGCTGATCCCCAAGTTCTTCTTTTATTTCCAGACTCTTCTCGTAAAATTCCAGTGCTTTATCCCATTCCCCTTTGTATTGATACAAAATCCCGAGGTTATTGTAAGACTTTGAAATTCCTTGCTGATCCCCAAGTTCTTCTTTTGTTTCCAGGCTTTTTTCATAAAATTCCAGCCCTTCATCCCATTTCCCTTTGTCCGTATACAAAGATCCGAGGTTACCATAAGATTTTGAAATTCCTTGCTGATCCCCAAGTTCTTCTTGTATTTCCAGGCTTTTTTCGTAAAATTCCAGTGCTTTATCCCATTCTCCTTTGTTATGATACAAAAGTCCGAAGTTACCATAAGATGTTGAAATTCCTTGCTGATCCCCAAGTTCTTCTTTTATTTCCAGGGTTTTTTCATAAAATTCCAGTGCTTTATCCCATTTCCCTTTACTCTGATATAAAATCCCGAGGTTATTGTAAGAACTTGAAATTCCTTGCTGATCCCCAAGTCCTTTAAATATATCTAGGCTTTTTTCATAAAATTCCAGTGCTTTATCCCATTTCCCTTTGTTTTGATATAAAAGCCCGAGGTTATTGTAAGAACTTGAAATTCCTTGCTGATCCCCAAGTTCTTCTTTTATTTCCAGACTTTTTTCGTAAAATTCCAGTGCTTTATCCCATTCTCCTTTGTCCTTATACAAAGATCCGAGGTTATTGTAAGACTTTGAAATTCCTTGCTGATCCCCAAGTTCTTCTTGTATTTCCAGGCTTTTTTCGTAAAATTCCAGCGCTTTATCCCATTCTCCTTTGTTATGATACAAAAGTCCGAGGTTACCATAAGATTTTGAAATTCCTTGCTGATCCCCAAGTCCTTTAAATATATCTAGGCTTTTTTCGTAAAATTCCAGTGCTTTATCCCATTTCCCTTTCTTTTGATATAAAAGCCCGAGGTTATTGTAAGAACCTGAAATTCCTTGCTGATCCCCAAGTTCTTCTTTTATTTCCAAGCTTTTTTCGTAAAATTCCAGTGCTTTATCCCATTTCCCTTCGTTTTGATATAAAAGCCCGAGGTTATTGTAAGAACCTGAAATTCCTTGCTGATCCCCAAGTTCTTCTTTTATTTCCAAGCTTTTTTCGTAAAATTCCAGTGCTTTATCCCATTCCCCTTTCTCCTGATACAAAAACCCGAGGTTACCATAAGAATCTGAAACTCCTTGCTTATCTCCGAGTTTTTTAAATATCGCCAAGCCTTTTTCGTAGAATTCCAGTGCTTTATCCCATCCCCCTATTTTATGTGATTTAATGGCGATTTTTTGAAATTTTTCTGCTTGTTTTAATTTCCTGGAATTTACTCTTTGAAATGCCATTAAATCCCCTCTTTAAATTCTTTTTTAGCAGGTATGGGCTGTCGATTCCAGTCTTCTTCAATAACTTCTTCTTTAGGGGTCAACTCATCAAGTGTGAGGTTAATATTTTCCACAAATTGATTGATATCTTTAGGTATAGGTCTGATGAGATTTTTCATATCTTCCGGAATTTTTATTTCGTTCTTTCCTTCAGAATAACCTATAATAGTTAATCCTTTACCCATCGCATATCCGAGTTCCCACGAGTTCACATAATCCGGTTCTTCATTAGTATTAACTATATAGATACTGCTACCTACACGTTTATCAATCGCATATTTGGAGTATTCTAAATTATCATGCTTAGGAATACACCTTATAAAAATATCCTTTGATTTTGGTATCCTCTTATTTATATATTCTTGAATGTGTGCATCCTCAACTGAAATTTTATTGCAGGATAAAAATATGTAGTAGGTTCCCATTGATTCACACCAGAATTTCCCTCAGAGTTTTAACGTTATTTTTTGATATTGAGAGTAGATAAGTTGCATCATTTTTAATCTCAGCGAACTCCTTATTTTTCAACATATCTTCAAAAGATTTCCAACTAATGTCTTCAAAAAATTGGATATTTCTATCAACGGAAGTCTTCATTTGTAAGAGTTTCCGCAAATCGTTTCCTTCAAGATATATAAGACTACCGTGATTGTAAATGATTTGATCAAGAGTTTTTGAAGATGAAATAAGCTGCTTTTCACAGTTAACCGGTCCTAATATTTTATATTCAGTAACAACTTCAATGATGGCACTACAAGCCAGGAATAGCGGATAATAAAGAGTAGCTTTTTTTTTATTTATACCATCAAAATGTCGAAAAATTAATGTTGATACAGAACCAAATATTCCAGACCCAATAATTATACTTATTAAATTACTTTGATCACTCACAGTTTCTATAATCTCTGTGGCGTTAAAGTACATATTAGTGAAATAAAATTAATCAGTTTAATACTTTTTTGTTTTAATTCATCTGTATATATTCTTCCCTACATTACGGATTGTTAAAAAATTAGCGCATTCACTTTAAGAATGTAGTCATAGATATGAAAACCTGCTAATCTCAAGAAGGTCATGGCTTTGACCTGATCTTCCGGAAAACGTCCTTGAAAGCCAGGTTTTTTACATCCTTAATCTTAAAACCCGCCTTTCCGATGTTTTCCACAGTCCTCCGGTTAACATTAATGCCTGTCAGAGCAACCGAAATCGGGTTGATGAAATCTTCATAAGCAGCAATCAAAGGGTTATTGCTCCTCATATGTTCCAGGTTGATCATTTCGCCGTCGGGTTTCAGGACCCTATACATTTCTTTCAGGGCTTTTACGGGGTCCGGGATGGAGCAGAGGACAAAGGTCGTTATCACGTAGTCAAAACTATTTTCCGGGAATTCCAGGTGCTCGGCGTCCATCAAAAGCAGGGTCACGTTTTTCATGCCTTCGGCTCTTTTCCGGGCTTTTTCGAGCATCCCTTCGCTGTTGTCAATGCCTATGACCGAGCAGTCCTCAGGATAGTATTTCAGGTTCTTTCCGGTCCCTACCCCTACTTCCAGAACCATTCCCCTTAAGTTCGAAAGGGCTTCTTTTCTCCATTTGCTGTAATAAAAGAATTCCATGGGAGATTCCATTAAATCGTAGACTGCAGACATTCTGTTGTACTTTTCAGCTACGGACATTAATTAGTTTTATACTTTAATTCCTGATTAGCTTTTTTACAGAACCTGGGAAAATTTAAAGGGTTGGAAAACGCTCATTAAGGCATCTGTTGTAAAAGGGGGACAAATGGCCAGGGAAATATTTCACCTGAACCCGGAAACCGCTTTTCAATCAGATGTGAATAGGTGCCTCCGCCAGCTTTCCTGGCGGCCCTCACAAAAAGGAAATGAAAATTAAGAAATTAAATAAGTTGAAGATGTTGTAAAGATTATTTACAGGTTAGATGCCTCTTAATCATTCTCTATGGATCAAATGATTTTCACTTCAAACCCCTGTTGGTTTTTGTGATGGTTTCCCACAAAAGACAACAAAGAACCGGTTATATTTACTTTTGTTTTGTTTCAACTACTGCCGGTTTTTCAGACTACTTTCAATTTTCTTCTATTTTATTCTGGAAAAGCCGTTCACCTTCGGTGAACGGAACAAGAACGACGTGAGATGACTAATTCCGGTTGCTTGGGTTTCTCCAGGCGCAAAAGTTCCGGAACACAAAAGTCTCTGAATACGAAAGTCTCTGAATACGAAAGTCTCTGAATGCAAAAGTCCCAAAAATACGGCAAATCAGGGAAAGCGATTCATATTTAACTGTTTGGAGCAATACCACGCTGCAGATTTTAGAGTATTCCGGCTGCCTTTCAAACAGGCAGCAAAATTTCAAAATCACATTAATATCATATCAAATTCATATCAAAGCAAAACCACATCAAACCAAATTCAAATCAAACCAAAATAATATCATATCAAATTCATATCAGAACAAAATCACATCACAGAAATTCATTTCACGAAGATCATACAGAGGGACTCAGATGAGTAATATTTTACGCAGAGGCAGGTTAGAAGCAGCCCCGGACGAGGAAATTTTGCGCTACACCTCCTCCATGGAAGCTGACAGGTGGATTTTTTACTCCGACATCGCAGTGGACCTTGCCCATACCGTGATGCTGAAGGAGCAGGGGATCATTGAGGCCGAGGACTGTGGCAAAATCCTGGACGGGCTTTTGAAGATAAGGGAAGAGGGCATGGAAAAGCTTGATTTCAGTTATGAGGACATCCACATCTCCCTTGAATCCCGGCTAATCGACATGGTGGGAGAAGACGTGGGAGGCAGGATGCACTCCGGGCGTTCCCGGAATGACGAAGTTGCGACCTGTATCAGGTTGACTCTCAGGGAAGAACTGCTTGGGCTGCTCGAGGAACTGCTTGCCTTCAGGAAGACTTTCCTTGCTCTTGCCGAAAAGCATGCAAAGACTCTCATGCCCGGCTTTACCCACCTGCAACACGCCCAGCCGACGACCCTGGCCCACCACCTCTGTGCCCATGAAGCGGCTTTCGGGAGGGACTTTGACCGGGTACTTGACGCCTTTTCCAGGGTCAACCTCTGCCCCCTGGGGGCTGCGGCTTTCGCATCCACGGGCTTTGACCTCAACCGGAAGCGGACCCAGGAACTCCTGGGCTTTGCGGGCATGCTGGAAAATTCCATGGACGCTGTGAGCAGCAGGGACTTCCTTATCGAGTGCGCCTCCGTGTTTGCAAACCTCATGATCAACCTGAGCAGGATGGCCGAGGAACTGGTGGTATGGTCCTCTTCCGAATTCAACTTTATCGAACTGGACGACACCTACGCCTCCACCTCCTCGATCATGCCCCAGAAGAAAAACCCGGACACAGCCGAACTCATGCGCGGGAAAACAGGCGTTGCGGTCGGGGCTCTCATGACCCTGCTCTCAATCTGTAAGGCCCTTCCCCTGAGCTACAACCGGGACCTGCAGGAAGCTACCCCGAACATCTGGCGCTCCGTGGAAACCGTCAGGTCCTCGGTCAGGGTAATGGAAGGTATGATCAGGACCATGAATGTCCGCCCCGGAGTGCTTGAAGCCCAGGCGGTCACAGGGTTTACCACCGCCACCGAGCTTGCGGACACCTTTGTCCGGGAAACCGGAATTCCTTTCAGGACCGCTCACCAGCTCGTCGGGGTGCTGGCAAGGGAAAAGGAATCTCCAACCCTGGAAAAGATAGACTCCGTGGCCGAAGTCGTGCTAGGGGAGTCCCTTTCGGGCAGGGGATTGACGGAAAAAATGGTACTTGAAGCCCTTGACCCGGTATCGAATATCGAGCGTCGGAAAGTAACCGGAGGCCCGGCCCCCGAAGAAATGGGACGCTACCTCTCAAAAAGAATTTCCGAAACCGAGTTCAATTCTCAGGAAATCATAACCTTGAAGGACTCCATAGACTCCGCCTTTGAAGCCCTTCTGGGAGTGGTGGAAGAGTACAGGAAAGGCTGAATGTACGGGAAAGGCTGAATGTACGGGAAAGGCTGAGTGTACAGGAAAGGCTGAGTGTACAGCAAAAACCGGGGTTCAGCAAAAAATGAAAGTTTAGTAAAGACAGAATGCCAATAAGCTTTCAATTAACTTTTCCCTTCAATTAACTTTTTAATAGTACGTTGACCTCTTAGGTATGGAAAATTCAGGAATGAAAAATTCAGGAATTAAACTTCACGAGATCACGCAAAAAAATCACGATCACTCAATACTTCAAAACTCAGAAAAAGGGACCGATCATGGATTTTAAACAGGGCGACTGGGTACGCATAGAAAAGAACGGCAGCGTGTACGAAGGCAAGGTGATGCCTTCCATGGAAGGGTACATTACGATTAAGATGAAAAGCGGCTACAATGCGGGCTTTTGCAGGGATGAAGTCCGGGTTACCCTTCTGGAGAGCGAAAATGAAAAAGAGGCTGAGACCGGAACAAAAGAAGCAAAGCCCGGGCCAGAAGCAGCAGCCTCCGGAAAGGGAAAACTCCCGAAGGTAGCGATCCTCTCCACTGGCGGGACCATTGCTAGCAAGATCGACTACCGGACAGGGGCCGTTACCTCCCAGTTCACCGCCGATGACATCCTTTCCGCGATTCCCGAACTTAAGGAAATTGCCGATTTCAAGGGCAGGGTAATCTCAAGCATCCTTTCCGAGAACATGGACCAGGCTTCCTGGGAAAACCTTGCAAAGGCCGTTGTGGAAGAAATCAAAGCCGGTGCAGAAGGGATCATTGTGACCCATGGGACGGACACCATGATGTACTCGGCAGCCGCCCTTTCCTTCATGATTGATACCCCGGTCCCAATTGTTTTTGTGGGTTCCCAGAGAAGTGCCGACCGTCCCAGCAGCGACAACGCGATGAACGCCATCTGCGCAGCCTGCGTTGCGGTAAGTGACATTGCTGAAGTCTCGGTGGTCATGCACGGCACGACTTCGGAAGACTACTGCGAGATCCACCGTGGCACAAAAGTTAGGAAAATGCATAGTTCCCGCAGGGACGCCTTCAAGTCAGTAAACTCCCTGCCCATAGGGACAGTCGACTACGAGACCAGGGAAATCAAAACCCTTATTGACTATACGAAGCGCGGAGAAAAAAACCTGCAGTTCAAGCCCGGCATGGAGCCTAAATGCGCCCTTATCAAGTTCACCCCCGGCGCTGATCCGGCGGTCCTCGACTATTACGTAAACGCAGGCTACAAAGGTCTGGTGATCGAAGGGACAGGTCTTGGGCATGTCTCCACAAAGTGGATTCCCTATATCCAGAAAGCAGTGGCAGCAAAAATGCCCGTGATAATTACCACCCAGTGCCTGAGTGGTCGGATCTGCGACCGCGTCTATGATACGGGCCGAGATATCCTGAAAGCAGGTGCAATCGAAGGTGAAGACACCCTTCCCGAAACTGCTCTGGTAAAAATGATGTGGGCGCTCGGGCAGACCGATGACTTCGAAACAGCCGTAGAGATGCTGAGACACAATCTAAGCGGGGAAGTTACGGCGTGCACGCTGGGATAAGGAAAAAGGCGGAAAAACGCACATAATTAAGAATGAAAACCAGAAACGGGAATTTACCCGTTCTCTTTCTACTTCCCTTTCCACTTCTCTTTTTCTACTTCTCTTTTTTAAGGTTATTATTTTTGAGCACTTTCTTGATGTTCACATCCACACACTGGAATAGTTATTCATAATCTCTTTCACTGCGCTATGGGTATGTTCGTGCATATGCAGGTGGATGTGGCCGTCCCTTTCGATTGAATTAATAACTTCGTTTACGGCTTCGTCAATGCATAAAGGCAAGTTGTCGCAGTTGTAGCCGAAGCAGCTCAGGACCTTGAAGAGCTTGAAAACGTCCGGGGCGTCCAGTTTGTTTTCCCTGAGGAGGTTGAAGTCCGAGAAGATTTCGCGCGGGCTTCCCTCGGCGACGATTTCCCTGTTCAGGACGTAGACACGGTCTGCGATTTCGGCAAGCACGTTTACATCGTGCATTGCGATGATGACGGTGATTCCCTCTTTTTCATTCAGTTCGTTTATGACCCTGATGAGGTCGGAACGGCTCTTAGGGTCCAGGTTTGCAGTGGGCTCGTCAAGGACAATTACCCTGGGATGCATTGCGATTACCGCAGCCAGGGCGACTTTCTTTTTCTGCCCGCAGCTGAGGTGGTGAGGGACGCGGTTTTCCAGGCCTTCGAGCCCGACACATTCGATTGCGTATTTCACCCTCTTTTCAACTTCCTCGCGGGAAAGGCCCATGTTGGTAGGGCCAAAGGCAATGTCGTCGAAGACGGTTGGCATGAAAAGCTGGTCGTCAGGATCAGCGAAGACTATCCCCACTTCCCGGATCCGCTCCGCAATTGCCATATCCCCGATGCTCTTCCCGAAGATTTTCACGTTCTTTTCAGGGCTTTTGATTGTCCCGTTCAGGTGCAGGAAAAAAGTTGTCTTTCCGGCCCCGTTAGGGCCTATAACTGCAACCTTTTCCCCTTCGAAGACTTCGAGATTCACGTTTTCCAGGGCTTTTTTATTCCTGGGATAGGCATAGTTCAGGTTTTCAACGGATACTGCGACATTCATAGGATCACCGGGAAGATGTGGAAGAGGACAGCTGCGCTGAGCAGGACTCCGCTCAGGACGTAATCCGAACCCTTCATTTTAAATTTTGTAAGAATTATGGGGTTGCCGGTATAGCCCCTGGCTACCATGGAGCTGTAGACCCGGTCTCCCCGTTCGTAACTTTTAACAAGGAGCATGCCCACGGCGTTTCCCAGGATTGACAGGGCATGCCTGCTATTGCCTTTTATCTGGAAACCCTTGGATTCCATAGCGTTTTTCATGTTTCCGAACTCATCTATAAACACGAAGATGTAGCGGTAGGTAAACATGAGCATTTGTACGAGTATGCCCGGGACCCTCAGCATATAGAGCGCTTTTAAAATGGCTTCGAAGCGCGAAGTCCCGAGCATCAGGAGTGCCAGGAAAAGGGCTGCTGTAGCCCGAAGAACAATCAGGGTGCCGAGATGCACACCTTCATAGCTCACACGAAGCCCGAAAATGCTGAACAGTTCCTTTCCACCCACGGTAAAAGCCATAATTACCAGAATTGAGACTATAAAACCAAGAGGCACTTTGATACGGCTGAACACGAAGCCGAGAGGCAGGCGGGAAACTATGAGCAAAAGTAAAGAAAAAGCGACCGCAATGGCAGCTGCATTTATGTTTTCCAGGAAAGCAAAAGAGAAGATGAGGACAGAAAATGTTATGATTTTAGCCCTGGGGTCAAAGCTATGAATAGGGGAATTAAGGGATGCGTATGCATCAATCCTGGGATAGTCCATTCGTTTTCTCCTCTATGAGTTTGTTTTTCAATTAATTTATTTCAATTAATTTATTTTAATTAATTTATTTTAATTAAGCAAATACTGATAAATTTATTTTGACGAGTAAGTATTGATTAATTTATTTTGATTAAGTAAATACTGATTCGATTATACATCAAAAAACATCCGTAAATTAGATGGCAATTATTATTATTATTATTATTATTATTATTATTATTATTATTATTATTATTATTAGTGGTGTTATCAGTTAGTATTAGTGTTATTAGTTATTATTAATTTTAGTATTAGTACTATTACTATTAATAAGTGAGAATTTCGATAAACCTCTGATTCCCATGAATTGTTTATACACCCTATATACTCGTAAACAACCTGCAAAATGTTGGGTTTTTTCGAAATCCTCTATGATCTATTATTCGAATCTTTTTCGAATATTCACCTATTCATCACTTCTATAGTTATTAACTCTTTTCATACTGTTTTTTCATCTTCCTGGCACTTATCATCATGCCGACCCCGGCAAGCCCTATAAGGTAGCCGAAACCTGCAACCACTCTTGCAGGGAGGGGGAGTTCGTCTTCATGGGAACTTGAAGCCTGGTTTTCGAGGTCAATGGTACCTCTTGCCCTGTGCCCGTCCTGTTCTACGACAATGCTGTACATCGTTTCTCCCCTATCGGTTAGGAAGGTGCAATAACCATCTTCGTCCGTGCTGCCCTCAAAATAGAGCTCTTTGATATCCTTTCCGCCTTCATCCGTGCCCGTTATCAGGTATACGGAAACATCGGCATTTGCCATGGGGGATCCGCCTTCGTACCAGGCTTTGACCTGCATTTCGTCTCCTGCATCTGCACCCACGAAGTATCCTACAAAAGCCCTGTGGGCAGAAGCAAGAGGCATGAACACGGAGGACATGATCAGTAACAGTGCAAGAACTCTCAGACATCGGTTAATATTCATTTTTCAGACATCTCCCGCAGATTTACTTACATTTAATTCTTCTTCTTTATCCATATCTTCAGTAGCTATTGGCAGCATTTCCGGCTTTACTTTCAAAAGATAGGCAACGACAGAGCCGGTAACAGCCGCTTCAATAAGCATTATCGGGATGTGGGCCAGGGCTGCAACCTTTGCGACTTCCATAAACTGTTCGCCCGTAGTAACAAGGGATATCGAAAGAAGCACGACAGTAATGACAATTGCAAACCCTCCGCAAAAAGCTCCGAGAAGCGGGGTAGAAATTCCTTTGTCGTGGCCTTTTTTGAAAATAAGGTAACAGATGATTGCCGGAAGCCCTACGTTTAAGGAATTAATCCCGATAGTCGTAACTCCCCCATGCTGCAGCAGCAGGGCCTGAAGGGTTAAACCTATGACCATTGCAAGGTAGGCAAGCGGCCCGAGAATTACTCCCAGCAGCCCGTTAAAAATCAGGTGTACACATGTAGGCCCTATGGTAATGTGTATAAGGGACGCAACAAAAAAAGCACCTGCCATAACGGAAAACTTGGGAATCTCCTCAGCGATATCAAAATATTTTTTGCTCCACCAGAGACTAAATATAACTAAAACAATAGTTACTGCCCAGCCGGCTGTTATCACCGGAACAGATAATACTCCATCTGAAATATGCACGGTTAATTCACCTTTTTAGATTTGGGTTTGAATTTGAATTATCAATAAATTCGGATACCAGTTACTTCGGACGCCAGTAATGAGAGTTGCCAATTAAACTACACTTTATTTGAGTATAAAATCAAATTAAATTGGGGTATAATAAAAAAATACTTGTTTTCATTTGCGTTTTTTCTCTTAATCCTGCTTTCCTTTGATATATTACAAGGCTTTCACCTGAAAAGAGACCAATTAATAATAAATAAAACAATTTTGAATCAAATTACCGTGTCTTTAAAAATCATCCCTTTTCTTCCCTTTTCAAATCTTTCCGGAAAGATACGCAATTTGGGCAGGGCTTGTGCGAAAAAACAGAAAAGGAAGGGGAAAATCCTTCCTTTGATTACCTAAATTTACTTTCTTCTTGCGAAGAATACTGTGCAAAGCATTCCTGCTACAGCGAGGACAAGGCCAAAGCCAGGTGCACTGTTTCCGGACTCTTCTTCGGCAGCATCTTCGTCTGTTTCAGTTTCGGGAGCTGCCTTTGCTTCGGCTGCAGACGTCGGGTTTTCAATGGCTTCCTGGAGTTCGCCGACGTTTTCCTTAATGTCAGCTACGATGTATTCGGTTTCGTGATAGTAATCATGGGTGTTGTCAGCATATTCGGCGTGGGTCTCGGGAACCATTCCGGTGAGTTCATGGAGATTGTCGTGCTTGGACTCGATTATACCTGCACACTCTTCAAGGTGCTCGTTCATTTCCCCGATTTCCTCGTCAATGGCTGCCTTGTTGGCTTCAACGTCTCCTGCGAGACCCCTTATGTTTTCCACATGCTCAAGGACCTCTTTAGCACAGTGCTCGATGTCGTGGGAAGAAAGGTGGATTTCCTCACCAACTGCACGAATGTCTTCCGAGAGAGCTTCGTCATCTGCAATGTACTCGGTCTCGTCGTGGATTTTGCCTGCATAATCAAGCAGTTCGTTTGCGTTTTCCTCTACTTCATCCAGGGCCGCTGCAACGTTCCCGCTTACAGGTGCTGCGGATGCTGCGGATGCCGTTCCGATTCCAAGGGATTCTTCGAGTTCTCCGACATGGGAGTCGATGCCCCTGAGGACTGCCTCGGCTTCATGGTAATAGTCATGGGTGTTGTCAGCATATTCGGCATGGGTTTCGGGAACCTCGCTTCCGAGAGCATGGACAATGTCACCCTTGGATTCCATGATTCCTTCGCATTCCTCAATGTGCTCTTTCATGTCCGCAATTTCAGCCTCGATTGCATCCATGTTCGCTTCGGGGTCCGCAACCAGCCCGTTAAGGGTTTCCACGCTTCTGAGGAGTTCCTGGGCACAGTGGTCAATATCGTGAGAAGAAAGGTGGACTTCTTCTCCCTTTGCCCTTAAAGCCTCATCGAGACTTTCATCATCAGCAATCATTTCAGTCTCATCATGGATGTTTCCGGCTACGGCAGAAAGCTCCTCTGCGTGCTCACCGATTTCTGCCACAATAGCAGCGGGGGATTCTTCATGTGCAGAAACAGGGAAACTGCAGGCAAGCATTACCATCAATATCGCAAGTAAAATTGATTTAATTCCTTGATTCATTTTTCCAACCTTCATTATATTAAACACTATATCAAAATAAATGTCTTATATAACAATTTTAATCAGTAATTTCAAGTAACGATTTTATAAGTAATTATATGGATTTTCAAGTACCTGAGGCACATTACCCTGATAAATTGGACAATTGTACATATTAAACGATTTATCCAGCTAACAACTATTAGCCGAAGAGGTAAAGAGAGTTCTATAAATCGGCGATATATAAACAGTGTGAACAAGTAAAATTGATTATTTTATAGAAAATTTCCCGGGAAAAACCCTGGAAATCATCCTCAGTGATAAAATAAAATAAAACTGTTTTTGGCATATTAAGACAATATCTTTAAATACCAAAAACCCTGATATGAACTATGCTAACAAGTGTCATGTTAACGAGTAACAGATTAACATTATCAGAAAGGTGTAGAGATGTTAGGAATCGATGATCCACAGATCTGGCTTGCATATGTTTCATGTGTGGTAAGTGCACTCGGCTGCATTGTGTACGGGGCATTGAACTGGAAAGAAGGAGAGGAAGAAGAGCAGGCAGTAATAAGTAGTGCCATGAGACCTGCTGTTCAGGAATAAGCTGGTCGGACATAAGCCGGTAGAAAGCTTGCGGAGATCGGAGTTTCAGAGATATTCCGGTAAGGTAGCTCCTGGTAAGCCTGTAGAAAAAACGGCATGTGACTAACCAATTAGCTTTTTTAATAGACGTTTTTTAAGGAGCGATTTTTATGGCAGTCGATACTTCAACTCTCATCATCCTTGTTCTGGTGTACCTTGCATCCATTTTCTACCTCGCTCGTCTGGGTTACAGGCAGAGTTCCCAGACCGACGGATATATGCTTGCAGGCCGGAAGGTGCACCCGGCCATCATGGCCCTATCCTACGGGGCGGCCTTTATCAGCACCTCGGCGATCATCGGTTTCGGGGGAGTGGCCGCATCCCTGGGAATGGGACTCCTGTGGCTGGTCTTTATGAACATCTTTTTCGGGATCTTCATAGCTTTTGTGGTCTTCGGACCGAAAACCCGGCGCATGGGACTTAACCTCGGAGCGGTTACCTTTCCCGAATTCCTGGGGAGGCGTTTCCAGTCCCGCTTCATCCAGGGCTTTTCCGGGCTTCTGATAGGGTTATTCATGCCACTGTACGCAGGAAGCGTACTCATCGGAGCTGCCCGGTTCCTTGAAACGACCCTGGGGATTAACTACAACTTTGCCCTTCTGATCTTCACGATTATCATTGCTTCCTACGTTATCAAAGGCGGGCTGCTTTCCGTCATGTACGTGGATGCCTTCCAGGGCACCCTCATGTTTATCGGAATGGCCTTTTTGCTTATCTTTACCTACGTAAAACTGGGAGGCGTCGTGGGAGCTCACCAGACCCTTACCGATATGGCCCCTCTTGTCCCGCAGTCCCTTGTTGACATCGGGCATCAGGGCTGGACTGCCATGCCTTCCCTCGGGTCACCGCTCTGGTGGACGATGGTCTCCACCCTCTTTCTGGGAGTCGGCATAGGGGTTCTTGCCCAGCCCCAGCTCGCAGTCAGGTTTATGACGGTAAAAGACGACCGTTCCCTGAAAAGGGCAGTCCTTGTCGGAGGCCCTTTCATCCTCATGATGGCAGGTGTGGCATACGTGGTGGGATCCCTTTCCAACGTGTACTTCTACAGGACCACGGGCCAGATCGCTCTTGAGGTTGTAGGGGGCAACACGGACCTTATCATGCCGGCGTACCTTAACAGCGCCATGCCCGAACTCTTCGTGATGTTCTTCATGTTAAGCCTGCTCTCGGCTGCCATGTCCACCTCGGGAGCCCAGTTTCACGCCATGGGCACGGCCATAGGGCACGACTTCTACCAGGAAGGTATCAAGAAAGGAAAATCCAAAGATACCACCATCCATGCCACCAGGATCGGAATGGCCTTTTCCATCCTTTTTTCGGTCATCCTGGCCTACATCCTCCCGATAAGCATAATCGCCCGGGCAACAGCCATGTTCATGGGTCTCTGTACCTCAGCCTTCCTGCCAATCTACATGGGAGCACTCTTCTGGAAGCGCATAACAAGGGAAGGAGCCCTGGCAAGCCTGGTCGTAGGAACGTTCGGAAGCCTTTTCTGGCTGGTCTTCGTCCACGCAAAAGAAGCGGTCCCCCTCAAGATATGCCTGGCAATCTTCGGAAAAGCTACCCTGCTTTCAGGAACCTGGACCCTCGTGGACCCGATTCTTGTTGCAACCCCGCTTGCATTCCTTGTAGCAATCGTGGTAAGCCTGGCAACAAAACCGATGCCGGAAAAATTCCTAGATAAGTGCTACAGCCTCAGGCCCCAGGATGAGGATGAAGACGACTTTGAGCACCTTGCACACACAAATGCCGATACGGCAAGCGTTTGAGCAGGCTACCTTTCAGGGCAAATCATCCCCTTCTTTTTTTCTTTTTTATTCTTCCTTTCTTTTTTTTTGAATTGACCCCTCACATAAAACAGTGTTTTTAAAAATCGCTTTCCCTTTGCTTGTTACATATATATTTACTGACAATGTATAAATCCAAATAAATATATTTAAATAAATAAAACAATTCAAAAAAAACGCCTAGCATTCTAAAGAATATCATAATTTTTTTAAAATATTTAAAGTCACATACTTAATAGTTGGGGGATAAAGAATGGAAATGCCAGTAAATCCATATGGAGGGACACCTGGGGGTGGGATCACACTTCCACCTTATTTCAGGCCAACCCCAAGTGTGGGGAACAGAAATAACTACTACCCGAATAGTGAAAAGCTTGGGCCGGATGAGATGAGGATTTCGTTTATCGGGAGTTGTCCATTTCCACCACGGCGTAATCAGGCAGGAACATGCATCATGGTTGAACTTGGAGATGGACAGAGATTTTTCTTTGACTTCGGTCCGGGGTGCGTGAAAAACATTCTTGGAATGGCAATCCCGGTTCAGGTTGTTAATGATATTTTCATTACACATTTGCATATTGACCATTACCATGACCTTTCCTACCTTCTGCCCTTCTCTGCCTGGGCCGGAAGATGGAAACCATTACGAGTTCACGGACCTTCGGGGCGCACTCCAGAACTTGGAACACGAGCTATGGTTGAAGGGATGAAAAAGATGCTTAAATGGCATCTTGAGGCTTTTGATGCATGTCCCATTGGCGATGGATATGAAGTAGAGGTCAATGAATTTGACTGGAAAGATGAAAACGGGATTTGTTACGACAAGAACGGGGTCACAATCCGTCACTGGAGGCGTTCCCATGCCAAAGATGGTGCCTCAGCATACCGTTTGGATTGGAACGGGCTTTCATTCGTCTGGACAGGAGACGGAAGAGCCGATGAACTGACAGCCAAATACTCCAAAAATGTTGATGTTTTTGTGACCGAATGCCAGACTGACATAGGAAATCTGGTATCACTCAAGTATGGAATTCCGGATTGGCTTTACAACTATACAATCGACATTCACCACACACCCCACTATGCTGCAGGTCACCTTATGAAAGAGGTCAACCCGCGAATCGGGATGGTTACACATATGGAGTACGATGAAAGTACGGTAAACGAAGTTATAGCCGGAATTCGTGCTCACTGGGACGGTCTGTTTGTGTTTGGAGCGCCTGATGTCATGGTCGTCAATGTCACAAAAGATGCAATATGGGCTCGAAAAGCCGTGATTCCGGAAGATACCGGGATGTCTCAACCTGATCCGGCAGAACTCTTCAAAGGAAAGATCCCTAAAGAACTCGAAATTCCCAAACCCAGGATACCGCGTGAAGACCAGCAGGAACAATACACGAGAGACCTGGAAATTGACCCCAAAATATGGTATCCTCCGGATGTTTTCAGAGAACCCTTTGTCAAGATACCGGAGGGTATGAAGGTGGACCTTGAGAAGATGACGGCAGCACGGAAAAAACCCAATCCGTAATTCCATCACGGAACAATTTCATTTTTTAGAAGCGTTTTCCGGCTATAGGCGGAAATAAAAGCGTTTCGGGGAAGATGAGAAACAGGGAAAAGTAAGAAAGAAAAAGAGAAAGAGAAAGAGTGGGGAAGAGAAGAATTAAGAAAGAGAAGAAGCGGGGAAATGTAAGAAAGAGAAAGAGAAAGAGTGGGGAAGAGAAGAATTAAGAAAGAGAAGAAGCGGGGAAATGTAAGAAAGAGAAAGAGAAGGGAAAAGAAGAAGCAGGGGAGAGTATGGAAATTGTCAGTAATGAGAATAAAACCGTTCCGATTACAATTCTGACCGGATTTCTTGGGGCAGGGAAAACAACACTTCTCAACCGTATCCTTAACGGGGATCACGGCCTTCAAGTTGCAGTTCTGGTGAATGACTTTGGCAGCATCAATGTTGATGCAGACCTTATTGTCGGAGTGCAATCCGATATCATCAGCCTCTCAAACGGTTGTATATGTTGCCAGATACGGGATGACCTAATTGAGTCGATAGTCAAGCTTCTTGAAAGGCCCGAGCCTGTCGAGTACATCCTGCTTGAAGCAAGCGGAATCGCAGAGCCAACAGGCATCTTTGTTACATTCAACGATCCTAAGTTTCGTGACAGTATTCGCCTCGATAGTGTCATCTGCGTAGTAGATGCCGAGCAGGTCTTTGCACATCCCGAATATCCCATGCTGTCCGAGCTCAAACTGCGGCAGATCGGATTCTCTGACATGGTTGTCCTGAACAAGGTTGATCTTGTAGACAGCACACAGGTAACCAGAATCAAAGAATGGATCGATGAACGCATGAACAGGGTTCGTATCGTGGAAGCAAAATATTGCGATGTACCTATGGAAATTCTTTTTGCCGTCGGACGTTTTGATCCAAAAAAATATGGACCTGGATGCATGGACCTTGAAAATGTGAGTCTCCATTGTCACGACCATTCTTTTGATGCAAACAATACATTCAGCACCTGGAGTTATGAGTCTGATGAACCCATTTCACTCATTGCACTTGAGAAAATGATCCGTAAAAGGCTTCCTGAAAACATCTACCGATGCAAAGGAATTGTTTATTCTACGGAAACTCCGGAAAAACGTGCAGTGCTTCAGGTCGTTGGCAGGAGGGCTGATGTGGAACTAATAGATGAATGGAACGGAAGAACCCCCCGTACACAGATCGTTGCTATCGGAAAAGCAGGAAGCATTGATGGAAAATTGCTTCAAGAAGAATTTGAATCCTGTATAATTAAAGAGCAAGAAGCGTAAAAATAAGAAACTCTATATTTTCATTTTTGGCAAGGAAATCCTGGTATCAATGAAGTAGTAAGAGTGATCAATCAGGTTCCATTCTTATCTACGATCAGGTGACAATTCAAGAAAGAAGGGAAAAAGAAGAAAGAAAAGGAAAAGAAGAAAGAAGGGAAAAAGAAGAAAGAAAAGGAAAAGAAGAAAGAAAAGGAAAAGAAGAAAGAAAAGGAAAAGAAAAAGAAAAAGAAAAAGAAAAAAATTATAGAACTTATAAAGATTCTTTTTCCGATTATTTTTAATTCATTTCTCCTTTCCGGTTTTTCCTTTTTCACTCCTCTTTTCTCACCGGGAGGGTCTGCCCGCCGTGGGGCATCAGGTGGATTTTTGCGTCAGGATTTTTGGAAAGGACTTCTTCAAGGGCTTCCCGGACACTTCCCATCGGGGTGAAAAAGGCATCCCTGGTATCTTCCTCCCGGAGCTTTGAGACCAGGTAAAGTTTGAACTTTTTTGCGGCTTTAGCCACAATGGCGCTCTTGTGCCCACCGAACTCGAAACAACGTTTGAAACGTTCGACTGCCTCGTTCGGGGTTTTGCATTCTTTGTTCCAGCACTCGTAGATCTGGTTCCCGATACCTTCGGAGCACTCGGCGACCAGGATGATGGAGCCACCGTCTTTTACGGCCTGGGTGGCGTTGTCAAGGGACTTGTTGGCCTGGTAGAGGTTGATGTCTTTGGGATAACCTCCGCAGGAGACGATGACGGCGTCTGCGGGCTCGACCTGGACCTTATACATGGTGTCCACGGCTTCGACTCCTTTGCGGTGGGCTTCGATAAAGTCCCCTGCAACGGCAGCAACGATTCCTTTCTTGCTGTCGAGCACCACGTTCAGGATGAAGTCGAGTCCCGCGATTTTTACGGCTTCTTCCATGTCCTGCCTGACAGGGCTGTCAATTCTTCCGGAAACCGCCTTTTCTTCGATCATCAGTTTGTGGTTTGTAAGCACGGAGGCTTCCGAACTCACACCGGGGAGAACGGATTTGGCCCCACCGCTGTACCCCGCATAATAGTGGAACTCAATACCACCGGTCCCGACGACCACATCGGAATCAAGCACTTCTTCAAAAACCTCTACAGGCGTCCCGCGGCTCGTAACCCCTACACGCCTGCACCTGCTCGTATCGTGCTGGATGCAGCGGATTTTCCCGTAAATTTCGTCCCCGACCAGTTTTCGGGATTCCTCTTCGGTCTGCCGCCTGTGCAGGCCAAGGGCGAATATGATTGTAATGTTTTCGGCTTTTGCTCCTCCGAGATAAAGCTCTTCGAGGAGGGGGGGCAGCAGCTTTGCAGTGGGGGTCGGGCGGGTAACGTCGCTTACAATAACCGCAACCTTTGATTCCGGGTTTACAATCTCGGAAAGGCGCCTGCTCTTTATGGGGTTTTCAAGCGCTTTTTTGATTAAAAAAGCTCCCTCTTCCCGTTTTTCTGGTTCCGAGGGCATTATGATGCTGGAGAGGTTCTTTTCCGGAACCTCCAGCTCAAGTTTCTCGCTGCCGAAAGCGAGTTTAATCTTTTTTACATTTGTCTTCATGTTCATGTCCGGAAGGAATATCCTGATAATATAAAATGATATAGGTAA
Organism: Methanosarcina sediminis; assembly: GCF_052056915.1. Classification (GTDB taxonomy): domain Archaea; phylum Halobacteriota; class Methanosarcinia; order Methanosarcinales; family Methanosarcinaceae; genus MTP4. The sequence goes on along the minus strand of NZ_CP195119.1, from coordinate 1,349,823 downwards.
ACATACGCTGGAGATCAGCAATACCTATGAAATCTTATGCAGTAACCAATGATTTGGAAAGTTAACAATACTTGTCCGGTTAACAATAAGTATGCGGTAAACTGATACTCAGAATTCTTTCCGGACTGCAAAATTTCTTTCCTGCTTCAGGTTTCCTTTCTGACCGGAAGCGTCCTCCCCCCGTCGGGCATCACATGAATTCTGGCTTCCGGATTTTCAGCGAGAATTATTTCCAGGGCTTCCTGCACGGTTCCGACCGGGGTAAAGAAAGTGTTCCTGCACTCTTCTTCGGAAAGTTTCGAGACCATATAAAGCCTGAACTCTTTTGCCGCCTTTCCGACAATTGCACTCTTATGCCCTCCGAACTCGAAATTTTCCCTGAACCTCTCAACAGCCTCATCCGGGCTTTTACACTCCCTGCTCCAGCACTCGTAAACCTTATTCCCGAGCCCCTCCGGGCATTCGGCTGCAAGCACTATTGAGCCTCCCGTTTTTACTGCAGCTACGGCGTTTTCCAGGGCTTTTGTCGCCTGGTAGAGATTTATGTCCTTGGGAAAGCCGCCGCAGGAGGCAATGACAGCGTCAGCAGGTTCCACCGGCACCTTGTACATGGTATCCACATACTCTGCACCTTTCCTGTGGGCTTTGATGAAGTCCCCTGAAACCGCAGCTACGATTCTTTTCTTGCTGTCGATTACCGTGTTCAGGATAAAGCCAAGACCCGCTATTTTTGCGGCTTCCTCGATGTTCTGCCTTGCCGGGCTGTTAACCCTTCCGGAGAGAGGGTCGCCTTCAAAGAGTTTGCTGTAAAAACTGTGGAACGAAAGCACGGCCCTTTCCGAACTGACCCCTGGCAGGATGCACTTTCCTCCCCCACCGTAGCCGGCGTAGTAATGGAACTCGATGGTGCCGGTCCCGACAATAAGGTCTGCGTCCAGGACCTCTTCAAAAATTTCTACCGGGGTCCCGAAACTGGTTTCCCCTAGATGCCTGCAGCGTTCCCTGTCGTGCTGGATGCAGCGGAAGTTTTCGAAGATTTCATCCCCAATAAGCTTTCTGCACTCTTCTTCGGTCTGTTTCCGGTGCAGGCCCAGGGCAAAAACGATAGTTATATTATCATCCCTGACCCCTCCGAGCCGGAGTTCTTCAAGGAGAGGGGGGAGAAGCTTTGCAGAAGGAGTAGGTCTGGTTATATCACTTACGATGATTGCGATCCGGGACTCCGGATTTACAAGCTCTGAAAGACGACTGCTTCCTATTGGGTCCAGAAGGGCTTTTTTGACTATGTAACTTTCATCTTCCCTGGTTTCGGGTTCTGAGGGCAGGATGAGTTCAGAGAGGTTCTTTTCAGGAATTTTGAGTTCAATCACTCCGTTTCCGAAAGGAAGATCTATTTTTCTAATTTTAGTGCTCGGGTTCATGTCTGCAAAATATACCCGGACCTATAAATCGGTATTGAAATTATAACTCAATTCAGATTTCTGAAAAATTCCTGTCACGATCCCTATAAACAATTGTCTTTTGATTTAGTTTGTAATTGTCTTTTGATTTAGTTTGTAATTGAATGTTCGGTGTATTTATTAAACAATAAGGATATAATTCACCACGATAATTCACCACGATAATTCACCACGTAAATCCAAACGATTACTTTGGGGGGTAATATAATGGAAATACTCGACGTCAGGTCAGCACCGGAAAAACCTAATCCTCACAACGTTAGCGTGCGCAAACTCTACGATACCGAGCATGCGCAGGTAATGCATATCGAACTGAAGGCCGGGGAGAAAATGAAGAAACACATTACTCCGGTAGATGTTTTCTTCTACGTCCTCGAAGGCACAGGTTCGGTAGAGGTGGGAGATGAAAAAGCAGAGGTCAGCAGGGACATGCTAATAGAAAGTCCTGCAAAAATCCCTCACCGTCTCCTGAACGAAGGTGATTCCTTATTCAGGGTACTTGTGGTAAAAGTTCCCAGACAGACCGACGAAACAAAACTGCTGTGAAAAAACTGCTGTGAAAACGGTCTTTATTTAAAAAACCGGTATTTTCGGAAATAAGCTGAAAAGTATACTATAGGGGAGTGAAACGCTGACATCTGGATTGAAAACTGGATTTTCAAAAATACTGAAAAAGGGCGAGAAACAAATGGATAAGGAGAGAATTTCTTATCACGAATCCGTACAGAAAATGTACGAAAAAATTAAACAGGACAACATGACCAATGTCTGGGACCGCTACGAAGCCCAGGGCCTGGGGGGAGACCCGGATAAGCGGTGCATGTTCTGTATGGGAGGCGTCCGCTGTGACTTCTGTTCCAACGGCCCCTGCCGGGCGGATGCCGCCAAAGACAAAAGAGGGGTCTGCGGGATTACCGCCGACGGCATGGCAATGAGGATGATGTTGCTAAGGAACGTGATGGGGACATCCACCTACCAGTATCACACGGACCAGACCATCCGGACGCTCAGGGAAACCGCAAAGGGCAAAACCCCTTTCACTATAAAAGAGCCGGAGAAACTCAGGACGTTTGCGGGTAGGCTGGGGATCGAAACCCTGGGAAGTGATGCGGAAATTGCCCTTAAGCTCTGTGAATTCGTGGAGAAGGAATTTAACAAACCGGCATACGAACCCAGCCTGATAGTCGAGGCTCTTGCCCCTCCGGAAAGGAAGAAAAGGTGGGAAGAACTGGGGATATTCCCGGGAGGGATCTACGGGGAAATGATGCTTTCCACAAGCTCCTGCCTGACAAACGTTGACGGGTACTACGTAAGCCTGGCCCTGAAGGCCATGCGTCTGGGCGTTGCAATGGCGTACCAGAGCCAGATAGTAAACGAGTACTGTCAGGATATCCTCTTCGGGATCCCAAAACCCCACTCAATGCGGGTCGATCTCGGGGTGCTTGACCCTGATTATGTAAACGTACTCCCGAACGGCCACGAACCCTTCCTTGGTTTTGCCATGGTCCAGCTTGCCCGGAAGCCGGAGTGGCAGGACAGGGCAAAAGCCGCAGGGGCAAAGGGGCTGAGGGTTATTGCCAGCATAGAAACAGGCCAGGAAATGATCCAGAGGTGGGAGGAAGATGATGTGTTCTATGGCTTTACGGGTAACTGGATTTCCCAGGAAGCCGTGTTTGCGAGCGGAGCTGTGGACCTTTTTGCCGCGGACATGAACTGTTCCCTGCCCGTTGCCCCCCTCTACGCTGAAAAATACGGGTTCAAACTCATGCCGGTAAGCGAACTCGTGGCTTTCGAAGGCATCACTGATCGCCTGAACTATAACCCTGTAGAGGCTGGAAGGCAGGCTTCAAAGCTCCTGGAAATGGCGATCGAAAACTTCAAGGAACGGAAAAAATCCATCGAAGGGGTAAAACAACTTCCGATGAAAGAAGCCGTAGTCGGCTTTTCAACCGAGAGCATCCTGGACGCCCTGGGAGGCAGCCTCGACCCCCTCCTTGACGCCATAAAAAGCGGCGCTATTAAAGGAGTGGTGGGCATGGTCTCCTGCACGACCCTGCGGGACTACGGGCAGGACACGCACAGTGTTGCCGTGGTAAAAGAGCTGATCAAGCGAAACATCCTGGTCCTCTCCCTGGGCTGCGGGAACGGAGCTATGCAGGTAGCTGGCCTCTGCTCTCCCGAAGCCCGGAAGTTTGCCGGGGACAGCCTGAAAGCGGTCTGTGAAGCTCTGGGCGTCCCGCCCGTGCTCAGTTACGGGACCTGCACCGACACCGGGAGGCTTGCCGACCTTCTCGGAGCCATCTCCGCAGTCCTGGGGGCTCCTGTTCCGGACCTTCCGGTTGCCGCAGCAGCCCCTGAATATATGGAACAGAAAGCCACAATCGATGCCATCTTTGCCCTGGCACTCGGGCTCTACACCTACGTAAACCCCGTCCCGACTGTCACCGGAGGCCCGAACCTTGTCAAACTCCTGACCGAAGACTGTCGGGAAGTGACAGGTGGGGTCCTTAGAGTTGAACAAGACGCCGGAAAGGCAGCCGACGGGATAGAACAGCACATCATGGAAAAGAGACAGAAACTCGGGATCTGAAACCCCCCGGATTCTGCATTTTTTCCGATTTTATTCAATTTTTGCCCATTTTCATTTTTATTTTACTCGATTTTGGGTAATTTTCATTTTTATTCGGTCTGATTCGATCCGATTTTTATATTATTTGAGTTTATTCGATCAGATTCGATCTGATTTTCATTTTTATTTGAGTCTATTTGTACCTTATTTTATTCATGCATCAAAGTTCCAGGGTTTCCCCCGGCTTCATGATGATGACCTTCGTGTCACCCTTTTCTTCAACTGCTTTCTTGAACTCTTCAGGGTCCTGTTCGATCACATCGAAGGTGCTGTAGTGCATCGGGATCACAATTTTCGGCTTTATCAGCTCCACGGCTTTCACGGCTTCCTTTATGCCCATGGTAAACTTGCTCCCGATAGGCAGGAAAGCTATCTCGGGCTCATAAAGTTCCCCGATAAGCCGCATGTCCCCGAAGACTCCGGTATCTCCTGCGTGGTAGATCGAATGTCCGCCAATCCCGATCACGAAACCGGCAGGGCATCCCCCGTCGAAACTGAAACCTGAGGCGTCAATAGAAGAAGAATGAAGGGCTTCAGTCATGGTGAAGGTGACACCGTCAACATCAAAAGTCCCGCCTTTGTTCATGCCTTCCGCAAAGACCCCTTTTGACTTGATGTAGTTTGCAACCTCGTGGATGGAAACGATCCGGCAGCCAGCTCTCTCCCCGATCTCGATGGTATCTCCCAGGTGGTCGGCGTGCCCGTGGGTAACGGCAATGATATCAGGGTTCAGTTCCTCCGGCCCACAGGGAGCTTTCGGGTTTCCGGTGATAAAAGGGTCAATCAGTACTTTTTTCTCAGCCTCAAACAAAAAAGCGGAATGTCCAAGCCACGTCATTTTTACTTTTTCCATACAGGTCACCTTTTTAATCAGAATATTAAATCAGAATATTAAATCAGAATATTAAATCAGAATATTAAATCAGAATTTATCAGCGCCAATAATCGTTATTTAATCGCCATCAATCAGAAATAACTTACTCATAATTTCAAGACAATCTACAATATTCTACGTAGAAGGGACATATTAATATGTTTCTTTTCGAAATTAAACGAACGGAAATGAAGATCGGCGCAGTTATCCACGGCCCCGAAGTTATCGATTCGGGGCAGGCAGAAAAAGTCCTTGAAAAGCTCTCCTGCCTGGGGGAAGTAGAAGCAAAACTCGGCGGCACCATGGGAAAGACCGCGGTCCTTGATGCCGGGCTTGAAGGGCGAATTGACATCAGGAACCACCAAAAACCAAGTGCCTGCATAGAATCCTTTTTTGAAAACTCCGACCTTGTGTGTCTTATAAACCAGGGAAAAACTCCTGAAACGGGAAAGACCTTCGGGAAAATTGTGTTCTCCCACCTCCGGGAACCCGATAAAAAGCCCCTTTTCCAGATCGAATACTCGGGAACTTCAGAAACCGACTGTCAGAAAAGCGGCTGTCAGAAAACCGACTGCCAGGGAGGCAGCTGCGGGAAGTTGATCCCCCTAAACAAAAAAGCAAACGTTTACGCTGAAAAACTCTCGGTAAACCTGGGCATCCCAGCCGAGACCATACATCTTTCCCGGCAGCAAATAGATTCCATCCGCACCGAAAAATGCCCTGAAACCGGCAAAACACAGGTTTTCCGGAAGCTTTCCGGGGCCTTTCCGGGAGAAAACATCCTTGTAAACGGGATCGTGATCGGAAAAGCTAATTCTTCGGAAGTGAAGATAGTTTCAGAAAACGGCTTTATTGCCGCCATAGAAGGCGGAACGATAAAAGAACACGGCCTTGAAAAACTCCACAGTTACGAGAAAAAAGAGCCGATTGACCTCGAAAACGCCTGGATTAAGAGCGGAAGCGTTAGGCGGAGTGCACCTTCCCTCCGGAAGTCTTCGAAACCGATACCATGCCCCTTAGACCTGAAGCCGATACCCCTGAACGGAGCAGGAAAAGTCGTGCTAATCGACCACGCCGCCGAACACTCATTCGAACTGGCGGACGGAGCGCAGCTTGCAGTAACCGTGGGCGACGACACAACAGCCATTGCCGGGGACATCCTCTACAGGCTCGGAATCCCGATCCTGGGGATAACGGACGGGGACTGCGACGACCTTGCCGACCGGACCGAGATCTTTCCGGGTTCGCTCATTCTCAGGCTGGCTGCCGGAAATGACGACATCGTGGGAAGAAAGCTGAGGCAGGAACTCTTTAAAGGGGAAATCACAGCTGTTTTTGAGGACGTACCCGCCCTTAAAGAAGAGGTTTTGAGGCTGGCAGAGTCAGAGATCGAAGCTATTTTTGAATACTAACATAGCCGAGTTCCTTGAAATGGAATTCACGGTATTTCACTCCGGAAGGGGGCTTTTGTGCGGGGTTTTATAACTATTTATATACATTATTCGATAAGCCATGTGATATTGTATTTTAGTAAAATATACTATTTTATCAAAGTATATTTTTGTAAAATATACCTGTCCTGAAAAGGTTGAATTATTTCCGCTGCTTGAGAAATTCCCGGTAAGTTAATAACAAAAGGAGTAACTCTTTTAATAAGGGATAGAAAGTTGGAGAAGTGGATGTTTCAGCCTAATTTCAAGTATACAAACAAAATCGTTCGCCTGCTTGCAAGGGTCCAGGCTGCCAGGGAAGTTATCATAAACAGCCCTCTAATTCCGGCGTGGGAAAAAAAGCTCCAGCGAGATGCCCTGATAAAACAGACCCACCACACGACAAGTATCGAGGGAAACCCCCTGACTCTTGAGGAAGTGGGCCTCATTATCGAGGGAAAAGAGATTCTTGCCCACGAAAAGGACAAAATGGAAGTCAGGAATTACGTGGACGTGCTGAAATATATCGATTCCCTGCCTGAAAACGGACCGCTAACCGAAGAGTTTCTCCTGGAAATCCACAGGCTTACGGCAAAAAATATCCTTCCTGATGAGTCTGCCGGCAACTACCGGAAAGTGCGGGTCGTTGTCGGAGACCCTAAAACCGGGAAAGTCACCTACACCCCTCCGGGACCTGCTGAAGTTCCTTCCCTGACAAAAGCCCTTGTCGAGTGGCTTAACAGCGAAGATGCCTTTGACCTCATGCCCGCCGTGCAGGCAGGAATCGCTCACCACGAGCTTGCCAGGATCCACCCCTTCGTCGACGGAAACGGAAGAACTGCAAGAGCTCTTGCCACCTTGGTCCTGACAAAGAGAGGCTTTGATACCAAGCGTTTTTTCGCCCTTGAGGAACACTACAACAAAGACCGCCCCGATTATTACTCCGCCCTTTCAAGTGCGGACACCGGAGACAGGGATTTAACCGAATGGCTCGAATATTTCCTTTTCGGCATTGCCGTGGAAATTTCAAGGGTAGAAAAAACGGTCCTGAAGCTGAGCAGTGACCGTTCCATGAAAGAGAAATTCGGACAGGTCGGCTTGAGCAGCCGGCAGATAAAAGCTATAGGACATCTCAAAGAAAAAGGTCAGTTAACGAATAAAGAATACCAGGAAATTTGCGAGGTTAGTGCTTCCACGGCAAAACGTGATCTTCAGGACCTGGTAGATAAAAAAGTGATCAAACAGATAGGGGAAAAGGGACAAAGTATCCACTACGTGCTTAATTTTTGAACTTGAAGCCTATTCAATTCTTTTTATGGCCATTCGTCACCCATTCGCAGCTTGTTTTAATTTGGAAATTTGAATTCATAAGCTATTCATAAGCTATTCACAAGTTATTCAAGAGCCATTCACATTGAGGTTCATATAAATATAAATTACGTAATTTATTAATAATAGAATGTTTATTTGACCCATTCATGACCCATTCATGACCCATTCATGACCCATTCATGACCCATTCATGACCCATTCATGACCCATTCATGACCCATTCATGACCCATTCATGACCCATTCATGGCCTATTAGTGGTCTTCTTTTGCATCAATTTACTGAAGGCTGCACTTTGTGCAGAGGCAAAACAGCATGAAATACCATCCTGGCCGCCAGGAATTCGAAAAATAGAGATTAATGACCCTGGACACCTTCTTACTTCATATCAGAATCCGTGGCCTTCAATGATTCAGGGTCCCGACAGCAGTCCCCGGTCACGAAGTGACTGGCCTTTCCCACCCGAATTTCGCTCCGGGAGCACGGTGTCCTTTTCGCTCACTTCGTTCGCTCAAGAGGACCATTTCCAGGCGGATTTTCATAACATCTTTTCTATAATTTTACGGCTACCCCTTGAAAAATACCGCAAGTTCTACCTGATGTATAAGCAAATTCCGCAGACACTGTATGCGGAATTTGGGGGACGGAAACAATTTTCCGCCTAACCTCCTCAAAGAAACAAAAGCTGTTCTGGATTCTTAAGCCTACACTCACTGCTCCGGACTCCATGAGGATGAAATCAGTCAGCAATCCGCTGACCAATTGTGGGTCCCATATCAATCCCTTCGAATTTCACGGGATTAGAATGAGGGCAGGTTTGAACAGCTTTACCCTATACCCCTAAACGGTTGATAGAAAGGACCGGAACTGCAGGGATCATTTCTAAAGCCGGACGCTATGGCGGCACAAATCAGTTGCCGGTCAGCCATGAGAACTGGATTTGTTAATACATAATCAACCATTGATAATAAAAGGCTCTTCGTCATTCTCTATGGATTAGGTGATTTTCACTTCAAGCCCATGTTGGTTTTTGTGGTGGTTTCCCACACAAGATAACGAAAAGCCTAATAAAATAATAACTCATGAATAATTAATCGCCCATTTTCACCATTATTAGAAAGAATTTAATACATTTGAAGAGTATCTTTGTAAGAATTTTGATCGTAAAAATTTTGGGGAAATGGGGGATTGAATTCTGGACTTGATAGCAAAAATTGTGGATACGGTTAGTTGTCTCAATTTGGAGCAGTTGCGCGGGCAGGGCAAAGAGGAAGAGGAACTCTGCCCCTACAAGAACAGGCACACTAAAAACCGGAAAACGATTGTGATCAACTGCAAAGAGTGCGATTCCGAGTCCTCTCTTAATGATCCGGACTGCCGCAGGAAAATCTTCGGTATCCTGAGAAAGGAAGTGCATGCCGACTGCCTGGTGCTTTCCAGGCTCTATGAACGGGATTATGAGGGAAAAGCCCTGGAGTCTCTCTATGCCCTTTCAGGTTTTTGGGAAAGCGTCATCGGATACGGGGGTATGAAAATGGTTCCGGGACCATGCACCCGGCCTGAGAAAAGCGAATGCCTGGGGGAGCGCAAAGCCTTCATGGAAATTCTGGTCGAAAATGCGGAATATGACCCAATGAAAGCCCGCCTGGCCCTGAGCATGTTCATTCAGGTAAAGGGGCTAAAGAAAGTTCCCGGAGATTCCCCCGAATGCGCGAGCTGTTCGGAACGGTTCTACCAGCTACTTTATGAAATGCTGGAGAAAGCCCCGGTTCTCCCGAATATGCCGGTAAAAATTCCTGCCCTGCAAAATCATGATTTTTCCGTTCCTGCCGGGGAAACCGGGTGGAGCGCCGAAAATCTGCTTGCGGATACATCAGGGGAACTGGCACCTGGAGAGATGCAGCATAATCCTGCACAGACCCCTGCACAAATCCTGAAATCCTTATTGCAGCAGGGAGAAAATGGGAGAGAGGGAAGAGAAGGAAGGGAAGGAAGGGGAGGAAGAGAAGGTGAATCCATAGCCAAAAATGAAGGCACAAACCCTGACGTAAGCACTACTGACGTTTTCTTTGAATACGAAAGCCGGATCAAGCCCCATGTAAGGCCTCCGTTTTCCAGCTCCCGGATCTACACCGAAACTCCCCGGAACACCGAGTTTCTGGAGTGCTACGACATAAGCAGCAGGGACGAAAGAGACGAAAGGGTGCTTGAGGTTTCCATCTACCGCTACACGGACAGGCCCGAGAAACTTTACATGATCAGGCCTCCTGAGTACAACCTGCGCCCTGAGGAACTCCGGCTGCTCGAAAAGGTCAGGAAAAGGATGATCCGGCACCGGCCCGGGGACCTTGCTTTTACAGACCCTGCGGGGGCAAGGAAATACTTCAGGAGCATGGCACGGGAGTTCCTGCTCGAAGAGCTGCTCTCCGGGGAAAAGTCCGTCTCTCCTGAAGAGCTGGAAAGTTATTCCGACCTGCTTGCCCGCTACACAAACGGGCTCGGGATCGTAGAAGACCTCCTCTCGGACCCCCGGGTTACGGACGTATACATCAACGCCCCTGCGGACCTGAACGCCGTGCATGTTGTCCTGGATGGGGAGGAGTGCGTTAGCAACGTCTTTCTCTCTCAGGACGACCTGGATGCCCTGGTCTCAAGGTTCAGGACTATCAGCGGGAGGCCGTTTGGGGAAGCGGTTCCAGTGCTGGAACTGAACCTGGAGGACTTCGGGGTGAGGGTCTCGGTGATAGGAGACCCCCTGAGTGCAAACGGGCTTGCCTATGCTTTCCGCAAACACGCCCGGGACCCCTGGACTCTCCCGAAACTGGTCAATACGGGTTCGATCTCCTCCTTTTCAGCCGGGCTTTTAAGTTTCCTCATGGACGGGCAGGCTTCCGTGCTGATTGCAGGGGAGGTTGGGGCAGGAAAGACCTCGCTCCTCTCGGCCATGCTCCTTGAAATCCCCCAGAAGTACCGGGTCCTCACAATCGAGGACACCCACGAGCTCCCTATTGAAAAACTCCAGGGCCTGGGCTGGAAGGTGCAGGGGATGAGTTCGCACTCTTCCGTGCTGAAGTCCGGGGCGGAAATAAGCCCCGAAACTGCACTTCGGGCAGCCCTGCGCCTTGGAAGTTCGTCTCTGGTTATCGGGGAAGTCAGGGGACCTGAAGTGAAGGTGCTCTACGAAGCCATGCAGGTGGGACAGGCCGGGAACTCTGTGATTGGGACAATCCACGGCTCTTCCGCGGAAAATGTATACGAAAGAATTGTCCACACCCTGGGGGTCCCTCCAGCCTCATTCAAAGCCACGGACGCCGTAATTATCTGCTCTACAATAAGGCCCGGGGGGAGCATGCAAAAGCTAAAGCGGGTAAGCCAAATTGCTGAAATCACCGGTTCCCCCATCGAAAACCCGGAACCTGGAGAACTTTTCACGAACATCATGACTTACGATGCGGCCCGGGACAGCCTGTTCCCCGGGGAAGTGCTTGAACAGGGACAGTCCGAATTAATTGGAAAAATTGCCCTGAAGTGGGGGATTTCCATAGACCAGGCCCTGAAAAACATCGAAATCAGGACCCGGATAAAAGAAAAGATCGCAGAAGAAGGCAAAAGAAGGCCTGGATTGCTGGAAGCCGAAGCCGTGAGCGAAGCAAACAATATTTTCTGGCTGCTCATGGACTCCATGAAAAACAGGGAGAAAACCGGGTTTAAACCGGGATTCGAGCCGGAAACCGGAACGGGGCCCGGTAATGAAGCAGGAATTGAAACGTGCAGCAAATCAGAAATTGAAACCGGGACCAAAGCAGGAATTGAATCCGAACTAAATTTTACACCCTGCTTTGAAGCAGGCTTTGAAACAGACTTTGGAACAGACTTTGAAGTCGATTTCGAAGAACTTTACAGCCGCTGGGAAAAATGGTTCGAAAACTTTGCCAGAGCATATCCGGGGGCTTGAATTTTCAGAGAAATAGGGGGGACCTGGGAAGTGGGAGAAAGTAACTGGTATGTAAAGGCATGTAAGGGCACGGCCAGGAAATGGGGGGATGCTGTTCCCGACCCGGACGCTTTCAGCCGGAAATGCGAGCAGAGCGTGAGCCGGGAGTACAGGGACGCCCTCCGCTTCACGGGTTTTGACCTGGAAGCTTTCGAGACCGTGTTTTTTTCTTATTTCGGGACCCTGGCGGTATTCCTGATCCTCTTCGGGCTTGACCTTTTCCTGCTCCTGACGAAGAGTTTCGATCTCCGGACCCTTTCCCTAATGGGATTACTGACCGTTTTTGTACCCTTCTGCGTACTTTACTACCTGAGCGAATACGTGAAGATCCATGCAAAGCTCATGAAGATCGCCTCCCTTGGAGACATCCCCGAAGTCCTGAGCTACATCATCATGTCCATGAAACTGGTCCCAAATGTTGAGCATGCCGTACTCTTTGCAGCCCGCAATTCGGAAAGGCCCCTTGCAAAGGACCTGAAAAAGCTGATCTGGGACCTGAACCTGAGGACCTACAGCGGAATGGACGAAGCCCTGCTTTCCTTTGCAGACCTCTGGGGCAGGAATAGCGAGTACTTCAAACGCTCTTTGCACCTGATCAAAAGTTCCACAGCCGAACCCGACGAAGCCCAGCGGGTTATCACCTTAAACCGCGCCCTGGACATCAGCCTGGAAGGCACGGAAAGCTTGATGGAAGCTTTTGCTGCAAAACTGAAGACTCCAAGTTACGTCCTCTACTCCATTTTCATCCTGGTCCCCCTCGCCCTGGTCGCACTCCTGCCAGCGGTAACGGTCGTTGGGGTCAGGCTGGAGCTAACCGACCTTGTCCTTCTTTACGATGTTATTTTCCCGGCTCTTGCAGCCCTTTACTCCGAATTCATCCTCATGCAAAGGCCTCTTGCCTTCATACCACTCCGGATCCCGGACTCCCACCCCGACCTTTCGGATATCAGGCAGAAAAAGCAGATAGCTCTCGTACTTGCAATTTTAGCCTCTGGCCTGATAATCCCTTCAGGCTACTTCCTGCTCAAGGCCGGAAACCCGGGAGGACTCGTTTCCACAACTCCCCTGGAAGGGCTCCTGCCTCCTACCCTCCCCCTGGTTGTGGGCGGGACAGTGGGAATTTCGGTTTACCTCTACCTTTCTTCCGCACCTTACAAGAAAATAAGGGACCGGATAAAGGACATGGAAAGGGAATTTTCGGACTCCCTCTTCGTGCTCGGAAGAAGGATTTCGGAAGGAAAAGCCCCCGAAGAAGCCTTTGCCCACACCGCAAAGGCTATGGAAGGCTCCAGAATCGGGGATGCCTTCGAACAGATTGCAGTAAACCTCCTCAGCATGCGGACAACCCTTAAAGCCGCGATCTTTGACGAGGAGTTCGGGGCTTTCCGGAATGTCTACTCGGAACGGATAAAAAATACCATGCTTCTCTTTACGGAAAGCGCCCACAAGAACCATGAAGCCGCAGGGGCAGCCGTGATCAAGCTTGCAGACCACCTGAAAGAACTCGCCGGAGTGGAAGAAAGAATCCGCCGTTCCCTTTACGACGTAACCTCAACCATGCGCTCCACGGCAGCCATCTTTGCCCCCCTGATAGCAGGAATTACCCTTGCCCTTTCCGAAGTGATCACAAAAATCCTGAACCAGGTCGCAACCAGGGTGAGCAGGGTCCCGGCAGACCTTTCCTCCATGCCTGTAAAAGTCAGCCCCGATACCTTTGTCCAGTCCATCCCTCCTGACCAGTTCCTGCTCGCAATAGGAATCTACGTTGCCCTGATAACCGCCGTCCTTACCCGCTTCGCAGGTGCAGTGGAATACGGGGGAGACCGGACGCAGTTAAAGTACGACCTCGCCTGCATGCTCCCTCTTTCAATTCTTGTGTTTGCGGTCTCGACAGTGGCATCAAGGGTGATTTTCCGGGGACTTGTGTGAACATTCGAGAAAAGGATCGAGAAAAGGATCGAGAGAAAAATTAGGAAAAAATTGGGGAAAATTCAGAAAAAGCAATCAAGAATAAGGAATTAAAACTATCTGGAGCCCTGGAAAAGGACTCAGATAGGACATGCAATCGATCTTGAGGATTTTAATACTTTTTTTGCCTGGGCTTCGGTAAGTCCGGCTCCCATTGCAACCTGCATGGCTGTTTCGTCGGTTATGAGGTCTTCCGGGGCATGGGCGTCCGTATTAACCACCAGGACGGCATCGACTTCAAGAGCCAGCCGGGCGACATGGCCATTAGTCCTGTTGTGCCCGTTTCGGGCTGTTAGTTCGAGGGAAACATCATTTCCGGCTGCGTTTTCGACGTCTTCCAGGGAGATCAGGCCGGGGTGCGCCAGGACGTCAACATACTGGCAGGCTGCGGCAGCCGCGTTTGTCCCGGGGGCGACAGGTTCGGTGGTGGTTTCCCCGTGTACAACTACAATCTCGGCTCCGAGCTCTTTTGCTTTCTTTGCCATGGGGCCGATTTTCCGGGGCGGCACATGTGTCAGCTCAACACCTGACATGACCTTGATATCCCATTCGTCCTCCAGGTACTTTGCTTTCTGGGAGGCTTCAATGAGCTGTTCGAGATTTGTATAATCAGCATGGTCTGTAATCGCAATGGCCGTATAGCCTTTCATCACGGCCCTGCGGACCAGTTCGCTGGGGATCAGTTCCCCGTCACTGAAAATCGAGTGCGTGTGCAGGTCAATCAAAAGAATCACCATTTTTCGGGAATTTCGTTATCTACCGTTGAATCTCTACTTTTAATTTTGTTTTCTAAATTTCATTTTGTTTTCTATATTTCATTTTATTTTCTATATTTCATTTTATTTTTTTGTTTTATATCTATTTTCTATAATTTAACGAACTACCCTATTTAAAAACTTATTCAAACTTTCCCAAGCCTTTCCTCTACATCGGCAAAGGCGAAGTTCGGCTTTACGTCCTGAATTTTGATCTTTACTTTCTCCCCTACCTCGACTTCCTTTACGAAGACTACGAAGCCGTCGACAAGCACAGCCCCGTCTCCGCTGGAACCGAGTTTTTCGATCTCGACGGTGAACTCGTCTCCCCGCCTCATCGGTGCGGTCAGGAACTTCTTCCCGATGATATAGGTCTCCGCACTCTGGGATCTCGACGCCTTGGGGGAATAGGCTGTAGTCCGCACGAAATTGTCTTTCACCTTATCCATGTAGTCTTTGAACATGTCCCCCTGGAAGACCTTTACCACGAAATTCCCATTCGGCTTCAGGATCTTCTTCGCACATTCCAGGGCAGAGGTGGTAAGTTCAATGGACCGTGCATGGTCATAAGACCAGTTTCCTGAGAGGTTGGGCGCCGCATCACAGATAACGACATCCGCACCCTTCTGCCCGACAACTTCGATGATCTTCTTAATTGTCGAATCCGCGTTGATGTCTCCCCGGACGGTCTTCACTCCATCAATCGGCGCGATCCTCTGGAGGTCCACGCCCAGGACCTTCCCTCCGGAAAGCTCCTTTGCGATCTGCAGCCACCCTCCGGGTGCCGCCCCTAAATCCACAACCGAGTCCCCACGCTTAATGAGCTTGTATTTTTCATTGATCTGCTTAAGCTTAAAGGAAGCCCTGGACCGGTAGCCTTCCTCTTTAGCTTGATGATAATAATAATCTCGTCTATCTCTTGCCATGGTGCTATTTCCCTGCGCTGAAAGATAATATAGATTGCGCAAAATCCGCTATTATGGGAATATTTCTATGCGATATAATTCAGCCATTAAATATATATTTTCTGTTATTATTCCCTGCCTGCGCCATCCAGGTGAAGCACTGCAGTACGCCTTCCGTTTCACTTCTTCAAGAGGACTAAAAGCCGGGACAACCGTATTAGTCGTATTCTGTATGCCCTGTCACTCACGCCCCAGCGTGTGGGTTGAGAAATATTAAATCCTGAGAAACAACAAACAACAAAAACCAAAGTCCAATATTTCTCAAATAAATGTAAAGAAAAGCTGATCCATTTCAAGCACGGAAAAGAGAAAATGAAACATCTGTGTTTGTAATGGCCTCTCTCAAGATGCAGGCAGAACCAGGCCGTTTACAGGTAAAAAGGAACAATAACGACCTGAATACATTATTACGGTTGGTTGGTTGATTGGATAGCTTTCAGTCCTCTTGAGGAAGTGCAGCGACCGAAAAGGACTGCGCACTGCCGAGCCGCAACTCGGCTGGTGCAACTCGGCTGGCGAAGCAGAATTCGGCCTTCAAAGTAGATACCTGCGGCAACTCAATACGCTTCTCATTACCTCGTCACCACTTATTTTCTCCAGCTTAAGGTCCATTGACTTTTCAATAACCTCGATATCAAGGGGCAGGCGCTTTTCAACTTCTCTCAGGAGCTGGGGCTCCCCGCTCATGATGACGCAGTCAACAGGGGCATTTTCTTCGAGGATTTTGTTTACGGTTTCCATGACCTTTGCCAGGTGGTGGGCGATGTCTTCTTCCCTGAGGCGTTCGAAGCGGCGCTGGGAAAAGCCTCCTTTGCTGTGTTTTTCCTTAACACTGCTGCGGACGAGTTCTTCGGCGTCAAAGGCCAGGCGGTCGGGAGCAAAACCTACGAAAGACTCCCCGGCGTGAAGAAGGAGGATGAGAATGCGGCATTCGGCTTCCTGGTTTCCTTCCAGGGCGCTTGTCTCAAAGTGGTCCTTAAAGTACCAGGCAGACGTCATTATCGGGATGGAAGGGACTACTGCTTCCGAGACCATGCGGTGGATGTCGTGGAAGAGGACGAGACCGGTTTCGGGGTTAAGCCTGTCCAGAAGGGCACGGGTCTCTTCGTCCAGGTAGGAGAGGATTTTTTCACTTAGCACATCGGATAGGGCAGTTCCGGGGGGCAGGTAAACGGTAAGCAGGTCTTCTCCGGGGGTGCGGAAGGAAGAGAGCTTGGAGAAGTAAGCCTCCATGGCGGAAGGGCTGAGGGTCTCTATCCCGCGGAACTTGATCTTTTCAGGAGCTTCAACTCTGAGGGTTTCGAGTTCATGGCTGAGGGTCTGCATTTTGACAAGCTCCTGGTTCAGGCGGGATTCGGCTTCCTGCCTGGCAGCGACCGAGTCCCTTGCCAGGATTTCTTTTTTTGCGAGCTGTCCTTCCATGGTCTTCATATCAATTTCAAGCTCTACGATATGGGAATTGAGCCTGTCGATCTCCAGTTCGAGCTGGTCTTTCCCGGAGACTTTCCCGAAAAGACTTCCAAGACTCTTTTTTACCTCTTCGGTAACTTCTTTTTTGCCGTCTTTTGGCTGGGCCTTACCGTTCTTTCCACCCGGACTTACACTTTTCTTCAAACCTTTTTTATCAATCATCTGCCTACCTGCCTGCACCTTAATCACAAGAAATAATGTGACCTGGAACACTGATTGGAACACTGATTTATACTGTGAACACTTTGAACGCCGTGCCAGTATTTTTGAAAACCGTTCAGTCCGATCCCTGTGATCCTATTAACTCTCTGATCTGAAAAACTCTCTGATCTGATAAAACCTTTGATTTGACCAACCTTTGATTTGACCAACCTTTGATCTGACCAACCTTTGATCTGATCAGTTTACATATTAGAATGCATAACCTCTATATCTTTTTTAATCGCTCTTCATATTTCGAAAGTTTTAAGAATATCATATTTAATGTCTTTCTGTTTTCAAGATTTTTTCAAAAAAGACAGCCAATTTTATACTGATTTAATTCCTACTGATCATTTCGGTGCCAAAATGAAAAGCCCAGCGGAAGATTCCCCTAACCATTCAGGCCACAACCATTCAGGTTGTAATCATTCCGGTTGCAACCATTCAGGTCAGGCAGCTCCTAATTGGAGGGCCCCGGGACAGGAAAGTCCCGACGACAAAAATATTCCTGAAAGAAACAGTCCGGACCTGATGGGTCTGAATAGCGAGAAACCGGTTCAACGCAACCCTTCAAACTCTAACAAAACTCAACACATCCAAAATCCTCAACACATTCAAAATACCCAACACATCCAAAATCCTCAACACATTCAAAATACCCAACATATTCAAAATACTCACCCGACACTCTGGATTCAGGGGCAGAAAAGTTCTTCTCTGACCGGAAAAACTGTTGTCCTCGGAGTGACTGGCAGCATTGCAGCTGTCAGGGTGGTGGAACTTGCCCGGGAACTGATCCGGAACGGGGCGGAAGTCCATGCGGTTATGACCGATGCGGCCAGGCACATTCTTCATCCCGACGCCATGTACTATGCCACCGGGAACCCCGTTATCACGGAACTGGGGGGCAGGGTCGAACATGTGGAATTTTGCGGGCTCAAAGGAAGGGCAGACCTCCTCTTGATAGCCCCCGCAACCGCAAATAGCATTGGGAAAATCGCTCACGGGATCGACGACACATCGGTCACCTCCTTTGCTACAACGGCACTTGGCTCAAGCGTCCAGGTTATGATAGTTCCCGCAATGCACGAGTCCATGTACCGGCACCCTGCAGTTGTGGAAAACATCCGGAAACTAAAAGGGTGGGGAATTCCCTTCGTGGGGCCCAAAATCGAAGAGGGGATTGCGAAAATTTCCCCTAACGAAGAAATAGTACTTGAAACGGAAAGGGCACTTTGCGGGGAAGAGTTAAAAGGGAAGCGAATCCTCATCACAAGCGGTTCCACTGCTGAAAGTCTTGATCCGATCCGCATTCTTACAAACCGTGCCTCCGGAAAAACGGGGAGGGAACTCGCTCTTGAAGCCTACCGGAAGGGGGCGGAAGTCACCCTCGTGCACCGGGACAGGCTCGGTTTTTCCGGAATTATGGAAATCTTTGCCGAAAGCGCTGAGGAAATGACCGAAGCCGTACAAAAGGAGCTGGAAAAAGGGTACGACGTCCTGATAAGCTCGGCTGCTATTGCCGACTACACCGTCGAAAAGGCTCCTGAAAAAATTAAATCCGGAGGGGGGCTTGAACTGAAACTGCAACCCACCCGCAAACTTATAAAGGAATGCCGGGAAAGGCACCCCGCCCTTTTGATCGTGGGCTTTAAAGCCGAAACCGGAGTCCCGGAAGAAGAACTGCTCCGAAGAGCAGCCGCAACTCTGGAAAGTTCAAAGCTGGACATGATAGCTGCAAACGACGTCTTGAAAGGCGGAATGGGCACGGAAGAGAACGAAATTTACCTTATAAGGAAGGGGGAATGCGACCCTCTCCATGTAAGCGGAAACAAGCGAAAAATCGCGGCCTCTATCCTGAAAGAGGTGGCCGGGATTCTGATTCCGCAAAAATGAGCTAAAAAAGGCGTTTTATATGTATGAATACGAAAATGAAGGGACAGACGTTTCAGCAAAAGCTTATGCTCCCGGGCACATCACAGGTTTTTTTCAGATCCACGAGCATGAAGACCCACACCATAAAGGTTCTACCGGCTGTGGGATCGTCCTGAACGGGGGAGTGACCACCGAGGTAAAGGTGGGGGAATCGGTTGACGAAACCGAGATCTTCCTGAACGGGAAAAGAGTCGAAGGCAAAACCACAAGGACTGTGATCGATCTGATAACTGACGTACCTGTTAGGGTTAAAAGCTGGGCTGAAATTCCGGTAGGCTGCGGGTTTGGAGCTTCCGGAGCCGGAGCCATCGGAGCCGCTTATTCCCTCAACAGGGCGCTGTCCCTGAACCAAACGGCAAAAAATCTGACCGAATATGCCCATGTGGCTGAAGTAGTCAACAGGAGCGGGCTCGGGGACATTGCAGCCCAGTCCAACGGAGGGGTGGTGATAAGGCTCAGGCCGGGAGGGTCTTTCTTTGGCAGCGTGGACAGGATTCCCGCACCTGAAGCTCAGGTCTTTTGCATCGTGCTTGGGGAAATTTCCACCGACGCCGTGCTGAGCGACGGAGCTACAGCCAGCAAGATCAACGCAGCCGGGAAAGCTGCAATGTCCGAACTGCTTGAAAAGCCCACCCTTGAGAACTTCATGCTCCATGCAAAGGACTTTGCCAGCAAAACAGGTCTCCTTAGTGACCGGGCAAGGGACGTTATTGAAGCCGTAGAAGCCGCAAACTGTGGGTATGCCTCCCAGGCAATGCTTGGGGATACGATTTTTGCAGTTAATCCCGACGGTCAGGAATTCGAGCTCTACGAAACCCTCGAGGAATTCGGGGAAGTCCTTGAATTCGGGATCAGCACCTGCGTACCAAAACTGATTGTTGAATAACTTCTCCTTTTTGAGTGATATAGGGAGGGATGAGGAACCAGTTTTACTTTACTGGTTTAACTTTTTATCCGTTCTTATCATTCTACACTTACGACCCCAAATAACGTTTCATATTTCATTCCTTCTCAGTTTCTATATTTTCTCCATCCCAGTTTTCATATTTTATTCCAAAATCGTTATTATATTTATCAATCCCCCTTCCTTTCTATCCCCCGGGGGTCCCATCCTGAAGAGGATGTTTCTTCCTGATCCGCAGGAATCCCGGATCCTGGCTGGCAAGAAAATTTCTTCGGGAGCCCCACAGCTTAAATAGTATCGGATTGAAAATGGTATTAGTGTTATATAAATAATATAATGTGTATAAAACAAGACACTCGCTGCTTTTTTGGATTTTCATGATGAATTAATATGGAGATTCCGGGAAAGAAAACAACGTATTTCAAAGAGTATTGCATTTTATTCACCAAGCGGAAGGTAAGATTAATGGATCTTAATGACGACTGGGAAGACAAAGGCAGCTCAAGGCCGATTAACCCGCTTAATAAAATACCTGAATCTATAGGCCCGATTATCCGCATAATCGCGATAATCTTCACGATCCTTATCATCTTTTCCGCAGCTTTTGGGTCGATTTTCGTATCCATTGGTGCAGGAGAGGTGGGAGTGAAATTCAACCAGTTCGGAGGGGTAGAACCCGATGAACTCGGAGAAGGGCTGCACATTGTACCGCCCTGGATATCGGTAACCAAGTATTCCGTGCAGAGCCAGGTCTATACTATGAGTTCTCAGGCTTCTGAAGGGGAAAGGGTAGGAGATGACCGGATCAATGCCCTGACCTCTGAAGGTTTGACCCTTGGCATGGATATTTCGATCCGTTACAGATTGATTCCTGCGGATGCAAGCAGTGTGCACCAGAAACTTGGCCCCTCTTATGCCGAAAAGATCCTGCGGCCTACCATCAAGTCCGTGATCAGAGAAGTGGTCTCAAGGCATACGGCAATGGAAATCTACGGGACGCAGAGACAGGTTGTGGCAGAAGAGATGCAAAACGAGCTTGAAGCTCGCCTGAGTGATGACGGGTTCATTGTCGAGGAAGTCCTGCTCCGGAACGTGCAGCTCCCGGAAAGGGTTGCAACGGCAATCGAAGAGAAACTCCAGGCTGATCAGGAGGCCCAGAGGATGATTTTCGTAAAACAGAAGGAAGAACTCGAGGCTGAGAGGAAGACCATCGAAGCCAATGGGGTAGCCAATGCCACGATCATCAGGGCCCGCGGGGAAGCCGAATCCCTCAGGATCATCAATGAGGAAATCAAGAAAAACCCTGACCTCATCAACTACAAATATATCCAGATGCTTGAAGGCCAGGATCTCCAGACCATGATCGTCCCGACCGACCAGGGGATCATCCTGGATGCCACGAACACGTAAAACATAGGCCGTAAAATATTGGCCTGAATGTGAACCTATGAACAAAACGGCTAATTCACAAAATAATGTAAACGGAAAAAATTGTAAAATAAGTAAAAAAGGTAAGCGACCGATATGACCGACATACCCCCAGACCACCCGAGGTACGAATCCCTGCTCGCCCGTGAAAAGGTTGCAGCCGGGGTAAAGATGGGATTTACCAGCATCCAGGGGCTGATCGCCCAGGGAAGAGGTGAGAGCTTCGACTATTTGCTGGGTGAACGGAGCACGGAATCAGCCCTTTATGCCGAGCGAGCGGCAGTGGCAGCCCTTCTCCTGGCAGAGAACCCTGTGATCTCCGTAAACGGAAACGTTGCGGCTCTTGCTCCGGAAAAGGTTGTTGCCCTGGCAGACCTTACCGGGGCAAAGATTGAGGTTAACCTCTTTCACAGGACCGAGACCAGGATGCACCTGATCATCGAACAGCTAAAGGCCTGCGGGGCCTCCGAAGTACTCGGGAAAAACCCGGATGCCAGCCTTGACCTTTCCCATGACAGGAGGCTGGTTGAGAGCAGAGGTATCTACAGCGCAGACGTCGTGCTTGTGCCCCTTGAAGATGGCGACCGCTGTGAGAAACTGGTGGAAATGGAAAAAATTGTCATAACAATCGACTTAAACCCCCTTTCCCGGACCTCCAGGATGGCCACGATCTCAATTGTAGATAACCTTACCCGGGCTCTCGGGAACATGGCAAAGTTTGCAGGGGAAATGAGAAAAGAAAGGAAGGACGAACTTGTAAACCTGATCACGTCTTACGACAACAAAAAGGTCCTTTCCGAAGCCATATCCGAAATCCAGGAACACCTCAAAAACCTGGCTGCGGAAGTGGAATATTGAAAGCCTGAGTGGAATACTTAAATTAAATGGAATACTGAACCCGGAAACGGCATCTCGAAAGCTTAAATGGAATACTGAGCCCGGAAACGGAATACTGAAAGCTTAAATGGGTGATGAATCCGGAAACAGGATTCTGAATGCTTAACCGGATGCTGAGTGCAGAAACGGGATGCCAAAAACAGGGTGATGTAAATGGAACTGATAGAAAAGACCCGGGAATTCGTTACCATCTTCCTTGAAGACGAGCCGAGTTCCCATGACATGTCCCACATTAACAGGGTGGAAGCCCTCTGCATGGAAATCCGGGAAGAAGAAGGCGGGGACCCCCTGGTCCTCCGCCTGGCAGCCCTGCTCCACGACGTGGGAGTAATAAGGGAACATGAAGAGGGAGGAGACCACGCAGAGTACAGCGCGGAAATTGCCGCCGAATTCCTGGGAAAAGCAGGCGTCCCGGAAAAAGTGATTGATCGGGTGACATACTGCATCCGGACCCACCGCTTCAGCGGAGGGCACAGCCCAAAAACCGTCGAAGCCCGGATTTTGCAGGACGCCGACAGGCTTGATGCGCTGGGAGCGGTCGGGATTTTCAGGGCAGTCCTTTCCATGGGAGCCCTCCGGATGCTCAAGCACACCACGGGAATCGATAAGGGGGCGTCCAAAAAAACGGTTTACGTAAAAGACCCTGTTGCCGGTTTTAACGAATACATGCACTACAAGCCTTTCACAATCCCCGGCAAGCTGAACACTGGCACTGCTAAGAGGATCGCTGAAGAACGGCTGAAGATCATGCGCCTGTACCTCGAAGCCCTGAACCGGGAATCAGGACTGGAAGGAAACTACCCCTGATAGGGCAGGCTTCCTTTTTTTATCCGGGCAGGCATTGCAGTAACTGTTAAATATACTGTGGAGACTTTGAAGGGCAATGCAGCAACTTTTAAAGTTGCTGCAGAGACCTTAACCTATATTGTGGTAACTTTTAAAGTTGCTGTAGAGACCTTAACCTATATTGTGGCAACTTTTAAAGTTATTGCGGCAACTTTTAAAGTTATTGTGGCAACTTTTAAAGTTATTGTGGCAACTTTTAAAGTTATTGTGGCAACCTTATTCGTAACTCTCCCGGCCACAAAACCAGCAACAACTTTTTTATGATATGGTCTTAAATTCCTGTTCAATATTTAATTGAAGTTGGGTTCCCATTCGAATTCTGGAAATAGCTATAATTCAAGATCCAAAAAAGTTTCACAGACCAATCAGGTGTGATCACATGGCTGACATAATCATAAAGAACGCTTACGTTTTAACGATGGACCCTGAGGCAGGCGACCTCAAGCAGGGAACCGTTGTAGTCGAAGACGGAAAGATTACGGAAATAGGAGAAAGTACGGGAGAAAGTGCCGACACAGTTATCGATGCAAAAGGCTCGGTGCTGATGCCCGGGCTCGTAAACACCCATACCCATGCGGGGATGACCCTTTTCCGGGGCTACGCCGATGACCTCCAGCTTGCCGAATGGCTCCAGGGACACATCTGGCCGGCCGAAGCCCAGCTCAGGGCATCGGATGTTTACGCGGGCTCGATGCTTGCTTGCCTGGAGATGATCAGGTCAGGGACCACCTCGTTTGCAGACATGTATTTCTTCATGGACGAAACCGCAAAAGCGGTTGAAGAGGCAGGGCTTCGAGCTGCCCTTTCCCACGGCATGATCGAGCTCTGGAATGAAGAGAAAGGAGCAGCCGATCTCAAGGAAGGCAAGCGCTTTGTCCGGGAATGGAAAGATGCAGCCAGCGGCAGGATCACTCCCATGTACGGGCCCCACGCCCCGAACACCTGCTCACAGGAATTCCTCACAAAAGTCAGGGAAGAAGCTGACAAAGACGGGGTCGGCATCCACATCCACGTCCTTGAGACCGAAGCCGAACTCAACGAAATGAAAGGCCGGTACGGGAAATGTTCCGTGAACATGCTCGAAGACATCGGCTTTTTCGGCCCCGACGTGCTTGCAGCCCACTGCGTCTGGCTCTCGGACGGGGACATCGAAATCCTGAGGAAAAGAGGAGTCAACGTCTCCCACAATGCCGTAAGCAACATGAAACTGGCTTCCGGGATCGCCCCCATCCACAAGATGCTCGATAAAGGGGTAAACGTCACCCTCGGGACCGACGGTTGCGCTTCCAACAACAACCTGGACATTTTCGAGGAGATGAAAACCGCAGCCCTCCTCCACAAGGTAAACACTTTTGACCCCACAGTCCTCCCTGCCCGGAAGGTGCTCGAGATGGCAACCGTAAACGGGGCAAAGGTAATCGACCCCGAGACCGGTATGCTGAAAGTCGGGAAGAAAGCGGACATGATCCTGGTTGACATGAAAAAACCGCACCTTACGCCTCTCTTCGACGTGCCTTCGCACCTTGTATACTCCGCAAACGGCTGCGACGTCCGGACCACGATTGCGGACGGGAAAGTCCTGATGGACGATTACAAAGTGCTTGCACTTGATGAAGAAAAGGTAATCGAAGAAGCCCGGAAAGCCGCCGAAGCCCTCGTGGACAGGGTCAACGCCTGAAATTATCCCGGGACACCGGAAAGATAAATACATAAAAACTGAAATTAACCACCATTCAGGTTCAATTTACTGCCGCTTAATCACTGGCAAACCGAACTAAATACTACCTATCCGACTTAACCGCTTATCCGATATCAACGGGATTACCATGAACGAGAAAGAACTCATAGAATCCGGGAACATGAAGATGGAATGGGCCAGGAACCACATGCCTGTGCTCGCAATTATCAGGGAACAGTTCATAGAAGAAAAACCCCTGAAAGGACACACCATCGGGATGGCCCTCCATGTGGAAGCAAAGACCGCTGTCCTGGTGGAAACCCTTGCAGCAGGAGGAGCAAAAGTAGCGATCACGGGCTGCAACCCTTTAAGCACCCAGGACGACGTCGCCATGGCGCTTGACACCAGGGAAAATGTTTCCTGTTTTTCAAGATACGGGTGCAGTTCCCAGGAGTATTACGACGCCATTGATAAAGTACTGGACTTCGAACCCGATATCACCATCGATGACGGGGCAGACCTGATATTCAAGCTCCACACGGAAAGGACCGACCTCCTCCCCAACATCCTGGGAGGCTGCGAGGAGACCACAACAGGGGTTCACAGGCTGCATGCGATGGATAAAGAAGGGGCCCTGAAAATGCCCGTTATCGCCGTAAACGACGCCATGACAAAGTACCTCTTTGACAACCGCTACGGGACAGGGCAGTCAGCCTGGGACGGGATCAACCGGACCACAAACCTCCTGGTAGCCGGCAAAAACGTGGTCGTGGGTGGCTACGGCTGGTGTGGAAGGGGAGTTGCCATGCGGGCGGCTGGCCTTGGGGCAAACGTCATCGTCACGGAAGTCGATCCCATCAGGGCTCTTGAAGCCCGGATGGACGGGTACAGGCCAATGAAAATGAGCGAAGCCGCAAAACTCGGGGACATTTTCGTGACCACAACCGGAAACAGGGACATCCTTACCGCTGAACACTTCAAGGTCATGCGGGACGGGGCAATCCTTGCAAACTCCGGGCACTTCAACGTGGAAATTGACATGGAAGCCCTGGCATCCCTTGCAAAATCCGTCAGGACCGTCCGGCAGAACATCAAGGAATACGACATAGGGAACCGCCGGATTAACGTAATCGCCGATGGCAGGCTCGTGAACCTTGCAGCAGGCGACGGGCACCCTGCCGAAGTCATGGACATGAGCTTTGCCGACCAGGCCCTCTGCGTCCGCCACATCGCCGAAAACAAGCTTTTGAACGGTGTCCATAAGGTCCCCCTGGAGCTCGATACCTACGTTGCAAAACTGAAGCTCGAATCCATGGGAATCAGCATAGACGAATTCACCCTTGAACAGGAAAAGTACATGAACGGTTGGGAGTGCGGGACGTAATTTGCAAATGGAGTAAAAGAGATTATTTTCAGTAACCCTGCATTTCTGACCCTTTTGCAGTGAATACTGAATTGCTTTCCATTTTTTGGAAAAGTAACGGTATTTACTGCACTTATTTTTAAATTATTTTCCGCAATCAGGAAATACTTTTAAGATTTATTTCAACCTAATTCCCTGGAGCTTGTTGTGGGGTGGACACTTCTCCAAGAATTATAATTATATTCTCATTTAAATCGATAGTACTACTGGTCACCTGTGGCCGGGAAGCGATACGCATTGGAAGTCAGAGCTTTAGCTATAGTCGTGATCAGCTCACCTATAATATCGGGATGGTGGCGAAGTGGCGAAGTGTCGAAAAAATGTTTGATTCATTTAAAATTATTTAAATTTGTTTTTATAGGATGAGAATTTACGTAAAATCGTAACAAAAATGGAGCTCCGAGTTGACGGACCTCTGCCCAGCAGATCGTTACCTTTCAGAAAAGAGATCGTGTGATACACCCAGTTTCCTTCCAGAAAAGAGATCTTGTTACACGCCCTGCTTGATGTGGCATGAATTTCAGAAAAGTTTGCCGAGCCCTGGAATGAGAAGTTACTCACTGGAGATTTCCCACTGGAGATTACTCACCGGAGATTAAGCATAATTTTTAGGAAAATTTTGACCGCCAGAGAAGATGGAATGAGAGGAAACCTGAGAAAATCCGGTATTGACATTATAGGAGATGTGCCCTGGGGGACACACTTCTGCCAGTTTTACCAGACAAAAGAAGATTTAACGGAGATTCTTGTCCCTTACTTCAAAGCAGGGCTGGAAAATAACGAATTCTGTATGTGGATCACATCACAGCCCCTTGAAGCAGAAGACGCAAAAGAAGCCCTTAGAAGGGCTGTTCCGGATGTTGATGTTTACCTGGAGAAGGGGCAAATCAGAATTATTTCTTACATTGATTGGTGTATGAAAGATGGAGTTTTCGATTCGGAGAAGGTAATAAACCAGTGGATCGAAAAAATCGAGCAAGCCCTGTCCAGTGGCTATGACGGTTTGAGGATGACGGGGAACATTTCCTGGCTGGAAAAAAAGGATTGGAAGGATTTCGTTGATTATGAAAAAGACGGAGACAGAATTATCAGTAACTACCGGATCGTGGCTCTCTGCACCTATTGCCTTGACAGGTGCAACGCAACCGAGATTATCGACGTGGTCACCAACCATCAATTTGCTTTGATTAAGAGGGACGGAGAATGGGAACGGATAGAAAGCTCCAGGCAAAAAAGGATTCAAGAGGCGCTGTTCCAGAGTGAACAGCGCGTAAGGCTGAAACTGGAGAGTGTCCTCTCGCCTGATGGGGAGACGGAGAAACTGGTACTTTCTGATATCATTAATTCCCGGGAGATCCAGTCTCTAATGGATGATTTTTATGAGTTTGCACACATTGCCATGGCCCTGGTCGATCTCAAAGGTAACGTTCTGGTAGGCGTTGGATGGCAGGATATCTGCACTAAATTCCATAGGGTTCACCCCGAAACCTGCAAGCACTGCTTAGAAAGCGACACAAAGCTATCCTCGGGTGTTGCCCCTGGAGAGTTTAAGCTGTACAGGTGCAAGAACAATATGTGGGACATAGCGACCCCAATCATGGTGGGAGGCCAGCACATCGGTAATCTCTTCTCAGGGCAGTTCTTTTTTGAGGGCGAGACTCCGGACTATGAGCTATTCCGGGCCCAGGCAAGGCAGTACGATTTCAACGAGGGGGAATATACAACAGCGCTTGATAAAGTTCCACGGCTAAGCAGGGAGGAGGTAGACACATCTATGGCCTTCTTAATGAAGCTTGCTCACATGATCTCACAGCTAAGCTACAGCAATATCAAGTTGACCCGGACACTGGCGGAACGTGATACCCTGGTGGATGCGCTTACGAAGAGTGAGGAAAAGTACCGCAATTTCATGGAGACAGCTAACGAAGGTATATGGATACTTGATACTGAACCCAGGACCACTTATGTTAATGAGAAAATGGCAGAGATGTTAGGACACAGTCAAGAAGCAATTATTGGTAAATCTGTAAGGGATTTTACCGATGAAGAGGGAAAGGCTATTTTCGAGATGAATATGGAAAAAAGGCGGCAGGGTATCAATGAGAGCCATGAATTCAAATTACTACGTAAAGATTGCTTACCTTTATGGGCTCTTGTAAATTCAAAAGCCCTTTTTGATAAGGATGGAAAGTTTACTGGCTCTATTAGCATGCTTACTGATATCACTAAGCGAAAAGAAGCAGAAGCCAAGTTGAAAGAAGCATATGAAAGTTCTGAAAAGTTAGTTGAAGAACGAACAACTCAGCTTAAGGAGGCTTATAACTCGTTAAAAGAAAGTGAAAGAGGTCTTGCTGAAGCTCAAAAAATGGCTCATATTGGAAACTGGGAGTGGGATATTGCAACTGATAAAACATACTGGTCTGAGGAAATGTATCGTATTTTCGGACGTGATCCCAAAAAATTAGCACCGTCTTACAATGAATATTTAAGCTACATACATCCCGATGACCAGGACTACTATGAGAATGGCCTTAAAATAGCTGTAACTGGAAGTCCCTTTAGAATTGATTGCAGGATTGTCTTAGATAATGGAGAAGAACGCATAGTCCACCTTGAATCGGAATTTATTTTGAATAATATAAATATCCCTGTTCGAATAAAAGGAATAGTTCAGGATATCACCGAACGAAAAAAAGTTGAAAAAACTCTGGAAAATCTTGAGACTGCCCGCAAAAAGGAAATTCATCACAGGATCAAGAATAACCTGCAGGTAATCTCCTCCCTTCTTGACCTTCAGGCTGAAAAGTTCAACAACAGAGAATGTGTTGAGGATTCGGAAGTTCTGAAAGCTTTCAGGGAAAGCCAGGACAGGGTAATGTCCATTGCCCTGATCCACGAAGAACTGCACGAAGGCAAAGGCAACAATACACTTAATTTTTCACCATACCTGAAGAGGCTTTCCAGGAACCTTTTCCAGACTTACAGACTTGAAAATGCCGATACAAGATTGAATGTCGATCTGGAGGAAAACATTTTCTTTGACATGGATACAGCAGTTCCATTGGGCATAATCATTAGCGAACTTGTTTCAAACTCCCTCAAACACGCATTTCAAGGCAGGGATAGAGGGGTAATCCAGATTAAACTTTGCAGGGAAGAAACTGCAGGATGTACAAACAATGCAGAATGTACAAACAATGCAGAATGTACAAACAATAGCAATATAAAGGGAAGCAAGAAAGAAGGGAGTAAAGGCGCTAATTTTGTTCTAACAGTTTCGGATAATGGGGTGGGTATGCCTGAAAACTTTAATCCGGAAAATTCTGATACTCTTGGAATACAACTGGTGTCCATTCTGGTAGGTCAGTTAGATGGCGAACTTGAGTTAAAAAGAGATTCCGGAACAAAGTTCATTATACGGTTTACAGTAGCAGAAAAGAGTAATAATCTTCATCTGTAAATTTTATCCATCGGTCATATTTTTTATACAGTGCCATTCGAAAGGCAAGAGTTTCCATGAAAAAATGTATACTCTTCCGTAGTAACAAAACCTTAAATGATTTGAATACTTACTTTCGAGCTTAAGTGAACCAATAACTAATTTTAAGGCTCATTTAATAGTTAATTAACAGGCAAAATCTGAATTTGCATGGATCAGACTTAACTCAGTTATTCCTTTAGCTGATTCCTTTAACTGATTCCTTTAACCAGGTTATTCATATATACTAAGTGGTTTATTTTTGGAGGGGGTATCGCCCGGAACTTGATGCGTCACCTTCGAAATAGGGCCAGACACATTCGTTCACCCGGACATGTAAAAAATCATCTCATTTTCTTGGGCCTACTTTATAAAAAGTGAAAATTCTCTTACTTATAACTTTCCGGCAATAAGGGCGAAAATCGGGATAAAAATTCAAACTTGACTAATATGTTTATGTTCAAATAATTTAAATTCGTATAATAAAGTCCTGGCCAGCAAAAATTATATATACTATAGCTATAATTAGAGGGTTGCACCGGTGTGAGAGGCACACCCCGATCCTGGGGGAAATGTGCTTTGGACGCCGTTGGGATGTCATTAAATAATTTGAATAAACAGAAGGGGCCCGTAGCTCAGTCAGGCAGAGCGTCTGGCTTTTAACCAGACGGCCTAGGGTTCAAATCCCTACGGGCCCGCCATACTTCACTAGCCAAATTATGCTAAAACCCACCGGAAAGGCCATCCGTGAGGGTATGCTTGGGCAATGCTTTTTGATACATTTTGTTTTTGGAGGAAAGGATTTGATAAAATTCAGCCTGCTTGACCATGAGTTAGTCCCTAAACATGAGATCATGTCTGAGGGTGAGTTAAAGTCTGTTTTAAGCAAGTATTCCATTGAAAAGGAGCAACTGCCAAAAATTAAAGTTCAGGACCCTGTTATAAAGGAGATCGGGGCCACAGTAGGGGAAGTTGTAAAGATTGCGAAAAAGAGTCATACTGCAGGGGAGGCAGACTATTACAGGCTCGTAATTGAGTGATTTCGGGGGAGTTTAACAGTTACGTAATTTAAATTTTCCATATTTATACACCTTTTTGAATCAATGCGCCGGCCTTACTGAATGCATATTCAGCGGCTGTTCACAAAATTTGGAAAATTATTGATTATCGATTTTCACCGCAACTTAAAGCAAAGAGGGTGCTATCATCGCTTTAGACAACAGTATACTGTCGCAGGCTTATTTTACACGGGATAAGATAGTGCAGCACCATATCGACTCATTTAACAAATTCATAGATCATGGGCTGCAGAAGATTATTGATGAGCAGAATATAATAGAAACGGACATTGAGGACACCTATCTCAAACTTGGCAGGATCCGGGTCGAACATCCGGTGGTGAAGGAAGCTGATGGGGCAATCGAGAAACTTTACCCCAACGAAGGCAGACTCCGGAACCTCTCCTACTCCGGCCCCCTTTACCTGGAGATGAGTGTTGTCAAGGACGGGATTGAATCCGAGGTATTGGAGGCAAAAATAGGGCAACTCCCTATTATGACCAAGTCAAAGGTCTGTAACCTCCTTGGACTGAGCGATCCCGAAAAAGTCCGCTATGGTGAAGATCCCCTGGACTCCGGAGGGTATTTCATCATAGGGGGGACTGAAAGAGTTGTCATGACCCTTGAAGACCTTGCTCCGAACAAGATCCTTGTGGAGTACGGGGAACGCTACGGGGACAACATCGAAGTCGCAAAGGTCTTCTCCCAGAAGCGGGGGTACAGAGCCCTCGTAATCGTGGAAAGAGGCCGAAAATCCCTGCTTGAAGTGTCCTTCCCTTCTATTTCGGGAAGAGTATACTTCATCACCCTGATGCGGGCTCTTGGCGTTGTTACTGATGAAGATATCGTAAATGCAGTCTCAAGCGACCCAGAAATCATCAAGTTCATGCTGGAAAACCTTGAAGAAGCCGAAGTCGAGACCCAGCAGGAAGCAATTGAGAAGATCGGGGCGAGGGTTGCAGCAGGGCAGGCCAAGGAGTACCAGATCAAGAGAGCAAACTACGTTATTGACAGGTACCTCTTCCCTCACCTTGGGAACGACGTGACCGACAGGATCGCAAAGGCTCATTTCCTGGCAAGGATGGCAGAGTCCTGTTTTGAACTGGCGCTTGGTAAAAGGGCTGAAGACGATAAGGACCACTATGCCAACAAAAGGCTGAAACTTGCGGGAGACCTGATGGAAGACCTTTTCAGGGTATCCTTCAACAGGCTGGCAAGGGACATCAAGTACCAGCTAGAGCGCGCAAACATGAGGAACAGGGAACTCAACGTAGCCACAATTGTCCGGGCAGACGTCCTGACAGACCGCCTGCAGCATCCCCTGGCAACCGGAAACTGGGTCGGAGGGAGGACCGGGGTTTCCCAGCTCCTCGACAGGAACGACTACATTTCTACCCTTTCCCACCTGCGGCGTGTTATCTCCCCGCTTTCCCGGGCTCAGCCGCACTTCGAGGCAAGAGACCTGCACCCCACCCAGTGGGGAAGGCTCTGTCCCTCTGAGACTCCTGAAGGTCCCAACTGTGGACTGGTGAAAAACTTCGCCCAGATGGTGGAGCTGTCCACGGGCACGGAAGAGATCGACAGCATAAAGAAAATACTCTATGACTTTAATGTCGAGCCTGTAGTCATCAAGGTTCCCGAGGTGCCTGCAGCCCTTGACCTGGAAATTTCCGAATTTGAAGAAGAGGTCATAGAAGAGCTGGAAGTAGTGCCTGAGGGGGACAAGTTTAAAGATGACGATTATTTGGATTATTCGGGCGATAACCTGGAAGAAGGCGGGTCGATAATAAATGACTAAAGCAAAAGTATTCATCAACGGAGAGCTTGTCGGAACCCATGACAACCCTGCGGAACTGGTGGAAGAACTCCGAAAAATGAGGCGTCAGGGTTTCATCTCCAAGCAGGTCAACATAGCCCTGAACGACAATACCAGGGAAGTAGTCATCAGCTCCGATATGGGCAGGGCCAGAAGGCCCATGGTAGTTGTGGAAAACGGGGTTCCACGGGTTACGGAAGAGCAGATAGCGAAACTGAAGAATAAAGAAATCGGCTTTGAGGACCTGGTAAAGGAAGGTTGTGTGGAGTATCTGGACGCCGAGGAAGAGGAAAACGCCTACATCGCCCTCTACGAGTCCCACCTGAACGAAAGGCATACCCACATGGAACTCGATCCCGAACTCATGCTCGGGATCTGCACGGGAATGGTCCCGCACCCGGAACACAACGCTTCCCCGCGTAACACAATGGGAGCAGCGATGATCAAGCAGTGTATCGGGGTTTCCACGGCGAACCAGAAACTCCGGCCCGATACCCGTGCCCACGTCCTGCACTATCCACAGAGGGCAATGACAAGGACAAGGACCTGTGAAGCCATTGGTTTTGATGACAGGCCTGCAGGCCAGAACTTTGTGGTGGCAATCCTTTCCTATGAAGGGTACAACATTGAAGATGCCCTTATTTTCAATAACGGGTCAATTGAAAGAGGCCTTGGGAGGAGCCACTTCCTCAGGACATTTGAGGGTGAAGAGCGGAGATACCCCGGTGGTCAGGAAGACAAGTTCGAGATCCCCGACTCCGAATTCCGTGGAGCTCGCAGTGCAGATGCCTATGCGAACCTGGACATTGACGGGCTTGTAAACCCCGAGACCCCTGTGGGCCCTAACGACGTGCTTATCGGAAAGACCAGTCCTCCGAGGTTCCTGGAAGAGCCTTCGGAATTCGGAATTGCCGTAGAGCAGCGGAGGGAAAGCTCGATTACCATGCGGTCCAACGAAAAGGGAATCGTGGACACTGTCATTCTTACAGAATCCATTAACGGGACTCGCCTTGCCAAAGTCAAGGTAAGGGACGAGAGGATCCCGGATATCGGGGACAAGTTCGCATCCCGGCACGGGCAGAAAGGAGTTATCGGACTGAAAGTCCCGATTGCTGATATGCCCTTTACGGAATCTGGCCTGACCCCTGACCTTATGATCAACCCGCACGCCATTCCTTCCCGTATGACTGTCGGGCACGTGCTTGAAATGATCGGAGGCAAAGTCGGGTCCATGGAAGGCAGAAGGGTGAATGCTACAGCCTTTTCCGGAGAAAATGAAGGAGACTTAAGGGAAGCCCTGAAAAGCCACGGGTTTGCTCATACCGGTAAAGAGGTCTTCTACGATGGCGCGACCGGCAGGATGATCCCCGCAGATGTCTTTGTCGGGGTAATCCTTTACCAGAAACTGCACCATATGGTCACTTCCAAGATGCACGCCCGTTCACGCGGTCCCGTGCAGGTGCTTACCCGCCAGCCCACTGAAGGTAGGGCAAGGGAAGGAGGTCTGAGGTTCGGAGAAATGGAGCGCGACGTGCTGGTAGGGCACGGGGCCGCCATGTCCCTTAAAGAAAGGCTGCTGGACGAGTCGGACAAGGTAGTGGAACTTGTCTGCTCCCATTGTGGTATGATAGCAACGTTTGACAAGCAGAGGAATGTCGCTTTTTGTCCTGCTTGCGGGGCGGATACGGACATTTACCCCGTGGAAATGAGCTACGCATTCAAACTGCTGCTGGATGAAATCAAGTCCCTGGGTGTTGCGCCCAGGCTCAACCTGGAAGATGCGGTATGAGGTGAGGTGAAAAGATGGCAAACGTCCCTCCGATTCCGAAAAGAATTTCTGCTATTAAGTTTGGCTTAATGTCCCCGAAAGAAGTCCGGAAGATGAGCGCAACTCCGATCATCACGGCAGATACCTATGATGATGACGGGTTCCCTATTGACATGGGACTCATGGACACGAAACTCGGGGTCATTGACCCGGGGCTTCGTTGCAAGACCTGTTCCGGGAGAGCCGGAGAATGCCCGGGACACTTCGGGCACATCGAACTTGTGGCTCCTGTTGTACACGTAGGGTTTAACAAGATCATTCGAAAGCTGCTCAGGGCATCTTGCCGGAAATGCAGCAGGATCCTGCTGGACCCCGCACAAAAACAGCATTTCCTGGAACAGCTGATGGCGGTTGAAGAAATCGGGCACAGGCCTGATGACCTTATCAACGAGGTCTACAAGGAAGCAAGCAAAGTCAAGACCTGCCCCTACTGTAATGAGGAGCAGCTCGACATCAAGTTCGAAAAGCCCAGCGAGTACCTTGAAAACGGAGAGAAGCTTACTCCCACAGAGATAAGGGACCGCTTCGAAAACATTCCGGACGAGGACATCCGGGTCATTGGGATGGACCCCAATAACGCAAGGCCCGAATGGATGATCCTCACCGTCCTGCCCGTTCCCCCGGTAACGGTGCGCCCTTCCATTACCCTTGAATCCGGGCAGCGCAGTGAAGACGACCTGACCCACAAGCTTGTGGACATCATCAGGATCAACCAGCGCTTCCAGGAAAACAGGGAAGCAGGTGCGCCCCAGCTGATCATTGAAGACCTCTGGGAGCTTCTGCAATATCACGTTACTACTTTCTTTGACAACTCGGTCTCCGGGATCCCCCCGGCAAGGCACAGGTCAGGGAGGCCCTTAAAGACCCTCTCCCAGCGTCTGAAAGGAAAAGAAGGCAGGTTCAGGGGCAGTCTTTCGGGTAAGCGTGTAAACTTCTCGGCTCGTACCGTGATTTCTCCTGACCCGAACCTGAGCATCAACGAAGTCGGGGTCCCGATTCCAATCGCAAGGATCCTGACAGTTCCTGTAATCGTAACTCCCAGGAACATCGAGCAGCTCAAGGTTTATATCCGGAACGGGACTCTTATCCATCCCGGGGCAAACTACGTG
Source organism: Methanosarcina sediminis (assembly GCF_052056915.1). Taxonomy (GTDB): domain Archaea; phylum Halobacteriota; class Methanosarcinia; order Methanosarcinales; family Methanosarcinaceae; genus MTP4. The sequence continues at coordinate 1,314,346 of NZ_CP195119.1, read as the reverse complement.
TTCAGGCCCGACGGGCGTCGCATTAAAGTTACTGAGATCAATAAGGAAGACCTGGCAGAGAAAATCGAGTATAGCTGGATGGTCGAACGTCAGCTAAAAGACGGGGATATCGTGCTTTTCAACAGGCAGCCTTCCCTTCACAAGATGAGTATCATGGCTCACTCGGTCAAGGTGCTTCCGAACAAAACCTTCAGGCTCAACCCTGCAGTCTGTCCCCCTTACAATGCTGACTTTGATGGGGACGAGATGAACATGCACGCCCTCCAGACCGAAGAGTCCAGGGCCGAGGCAAAGATCCTCATGAGAGTCCAGGAAAATATCCTCTCCCCGCGTTTCGGAGGTCCCATTATCGGCGGGATCCACGACCACATCTCGGGGCTTTTCCTGCTAACCCGTTTTGAGAATCACATCTCTGCGAAGGACTCCTTTGACATTCTCAGGAAAGCGAAAGCTCACGAGCTACCCGAGCCGGCAGGTCACGATGAAAACGGGATACCTTTCTGGACAGGAAAACAGATTTTCAGCCAGATCCTGCCCGAAGCCCTGAACATGGAATTCCCGGCCCAGGTCTGTTCGCACTGTGATGTTTGCCTTAAAGAAGAATGCCCGAACGACGCCTATGTGGTAATCCGTGACGGGGACCTCATCAAAGGTACCATCGACGAGGCGGCCATCGGGGCGTTTAAAGGAAAAATCCAGGACCGGATTATCAAGGAAATCGGCCCCGCGGCCGGAGCTAAGTTCATAGACGACATGACCAAGCTTGCAATCCGGGCAATCATGCGGACTGGCCTGAGTTTCGGGATAGCCGACGAAGATATCCCCAAAGAAGCAAGGATCCAGATCAACGAAGTCCTCGGCACAGCTGAAGATGCCGTTCAAAACCTTATCAGGTCCTACGAGAACAAGGAACTCGAACCCCTCCCCGGAAGAACCCTGGACGAAACTATCGAGATGAGCATTATGCAAAAACTCGGTAAAGCCAGGGACGAGACCGGGAACATAGCAGACAGCCACATGGGGCTTGAGAACTCGGCAGTTATCATGGCCCGGTCGGGTGCCAGAGGTTCTATCCTGAACCTTACCCAGATGGCAGCCTGTGTGGGCCAGCAGGCGGTGCGTGGTGAGCGCATCCGCAGAGGGTACGCAGGCAGGACACTCCCCCACTTTGAAGCAGGGGACCTGGGTTCTGATGCCCACGGTTTCGTCAAGGCAAGCTACAAGAGCGGGCTGAACCCGACGGAATATTTCTTCCACGCCATCGGTGGTAGGGAAGGGCTTGTGGACACTGCGGTCAGGACGTCCCAGTCAGGGTACCTCCAGCGCAGGCTTGTTAACGCTCTCCAGGACCTTGAAGTCCATTACGACCTTACGGTCAGGGACACTCGAGGCGTGGTTGTGCAGTTCAAGTACGGAGAAGACGGGATCGACCCCACAAAGAGCGATTTTAGCAAACCCGATGCGATCCAGCGGATTATCCGCTCTGTTATGAACAAGGAGGTGGCTGAATGAGTATCAGCGAAACCACGATCGAAAGCATGACTAAAGACCTTCCTCTCCCTTCAAACATAATGAAGGCCCTCCGGAATGAAGCGCTCAATGCCGGGGTCAGCAAGAAGGAAATGGAAGAAATAATAGAGCAGGTCATGGAAGAATACAAAGAGTCGTGCATCGAGCCCTGTGATGCCGCAGGGGTAGTTGCCGCCCAGTCCATAGGGGAACCGGGTACCCAGATGACCATGCGTACCTTCCACTATGCGGGTGTGGCTGAAATTAACGTTACCCTGGGTCTGCCCCGCCTGATCGAAATCGTGGATGCCCGGAAGATCCCGAGCACCCCGATGATGACGATTGCCCTTTCCAAGGAAAACGCGGATGATTACGCCTACAACAGGGAGAAAACAAGGGCTCTTGCCTGGGAGATCGAAGCTACCAGGATCGACCATATTGCGGACGTGACCACTGACCTTTCCCAGATGAAGCTCATCATCGACATGCATGAAAAGGCCATGGAAGGCAGGAATATTACCATCGAACAGATCAAGGAGAAGTTCAGTGAAGAAATGAACGTGATGGTAAGTATCTCCGCGGAAATCGATAACCAGATCATCATAACCCCCAGCGAGCCGTCCTATAGAGAACTCCTCCAGCTTGCAAAGAACATCCACGATGTTACCCTGAAAGGAATTGAGGGGATTAAGAGGGTTGTTGTAAGGAAAGAAGGAGAGGAGTATACCCTTTACACCGAAGGTTCGGCCCTTCGCGAGGTACTCCAGTTCGAAGGCGTGGACAGGACAAGGACCAGCACCAACAACATCAACGAGATCTATGAGGTGCTGGGAATCGAGGCCGCCAGGAACTCGATCATCAAGGAAGCCACCGACACCCTCAGGGAACAGGGGCTTACCGTGGACATTCGCCACATCATGCTGGTGTCTGACCTCATGACCTGTGACGGGGAAGTGAAACAGATCGGAAGGCACGGCATTTCCGGTGAAAAGGCCAGTGTCTTTGCACGTGCGGCTTTCGAAGTTACGGTCAGCCACCTGCTGGACGCCGGGATGCGCGGAGATGTGGACGAACTCAAAGGCGTTACTGAAAACATCATTGTCGGCCAGCCTATCCGGATGGGTACCGGTGATGTCCACCTGGTCAGCAGAAAGAAGGAAGATAAGATCGAAGTTGAAGACGAATGCGGGGTCTGAAGGGGCTATAAGCCCGGATTCCCCTTCGGGGGACCTTCAGATTTCCACTGTAATACCTGATACTAATATGATTCCTGTATAGAGCCGGGAAGCCTATAACCAGAAAATAGATATAAGGAATCAAGTATTAAGAGTACCAGATATTCACCGAGCTTGGAAATCTTTATTGAGAATGAGATCGAGTAGACGAGCTAATCTGAGATAGAGTTGATGAAAATGAAGATTAATGTTGATAAATCCCTGATTAAGGCTGTGAAAACAGGAACGGTTATCATTGGAAGCAACCTGACCATCGATGCAGCGGTAGATGGCAGCGCAAAACTGGTCGTGCTTGCATCAAATTGTCCTGAAAACGTAAAGAATAAACTCCAGACAACAAATGTCCCTATTCTCGAATACGGCGGCACCAGTGTAGAACTGGGACCTGTCTGCGGAAAGCCCTTCACGATTGCTGCAATGGCAATCCTTGACGCAGGAGAATCCGATATCCTGGCAGTTACAGCCTGATGAAAGGAGTTGCAGCGTTTTGGGTGAAATAAAACTTACGGCAAACACCATCCAGTACATTGCACTATTTGAAAATATGACCCGGGCCAAAATCCTCGACTGCATTATAGAAGAGGAACGGCTCGTATGCGTCGTAAAGCAAGGCGACATGGGACTTGCCATAGGCAAGAGCGGCGAAAATATCAACCGCGTTAAAAAAGCCCTGGATAAGCCCATCGAACTTGTGGAATACTCAGAGGACCAGGTCACATTTATTAAGAACGCTTTCGGGCCCGTATCCGTCAGTTCTGTAAACATTATAAACAAAAATGGCAAGCGATTAGCTTATGTAGAGGTACCCAATAAGGAGAAGGGGCTTGCCATCGGGCGCAGCGGCAGAAACATTGAAAAAGTGAAAATGCTTGCTCGTCGCCACCATGATATTGACGATGTAATCCTGCAGTAATTCCACATAAATATTCAGCACATAGATTTTCAGTTTACTTTGATCATTTCAACCGGCGTTGAGGACAAATTTCGGCACTAACTACCTTAGAAGGAAAATAATATCAATCATTTAAATTCGGAGAATTAAGTATGGCAAAAGGAAAATATGCAGCTCATATACTCAAGCAGGCCAGGAAAGACGCTCGCTGGAAAGATACAAACTACAGCAGGCGTGTTCTGAACCTGAACGTGAAAGCCGATCCCCTTGGAGGAGCGCCTCAGGGCAGGGGTATTGTACTGGAGAAGGTGGGAGTTGAAGCAAAGCAGCCTAACTCTGCTATCCGGAAATGTGTAAGGATCCAGCTCATCAAGAATGGGCGTCAGGTAACTGCTTTCTGCCCGGGTGACGGGGCAGTGAACTTTATCGATGAACACGATGAAGTGACCGTTGAAAGGATCGGCGGACGCATGGGTGGTGCAATGGGTGATATTCCCGGAGTACGCTTTAAGGTGACTGCCGTAAACAACGTGTGCTTACACGAGATGGTTATTGGCAGAATGGAAAAACCGAGGAGATGATTGGTTTTGTACAAGATTTTCGGCAAATGGGACTCTTCTGAAGTAGAAATCAAAGACCCCGGGATCAAGCGCTATGTGAGCCTTACTCCGGTCATTGTCCCTCACAGCAGTGGGAGGCACGCAAGGCAGCAGTTTAACAAGTCCGAGATTTCCATCGTGGAACGCCTTGTCAACAACATCATGAGGGCAGAGCAAAACACCGGCAAAAAGCAGCTTACTCTCAGGATCGTAGAAGAAGCCTTTGATATCATTAACAAGAAGACCCAGCAGAACCCGATCCAGGTCCTTGTGGACGCCATTGGCAACGCAGGCCCCAGGGAAGAAGTTGTGAGGCTCAAGTACGGTGGAATCTCCGTGCCAAAAGCAGTGGACACTGCTCCCCAGAGGCGTGTTGACACGGCTCTTCGCTACATCAGCATGGGCACAAAAAATGCTTCCTTCAAGTCCAAGCGCTCGGCCGCAGAATGCCTGGCTTCCGAACTCATAGGAGCCGCAAACCGCGATGCAAAGTGTTTCTCCATCAACAGGAAGGATGCAAAGGAAAGAGTTTCAAAGGCAGCCCGTTAATCATTTCTACGGGGTTGCCCCGATTTTTATATTTATCAATTTAAAATAAATCAAAATATTTGTTTACAAAAGGTATTAGCATGGGACGAAGGAAGAAAATGGTCGAGCGTGTGACAACGCTTATGACTGATCCCGAAAGGATCAGAAACATCGGAATCGTTGCTCACATCGACCACGGTAAAACAACATTAAGTGACAACTTGCTGGGAGGCGCTGGAATGATTTCCAAGGAGCTTGCCGGCAGACAGCTATTCATGGATTCCGACGAGGAAGAACAGCAGCGCGGAATCACCATTGATTCATCCAACGTATCAATGGTTCACACTTACAAGGACGAAGACTACCTGATCAACCTGATCGATACCCCCGGGCACGTCGATTTCGGTGGGGACGTTACCCGTGCCATGAGGGCCGTAGACGGTGCCGTAGTGGTCGTGGACGCTGTAGAAGGTACCATGCCCCAGACCGAAACCGTGCTGAGGCAGGCCCTCAGGGAACACGTAAAACCCGTACTCTTCATCAACAAGGTTGACAGGCTCATCAACGAGCTGCAGGTGGACTCCCAGGAAATGCAGGTCCGCCTCGGAAAGCTCATTGACCACGTTAACAAGCTGATTAAGAGCATGAACGAGGAGAAGTTCAAGGCAGGCTGGAGGGTCGACGCAGCAAACGGGACCGTAGCCTTCGGATCAGCTCTTTACAACTGGGCCATCAGCGTGCCCATGATGCAGAAGACCGGGATCTCCTTTAAGGACGTCTATGATTACTGTAAGGCTGAGGACATGAAAGCCCTGGCAGAGAATTGCCCCTTGCATGAAGCTGTCCTTGACATGGTAATCCGCTATCTTCCAAACCCGATTGAAGCCCAGAAAGACAGGGTAAAGGTCATCTGGCACGGGGATGAAACTTCCGAAATCGGGCAGTCCATGACCCACGCAAACGCAGATGGAGACCTTGCCTTCATGGTAACGGACATTTCCATGGACCCCCATGCAGGAGAAGTAGCAACCGGAAGGCTCTTTAGCGGGTCCTTCTACCGTGGGCTGGAAGTCTACACCTCAGGCACTGCCAAGAAAAGCAGGGTCCAGCAGGTAGGAATCTTTATGGGCCCCGAAAGGCTCGAAGTGGAAAAGATCCCTGCAGGAAACATTGCCGCAGTTACGGGCCTGAAAGAGGCGTTCGTCGGTTCCACTGTTACTACCCTTGAAGGCATGATCCCCTTCGAGAGTATCAGGCACGTAAGCGAGCCTGTGGTGACTGTGGCCGTGGAAGCCAAGCACACAAAGGACCTTCCCAAGCTTGTTGAAGTCCTCAGGCAGGTCGCAAAGGAAGACCCTACCCTCCAGATCACCCTTGACGAGGAAACAGGGGAACACCTGATGGCAGGGATGGGAGAACTCCACCTCGAAGTCATCGCCCACAGGATCGAAAGGGACAAGAACGTGGAAATCACCACCAGTCAGCCCATTGTGGTTTACAGGGAAACCATCAAGAAGAAAACCGAACCTGTGGAAGGAAAGTCCCCTAACAGGCACAACAGGTTCTACATCTATGTGGAACCCCTTGATGATGCCACTGTCGAGCTTATCAAGTCCGGCGAGATTTCCATGCGCATGCCCGAACTCGAACGCAGGGAGAAGCTCATGGCTGTCGGCATGGACAAGGATGAGGCAAAGAAAATTGCCGGAATCTACGGTTCAAACATCTTCATCGACATGACCAAGGGTATCCAGTACCTGAATGAAACCATGGAACTGGTGCTCGATGGGTTTGAAGAAGTCATGAAGGCAGGCCCGCTTTCCAGGGAGCCTGTGGCAAACGTTAAATGTGTGCTTGTGGACGCAAAACTCCACGAAGACGCAATCCACAGGGGTCCTGCTCAGGTCATTCCGGCTTCAAGACAGGCTATCCAGGCAAGTTTGCTCCTGGCAGAAGACAGCTTACTTGAGCCCTACCAGAAGGTCTTTGTTCAGGTCCCCCAGCTTAACATGGGCGGAGCTACCAAGGAACTGCAGGGCCGCCGTGGCTTGATCATGAACATGACCACTGAAGGTGACCTGGCTATTATCGAGTCCAGGGTGCCCGTGGCCGAGTTGTTCGGGTTCGCCGGGGAAATCAGGTCTGCAACCGAAGGGCGTGCCATGTGGAGCACGGAATTCGGAGGCTTTGAAATCGTACCGACCAACATTATGACAGAAATCGTGGCTCAGATCAGGGAAAGGAAAGGTCTGAAGAAGGAACTTCCAAAGCCCACTGATTTCCTTGGAATGTGAAGCGGAATTTTTCCGCTTTTCCCCCCTTGAAGGAGAAAGCTTTAAACCGAAGTATGTCTATAATGGGGGAAAAACATTCCTGGCAGCTGGAAATTCATAAAGATCCTGCTCTAATCAAGAGTGATGTTAATATAGTAATTACATGATATAGCAATGAAACTCATCCATTACAGGAGAATTTAATATGGCAGCAGAAAAACCACACATGAACTTAGCAGTCATTGGTCACATTGACCACGGAAAGTCCACCCTTGTAGGTCGCTTAATGTATGAAGCTGGTGCTGTTCCGGCCCACGTTATCGAGAAATACAAGGCAGAAGCAAAAGAGAAGGGTAAAGAATCTTTCGCCTTCGCATGGGTCATGGACTCTCTCAAGGAAGAGCGTGAAAGAGGTATCACAATCGATATCGCTCACAAGAGGTTCGACACAGACAAGTACTACTTTACAGTTGTAGACTGCCCGGGCCACCGTGACTTCGTCAAGAACATGATCACCGGTGCCTCCCAGGCAGACGCAGCAATCCTTGTGGTCGCAGCTCCTGATGGTGTAATGGCCCAGACCAGGGAACACATCTTCCTTTCCAGGACCCTTGGTATCAACCAGCTTATCATTGCAGTAAACAAGATGGACGCTGTTAACTACAGTGAAGACAGGTACAAGGAAGTTGTGGCTCAGGTTTCCGAACTTCTCAAGATGATCGGCTTCAAGCCAAAGGACATTCCCTTCATCCCTACCTCCGCTTTCGAGGGCGACAACATCACACAGTCAAGCGAGAACACACCCTGGTACAAGGGCCCCGGAATCATGCAGGCTCTCGATGAGCTCAAGCAGCCCGAAAAGCCGGACACCCTCCCGCTCAGGATCCCTGTGGAAGACGCATACACCATCTCCGGTATCGGTACCGTGCCTGTGGGCAGAGTCGAGACCGGTGTCATGAAGAAGGGTGACAAGGTCGTCTTCATGCCTGGTGGAACAGAAGGGGAAGTCAAGTCCATCGAGATGCACCACGAAGAAATTCCGCAGGCAGTCCCCGGTGACAACATCGGCTGGAACGTCCGTGGTATCGGCAAGAACGACGTCCGCAGAGGAGACGTTTGTGGTCTTACGAGCAATCCACCATCCGTTGCTGACGAGTTCGTGGGCCAGATCGTGGTTCTTCAGCACCCCTCCGCAATCACTGCAGGATACACCCCTGTGTTCCACGCCCACACTTCCCAGACCGCATGCCAGCTGATTTCTCTTGACAAGAAGCTGGACCCCAAGAGCGGGCAGGTTAAGGAAGAGAACCCGACCTTCATCAAGGCCGGAGATGCAGCAATCGTCACAATCAAGCCGACAAAGCCGATGGTCATGGAGCCTGTAAAGGAAATTCCGCAGCTCGGCAGATTCGCCATCCGCGACATGGGTATGACCATTGCCGCCGGTATGTGCATGAGTGTTAAGCAGAAATAAACACTCTCCTTTTTTATTTTTGTAAGGAGAAAAAAAGTATGCAGAAAGCTAGAATTAGACTGTCAGGCATCAGTCCCAAAGACCTGGACGGAGTCTGCAATCAGGTAAAGTCCATCGCAGAACGGACAGGAGTCAACATCTCCGGACCCGTACCACTTCCCACAAAGAAGCTGGTCGTCCCCACAAGGAAGAGTCCGAGCGGTGACGGGACTGCAACCTGGGATCACTGGGAAATGCGGGTGCATAAGCGGCTCATTGACATCGCAGCCGACGAAAGGGCACTTCGTCAGCTCATGAGGATCCAGGTCCCGAAAGACATCAACATCGAGATCGTACTCGAAGGATAATGTGAAAAGATCCAGGTTACAGAACTCTTCTGTAACTGGACTTACAAACTCCTTTTCACCTCCCATTATTTTAGAAGCCTTTCATAAATCTTTGTATTAATTTTCAAATAGTTGCCGGCGGCTGCATATGGATTTTTCCAGCACGCCGGAAAACTTAGCACAATTTATTCAATCGCTCCTGCGTCTTCCATTCCTGTTTCTTAAATACCCCTGTTTCTTCTTACACTCCAGCTTTTTTAATCAGCAGAGTTGCGGCTCTGCAGTGCGCGGTCCGTTTCGCTTCGCTCAAGCGGACTATTGTTGCTTAATCAAAACCGCCTTTCCACCCTGTAGGAAACTGTCTTTGTGCCCTTTGCCGGGACCGTTACCCTGAACTCGATGGTGAATGCATCGATTTTTTCATATTCATCAGAACTTTCCAGGATTTCCCACTGCCCGAAGAGATGTTCCAGCAGAGTTGCGGCTCTGCAGTGCGCGGTCCGTTTCGCTTCGCTCAAGCGGACTATTGTTGCTTAATCAAAAGCGCCTTTCCACCCTGTAGGAAACTGTCTTTGCGCCTTTTGCCGGGACTGTTACCCTGAACTCGATGGTGAATGCATCGATTTTTTCATATTCATCAGAACTTTCCAGGATTTCCCACTGCCCGAAGAGATGTTCCACAACGGTTACTTCCTGGGCTTCGGCTTTACTGTTTTTAAGTTCGATTTCATAGCTGACCCTTTCCACATTGTCGCTGACACGTTCATAATCAGTTTCGGTCCTGGTAGCCGTGACATCGAAAGAAGTTCCGACAGCTGCCCTGATTTCTTCTTCCTCGGGGGTGTGCTCGATCCGGTCTTCTCCGAGGAACTGCAAGTCCCCCGCAGAATCGGTTTTGTATATCCTGAATACACCTGCTGGAAGGGGCATCCCAAGCCCGTTTTCCTTGGAGTTGTCCAGGGTCAGGAAAACCCGGACCCTGTCTCCGGAAAAGCTGTCATAAATTAGTTCTTTTTTTATGGGTGCGGAATCCGCAGTGAAAAGGGAGATCTGCTTTGCCTGGTTGTTTTTCAGGGTCGCCGTTTTTTCAAGGGTGTACAGGTGGTACTCAAAGAAACCCTCTTCCGTAAAGGGACTCTCCACAGCTGCATCTTCAGCCACTAATTCTTCCTCCACGGCTTCGTATACCGGCTGCGGGGTGGAAACCCGGTTGATTTCCCCGGAAACCAGTTTCAGGCCAGAGTCCTCAAAGTCAATCCCTGCCCGGTTGTCAATGCTCACCCAGCCCCGTATGTCGGCCCTGGTATCGTCCGCATTGCTAATCAGGGCATAATCTGCGTTCCAGCTTATGCCCCCGGTAAGGTAGGAGGTCAAAAGTTCTCTGGTCCCGGAAACAGGAGAGTAGAGCTGCCAGACGAGAGTTGGCTTTGTCGAAAGCCCTGAAGCGTCCGGAACTTCTACCTTCAGGACCTCCTGCAGCACCAGGACGTTTCCGTCTTTCTCCTCAAGGATAACGCCGTTTTCTTCATAACTGAGCAGCTTTCCGCTGTAGCTCTCTCCATCCCCGGCAGTAACGGTGATTTCCTTTTCCAGGTATTTCTCAAGCAATGAAAAGCTACTCACAAGGTCATACTCGTAATTTTGCTTGATAACGGCAGTGTCCCTGTTTTCCGGGTCCTCAACCATAACCGAGGCAGGATCTATCCTGGCCGCAACATTGCCGTACTCCACAAGGTTAACCCCGCTCTTAAGCTCGATTTCCCGCCGCTCCTTTACGAGGGCAAGGTCCTGTTCGTAAATAGTAATCTCAAGGGCTCTATCTACCCCTCCATCTTCTCCTGTTCCTCCTGTCCCCGAGCTCAAAAACCCGATAGGGTCCGCAGGCTGAACTTTTGCGTCAATGCCCTTCCAGGGCTCAACCCCATCCCCTCCGGATGCAGATTCGGTTCCACCCTCTTCAACTGCGGATTCAATCCCATCCCCGCCGAATGCAGGTTCATATGCCCGGGCAATGTTCCCGAATTCCCCGGGAAAACAGGCTGAAAAAACAAAAATAAAACTGAAAAATACCGCCATAATCCATAATAAGCGCTTTTCCACTCCCATATAATATAATACGGTTTATATTTATATATAAATGACTTTAATGCATTTTTAAGCAATTTTATACCCCAAAACCCCTTATTTTTCGGAAAAAAGTTCTGAAAACCGGATTCCATCCCTACAAGCAAGCGACTTAAAAGACCGAGCTTATTCAATGCAGCTGTCCTTACAAATGATCAAACTTATCCGGAATAACCTGAATGGCATCGATGGCTTTTCATGTCCCGAGCAACGGCGAGGCAAGCCCTAAACCAAAATGGAAAAAAACATGGTTGGAGAAAAAAACGGAAAAATGTCTCTGGAGAAAAACTGAAAATTGAAGTCGCATTTTTGAGTGACAGCTCCTGAAACATGAAACGAGACATTCAAGTTTCTACTTCTTTTTCCATGACTTTAATGCAAAAGCCGGCCGCCTTCGGCGCCCGGTGAGAGCCCGGGGCTCTGAAAAGTTCCGAAAACCCCGGCGACCCGGTTACTGAAGTAAAAAGCAGGAGAAAACGGAGATGTTTCCCCGGTCTCCTTTTCCTGGAAAATTTCTGCTTTTGATTTCGCTGGTCTGCCGGTCCGAAACCGGTTAGAACCTGCGCTCTACGGTGTAGGAGACAGTCTTTTCCCCATCTGCAGGCACGGTTATTTTCCACTCTGCGGTGAAAGCATCTGTTTTCTCATAGTCATCGGAACTGCTGGTAATTTCCCAGTCCCCGTAGAAGTGTTCCACAACCGTGACAGCCTGGGCTACAGACTTGTGGTTCTTGATCTGGATCTCGTAGCTTTCCCGCCAGACATCGTCACTGACTCTCTTATAGTTGGTCTGGGTCCTCGTACCGGTTACATCGAAGGCGTTTCCGACCCTAACCTCGACTTCTTCGTCCTTCGGGGTATGGTCGATGCTGTCTTCTCCAAGGAACTGGAGCTGCCCTTCAGAGTCGGCCTTGTACACCCGGACTACGCCTGCGGGGAGGGGCATGCCCAGGCCTTTATCCTTTGAGTTTTCCAGGTTAAGGACAACCTGGACCTTATCGCTCCTCGCTCCGTCGAAGATGAGTTCCTTTGCCACGGGCACGGAGTCCGCGGAGAGGAGGGAGAGCTGTTTGACCTGTTTGTCCTTCAGGGTAGCCGGCCTTTCCAGAGTATAGAGGTGGTACTCAAAGAGGGACTCTTCGGCAAAACCTCCCTTATCCACTGCATATGCTACGTCTTCTTCGACTATTTCATCATACATAACTCTCGACTGCGGCACGAAGACCTGGTGGACCTCCCCTGCTACCAGCTTCAGTTTTGCGTCTTCGAAAGTGGTCCCTGCATTGTTATCGACACTGACCCAGCCCTGGATATCAGCTTTCGTATCATCGGCATTGGCTTTTACGATATAGTCCGCCCTCCAGCTCATGCCTTCGGTCAGGTAGGAGGTCAGGACATCCCGTGTGCCTCCCACAGGGGAGTAGACCTGCCAGACCAGGGTCGGCTTCGTGAGCAGCCCTGCAGAGTCCGGAAATTCCACTTTTGAAACCTCGGAGATAGTCACGACTTTTTCGTCCTCGAGCTTGAGCACCACTCCGCCGTCATGGCTGAGGAGAGTCCCGGTGTAGCTCTTTCCATCCTCATCTGTAACCGTGATTTCCCTGTCAAGGAATTTGTCCAGAAGTTTGTAACTGCTTACAAGGTCGTACTCATAGTTCTGTTCCAGTACCACGGTATCTTTGCTCTTCGTATCCTCGAACATGACCGATGTCGGGTCTATGAGAGCTGCTACGTCCGTATACTCGACCTGGTTGACCCCGGTTTTTAGTTCAAGTTTCCGCTGTTCTTTCACTAGGGCAAGGTTCTGGTTATAGACCGTAACTTCAGTCCCCGAATCCGTCCCTGCGGCTCCTGCGGAGATGAACCCCAGCGGGTCTGCAGGTTCTACTTTCGTCACCACAGCTTCATGGGACTCGATCCCATTTGCAGCAAGTTCGATCTCATCTGCCGGAGCGAGTTCCCCGGTGGAAGTCGGACAGAAAAAAGCTGCAGCCACAGCTGCAACTCCAAGAAATGCCAGCATAAAACAGACATAACTTCTTTTCATTCTCATAGCAGAAGATAGGGCACTGTTTTATTTATATCTGACTTTGACTGCGGATTCATTCGAAGTTATCCCTCTTGTTTTCGTTTTTTTCAGGGGCTCCGAAAATCTGGAAATAGCTCCCCCCTGATAAAGTTATAAAAATATATATTAAGACCGGATATAGTGTAAACAGAATAAATTGTGAACAAAATGCAGTGCAGATAGAATACAGTGTAAACAGATTCAGTGCAGATAGAATAAAAGTGTAAACAGATTCAGTGCAGATAGAATAAAAGTGTAAAGCCTTCGGTGCAAAAAACTCGGAAAGCTAAACCCGGGACACCAGGAAAGAATGACAGGGAAGGCATTCTCATGAAAATCATCGGAAGTCCGGAAATGAAAAACGTAAGAATTACCAGAAGTTTTATCCTGAGCCTCCTGGCTCTCCTGTTCCTCACCGGAACAACAATCTCTGCCTCAGCCTCAGGGCTTACGGCAAGCAGGGAAATATCTACCGACCCGGTCTATCCCGGGGAGAGCTTTACCGTAAGTGTACAGATCCAGGCAGGACATTACCTTGAAGCTCCTGCCCTGGACGAAAACCTGCCAGCCGGCTGGAGCATAAGCCCTGTTGATAATGACGGAGCCGTGTTCCAGGAGAGCGGCACTTTCAAAGCTTCCACCCTGGAATGGGTCTGGGTCGAAAGCCTTTCCGAAGGGGAGGAAAAAACCGTCATATACGAAGTTACCGTGCCTCCGGACTCCGAACCCGGGACGTACTCCATCACGGGCGCCGTCTCCGCGTATTCGGTCTCTGCTGCCCCTGTGGCAGGAGACTCGCGGGTCCTTGTAACCCTCCCTCCCCCGGAAGCCCGATTTTCCGCAAGTCCCCTCTCCGGCACCGCACCCCTGACCGTTGCCTTTACGGATCTCTCGACCGGGAACCCTGACTCCCTGGAATGGGACTTTGAAGGGGACGGGATTTTTGATTCCGGAGAAAGAAACCCTACCCATACCTACGAAACCCCGGGAAGCTATACTGTCACCCTTCGGGCAAGCAACAGCAGCTACGGGAGCGATACCGAGACCAGAACGGGGTATGTTAGTGTAACGGAGAAAACCACAGTTAAAACCACATCTTCCGGAGGAGGGGGTGGAGGTGGAGGAGGCGCAGGGTCCCCGGAACCTAACAGCAACATCGGGCTCAAGGAAATCTCAAACAAGCAGGTCTTTAAAGGAACCCGCACCATCTACACCTTCAAAGCCGAAACAAACGATGTCCTGACCGTGGAATTTGACCCGAAGAGGAGTTTCGGGAAAACAACCGCTATCGTGGAGATGCTTAAAAACACATCCGCAACGGTTGGGGAGCCGGCTCCCGGAAAAGTCTATAAAAACATGAACATCTGGGTCGGCAACAGCGGCTTTTCAAGCCCCGAAAACCTTGAAAACGCCAAAATCAGTTTCCGGGTAAACAGGACCTGGATTTATGAAAACGGCATTGACGAAAACACGATAACCCTCTACCGATACAATGAAGAGAAATGGAACCCTCTGCACGCATCCCTGATACGGGAAGATGAAAACTACCTTTACTTTACTGCCGAAACCCCTGGCTTTTCACCCTTTGCAATAGCAGGCAGGGGAGAAGGCGGCCAGAAGATGGAAATCTTCCCTCTGGAATCGGAAAGCCAGATCTTAAACGGAGAGAAATTAACTGAAGAAGAAAGGGAAGAAGGAGCGGGAGAAAAAGAGGGAGAAGAAGGTGAGATCCCCGCTTCGGAGCAGGAAAAAGAAGGAGAAACGAAAAGCACCCCGGGGACTGGAGCATTATTTGCGGCAGCAGGCACGATGGTTTCATATGCTTTTTTGAAAAAGAAGAAAAACAAATGAATTCCGGAAGAAAATAAAATTTTTCGGGACTTCTCATTTCTGTTTTTTCTTTTAAATCCCTGTTTTTTCATTAAAGCTCTCTTCACCTTTCGATCCCAGAACCTTTCCTGGTAAGGGGGAGATTCTACCTCACAAACCACAGCAGGAAATCAATTCATCTGCAATCATTTCAAGCAAAAGGGTTACATCATCCCCCTTTGTAGCCGGTTCATAATAGCCAGCCGTTAAGGTCAAAACTCCATTGTATGTGGAAGCTCCCAGCATGAAACCAGGGGCATAAAAGAATGGTGCAACTATATAAGCGTCTTCAGCAACCGTTTCTCCAAAAAGCAGCAGATTGGGGCTGATGACTCCAAAATTGGTAAGCGTCGGGGTGCATTTTCGATCTTCCTGAGTCTTTTGTACTATCTGTTTCATCATTTCCAGAACATCTGCGAAACGAGTCCCAGCCGGTAATTCACAGCCAATAGCACCCTGTACTCCGAGATATTGACTTTTGATTCCTGTCATTATGCTTACCACCCGTTCCAGAGTGGCGGAAAATGGCTCATCGCTTATTCTGGATGTGCTGATACTTTCAAGGGCGGATAAGTTTGATATTGCAATCCCTGTTCCTTCAGGTAGGTGGCGGCGTAAATCCACAGTGAAGTTGATTTCCTTAGGGATGCCGGAAACAGGCTCAAGAGTGTCAAATAGTGCTCTGAAAAAAGCCGTCAGGAGCATATCATTAATAGTAGCCCCGCGGGCTCTGGCATAAGCGGAAATGCTTTGAAAATCCTGAGAGGAGATTCTATTTATTGCTACCACTGCCGATTCATACTGGTAGGGCTTGTCGGGTTGCTGTAGGGGAAAAGCCCAGCTAGATTCAGGTACAGCAGTCCCGAGGCCTATTTTCTCAGGGTCGGATTCAAGGTTCCTGATTCCCAGAGCATCAAAGATAGGGGTCTGGTTCCTTATTCCGGAAACATTCGGTTCCGGTAGATAATCCGGGTCTCTTCCAAGCTCTGTATATAAATCGGCCAGCAGCCGAAGATAAGCCTTTGCGCCTCCTCCGTCACAACTGGTGTGATTCAGCTTGATGCAAAGGGTATCTTGTTTCCCGGAGCGAAATAGCCTTCCCAGCACCTGGGGGTCATTGTCCATATCCAGTTCTTTTAGCAAAAATCTCTTTGCAGCTTTTTCCCGGTCAGGGACTTCTTCCAGTCCACACCAGGAAATGCTGTCCAGATCAGTTCGGAGTTGCCAGAAAGGCATGTCCTCCCGCTCGATAAACTTACATCCCAGCACCGGTTCGGCATCAACCGAAAGCTTTACGGCCCGGGCCAGTCTCACAGCATCCAGCCTGCCCCTGAAATGTAGCACAGCCTGAATTTGATAATTTGTAAACGTCACATAACGTGTTATATAATTGAAGCAGTCCTGCCAGGGAGCAGGCATTGTATCGGGAATATCCTGAACTTCTTTCTCCATCTTTTTTCACTACCTTTTTTCACCTGTACCCGCACTGTTCAAGCCAGGTAAGGGACCTTATCCATTCCCCTTTTGGTTCCCTTGAGGTGCCCACGACCAGCCTTTTCATGTCTCCGACCTCTTCGACCACACCCCGGGCTTCGATTCTCTCTCCGGGGAGGGCCTGCCCGGCATAGGTGTGGGTGTAGGAAAGCACATGGTCGATTTCTTCATGGTCGACTTTATAGTATGAAGGGTTGTCAAAGGCAAAATCGGCATTCGTAACCTCAGCCTCGATTTTCAGTTTGACGGTATCCGTGCCCCGCTGGAGAGGCTCTTTTATCTGGTCCCATTCCCGGGTGAAGAGGAGGTCGAAATAGGTGTCATCCACCATGCCCCGGTTGCCTTTCCTGGACTCGTGGAGCATGAATTCCTCGAAGGAAATTTCGGGAATCCTTTTCCTGTAAATCCTCTTCCACATCTCCTCATCGATGTCCTCAATAGGTCCCTCTTCCTTTTTTGCAGCCGCTATTGTGTCCCTGGCTTTGAACCAGGCAGGCCCGTAGACAACAAAATCGATGTCCGAACTCCCGTTCTGGAGCCCCGCGACCATTGAGCCCGTAACTCCCATGCTCGACCTGGCAAGCCCGGCTTTGTCCAGGGTTTTTACGATTGCAGCTACCCGGCTGTCGGTTTCGACCAGTTCCGGGATCCTGTCCGAGGGGCGCAAAAGCTGCTTGACCTCGGATTCGGGGACAATGTGCACGTCCTGCACCCATTCGGGCCTGTGCTCCCGCATGAACTCGAAAGCCGGGCCAAAATCTAATTTTTTGTAGCGTATCCCGTTTAACTCCCGGTCTCCGGTTTCATCTGGCACGTAGCGGAGGGTGGCTCTTATCCCGTCTTTATGGAAGTAATCAACAACGGCAAAGAGCCAGTTGTCCTTTGTTAGAAGAAAATCCCTGAGGCGTGTTTTGAGCATGGGTAACAGTCCTTAAATTTCATAAGCAGCAAATTAGTTTTAGTAGCTGTCTCAAGATTATATAAGAAAGACAAAAATGTATTGTACCGGTCATGTATATAATTATCGAGTAGTTTTCTGGCAGCCGACGGGGAGTTGTCCTGCAGCAAATTGTGCAGCATCCGGAAAAACGGGAAGTTACGAAAGCCCGAGGAATATTTATGAGTGAAGACCTTAAGAGTGCAGACTCGAAGAGTGCAGACTCGAAGAATACAGACCCTGAGGGCGCAAACCCGAAGAGTACAGACTCGAAGGATGCGGACCCGAATAGAGAAGCGCTTGAAGCCTGGATAATTGGGCTGCGGCGTGAGTTTCACCGCCACCCGGAACTAAGTTTCGAAGAGTATGGGACCCAGAAGCGAATCCTGAAAACCCTGGCAGAGCTTGGAATCGAAGCCCGGAAAATTGCGGATACCGGGGTGCTGGCAAGCATCCACGGCAGCAAACCCGGGCCTTGCATTGCCCTTCGCACGGACACGGACGGGCTCGAAGTCCGGGAAGAGGCCACGGAGCGGAATGGGGAATATATTTCCCTAAATGAGGGGGTCATGCACGCCTGCGGGCACGACGGGCATATGGCAATGCTCTTTGGGGCTGCCCGGCTTTTCCAGGAGCAAAGGGACTTTCCCGGAGAGGTCCGCCTGATCTTCCAGCCGGCAGAAGAAATCCCCCCCGGAGGGTCGGAAAGGGTGATTGCCGAAGGCGGGTTAGAAGGCGTGGACGCGGTCCTCGGGATGCATATCTTCACCAACCATGAGTCAAACAGTGTGGGCTTTCGCCCCGGACCTTTTATGGCAAGCACCAACAGGTTCGAGGTCTTCCTGAAGGGAAAAGGGGGACACATCTCAAAACCCGAAAGCTGCATAGACCCTGTCTTGATGGCTACGGACTTCCTGAATGCCCTTTACCCTGCCCTGGAAGCCCGGCTTGATCCGGAAAAATACGTGCTCGGGGTTGGAAGAATCCGGGGGGGCGCCCAGTTCAACCGGACCCCGGATATTGTCGAGATCCTCGGAAGCTACCGGACCTTTGATGAAGAGACCACAAACACCATTGACGAGACCATAGAAGAGTGCCTTGGAGAAGTCATGGAAAAATACGTGAAAAGCGGGGAGGAGTTTGAAGGCTTACCCACCTACGACATTGATATCCTCCACGGCTACCCCGTTCTCGTAAACGAACCCGGGTTCACAGAAGCGGTACATTCGAAACTGAAAGAAAGCCTTCCGAAACTCACGATTTATCCTGAAATGGAAAAGACCTTTGCAGCCGAGGACTTTGCAAGCTACCTGCAAAAAGTACCCGGGATTTTCATCTCCCTGGGCACCCGGAACCCGGAAAAAGGGCTCCTGGAAATCAACCACTCCTCCAGGTTCGACATCGACGAAGACATCCTGCCGCTGGGCACGAAGATCTTCCGCACCCTTGCCCTGGACTTCCTGAACTTCCCTGAAAAATACCTCGGGTCTGCCTGAAGGAATAGGGAGAAAAGCCGGGAAAAATGAATGAAAAACCTGAATGAAAAATCTGAAGAGGAAAGTCAGGGGAAAAATATGATTATCCAGACATACGACAGTTCTAAAAAAGACGAGGTCCGGGAAGTGGTGCTCGGAGTGCTGCTGGAGCACGGCTTTGAGTACGACAGGCTCAAAGACGGCGACCTCAAGGACATCGAAGGCTACTACTTTGCAAAAGGAGGCACCTTTTTCGTAGGCCTTTCGGAAGACGGCAGGGTTGTGGGGACAGCCGGGGTCAGAAGTCTCGGGGAAGGCAGCTGCGAAATCAGGCGCATCTACCTGAAAAAGGAGTTCAGGAACAAAGGTTACGGAAAACAGCTTTTCCTGGCTGCCCTGGACTTCGCCGAAAAGAACTTTTCGAGAGCGGTGCTGAAAACCGACGCCACCCTAAAAAAAGCGATTGATATGTACCTGAAGCAGGGTTTTTCCCTTCTGAAAGAAGAAAAAAGAGCTTCGAAAGAAGAATTTGAATACCTTTATTTTGAAAAAAGCTTTGATAAGATGCAGTGAAATCCAGCTTTCTTTCCCTGACTTTCAGTTTTCCTCTTTCTACCTTCAAGATTACTTTTCTTGGTAACTGCATGCCGGACCCTCTTCCTTTCCAAGGGCTTGCAGGTACTCGAGCACTGCAAGCACGAAGGCTGAATGGGACCAGGCAAGGGGAAGGACCGAAAGGGACCTGCCTTTATCATCTATCTGTTCGGACATGAGACCTGTGGGGTGGGCATGAGCGGCGCACCAGTTAATGAGTTCAAGAGCCCGGTCCGGGTTTCCGACTGCAGAGTGCCATTGGGAGAGCCAGAGGGTGCAGATGATCCAGCTGTTCATGTACCCGTAATAGCTGTCGTGCTGGTAGCGGGCAATGCCCCCGGAGGGGCGGGTGAGTTCGCGTTCAATGGCTTCCATTGTCCGGACAACTTTCGGGTCATCCGGAGGAAGAATCCCGAAATACCATACCGCAAAAACCGAGGAGTCGAGAGTCGGGTCATCCAGGGAGCGCACGAAGCGCTTCAACCTGTCATCGTAAAGCTTATCCCGGACTGCCTGTTTAACGCGGCTTGCGGCCTCTTCCCAGACATCCGCGTTGTCATAGTCCCCCAGGGAACGGGCCAGTTCGGAGGCTCCCTGGAGGCCCGCATAGACCGTGCAGGCGCTGTAGGTGTGCACACCTTTCCGCTCTTCCCATAGGTCAAAACTTGAGGTCGGAAGCCCTGTTTTTTCGTCCAGAGCTTTTGCAAGGTAGTTTGCGGCGGGAAGCAGGAGGGACCTGCTGTAGCGGCCCGTGGTCCAGACGTTCCTTGCAATTTTCCAGTTGTGGTAAAGGGCATAGAGGGGAAGGCCCGTCTCATCTATCTGGATCATAGGGACAGGGTGCCAGGTGCTCCCGAAATCCCCTGCGGGGGTATACTTGTGCAGGAAATTGCCTTTGTTTGTGAGAATTTTTGAAAAAAACTCAAAGGTTTCCCTGCTCAGGTAATGGTAGCGCGCCCTGTCCAGGGCAAGGCAGATCCAGGCAGCGTCTCTCGGCCAGCAGTAAGTGTAAAGGTCAGCCCCGAACTGCTTGATATCCGAATCACAGGAAGCAATCACCGAACCCGAGATGTCCATATGGGCGACCACCGCAAGCAGGCTTCGGTAAAAGCAGTGAACAACCCTTTCGGGGAGCTGTGTCATCCTGGAAAATTCAGGAAGGACGGACACCCTTTCGGTAAACGAGTTCCAGAAATTGAAGTTGTGGTGAAAAAGGGTGCTTTTCCCGGCTGCCTTCACTCGCTTATGTATCTTGAGCACATTGCAGTACTTTTTCCCAAGCACGATCCAGAAATACACCCTGCAGGATTCCCCGGGTTTCAGTTCGGGCAGGGTCCAGCCAAGGGTGGAATCCACCGAGCCGTGGGCCACGGGGTTGCCGCTTAGATGAGCGTCATTTTCCATGTCTTTCCAGGTGCCTTCCATCCCTTTCCATTCCGCAGTCCCGACCGCGTACTGGTCAAATTCCGGTTCGCTCCCGTGCAGGAAATAGCGGTCGCGCTTATAGTGGATCAAAGCTTGCTTATCGATTACTGCCGTTTCCCCTATCTTGGTTTCAAGAATCCGGTAATTCTGGTTGGAAAAAAGTCGCAGGTTTCGCGGGGAGTCTGAAATGTTCTTAATCTCAAATGCCCGGTAGAAGATATTTGTCGAGGGGTGAACTGCTTCCCATACCGTTACCCTGACCCCGATATCCGGGTTTTCGAAAACCGATTCCCCGATGTTGGAGACCACTTCCTGGCAGGTATCCGCTCCTTTTCGGGAAATTTTTCTTTCCCCTTTTTCTTCCGGAAAGGGTGCACTTCCTGATATTTCCAAAAAGCGTTCACAAAAATTTTCCTCAAACACGGACTTATACCGCTGCCGGACCTTCCAGTTTTCAAGCCAGGTGCAGTAGAGGGAGTCCAGGTCGCAGATGCCAACCCTTATCGAGTTCCCGTGGTTCTCAAGCCCTACGTAAGGAGAATAAATGTCCCTTATAATCCCCTTTTCATCTTCACAAATAAGGATTCTTCCGTTTCCGAAGATAAGCGGCCTCATCCAGGAATACCCCCTGTATTCATTTTACACCTTCTCTCCCACGTTTCTAGCATGAGAATTGAATTTATTCCTTCAAATAATTTCGGTAAAAGAGAAACCCTTTTCCAAAGAGATATAAATGGCTAAAAAAACTTTGATTTCTTCCAATATGATTTCTTTAAATAAATATATATAAATTTCATAAGAAAGTTTATATTTTATCATGTCCATCTTACTTATGCATTATAAAAACGATGAATCATCAGAAAAAACCACATACAAAAAAAATGTGTGTGTTTCCAAATGGTTTACGTGAAAAAAATCTGTCCCGTCTGCGGGAGCGAATTTTTTGTCCTTAAGAATGCTGAGGAAAAAGCTGTGTACTGCACTCTGGCATGCCTGACAAAAGCCCAGGAAAATCTGGAGCAAAAGGCTCTCTGCATGGGCACAGCCTGAAGCATTTATTAAGGGGGTAAAAGGGGATAACAGTTAGGGGGAAATACACTCGGATATAAGGGAAGTGTTTTCCCATATCTTTTATTCAAAAACCTCTTTAGTAAAAATCTCTTTATTATAAACCTCTTTTATTCAAAAACCGTTTCTCAAAAAAATAACGAAAATTCTTTTTAAAGCTCTTAAGTTCCTATCCTGATCATTATTTTTTAGCCAGTTTCTTTGCTATTTCGGCCACATGCCGTCCCTGGTAGCGAGCCATTGCAAGTTCATTTTCGGAAGGCTGGCGACTCCCGTCCCCACCTGCAATAGTTGATGCCCCATAGGGACTTCCTCCGGTGATTTCATCCATTCTGGTCTGCCTTTTCTCCGCATAGGGCAAGCCCACAATAACCATCCCGTGGTGAAGCAGGGTAAAATGGAAACTGATAATTGTGGATTCCTGTCCGCCGTGCTGGGTGCCGCTGGAAGTAAACACGCTTCCTACTTTTCCTACAAGGGCGCCCCTCCCCCACAGTCCTCCTGTTCCGTCCAGCATGGCCCTCATCTGGGCAGTCATGTTTCCGAAGCGAGTGGGACTTCCAAAAATCAGCGCATCAGCACCTGAAAGCACCTTCTCATACATATCCCGGGTGAGAAACGGGATGTGGGCAAAAGCTTTTTTAGTCTCGGTTGCCCCCATCTTCGCGATTACTTCCTCAGGCAGGGTTTCAGGGACCTGATAGATTCCTACTTCCGCCCCTTCGACTTCCCGCGCTCCTTCGGCAACCGCTTCTGCCATTTTGTGAATGTGACCGTACAGACTGTAGAATATGACGTTTACTTTAACCATACTACCCCTCCATCCGAATCTGTTAGAATAAGTTATAGTCCTCACATTAAAAATCTACACTTATTAAGGAATGAGTCACATATAATATCAAGGATTTCAAAATTTGAGAATAAACCACGGATGAACACAGATGAACACGGATGGCTTAAAATCTGTGTCTATCCGTGTCCATCCGTGGTTCTTTAACGGGAAACCCATAGAGCACTCCTGATCTGAAAATCTGAAGTTATATTTTCACCATTCCTAAACCAAGCAAGATGCATGTAATTGGTCTTTAAAAGTGCAATTAATTCGTGAGTTCACTATAAATAATAGCCTAAAATCCGTTAATCTCAGACTACTATAAACCCCGGTAAACTCCGGACCACTATATATACCGGTAAACTCGGGATTTCCCTTAAAAAATAGCTTTTCAATTCCTTATATGCGTTGTCAGTAAAGAGAACTTTCTGCTTTACAGGTTCAGCGCTTCATAGTTAACAAAAAACCTTCTGCTTCAGGGCTTCGCTGCCAATAAAACCAATCCTCTGCTTCAGGGCTTCGCTGCCAATAAAGCCAGCCTCCTGCTTAAGGACTTTGTTGCCAGCAAAACGGCACATCTTACTTCGGTTTTCATTACACTTGTTCTTAGCCTTCAGCCCGATGCTCCTTTTGAATACAAAATTCCGGATTTGAGTTATTATTGAGACCACGAGATCAAAATAGTTATTAAGTAACACGATGTATAAGCCGGGTATGCCTTCACTTTCTATCGTCATGCCCTCTATGAACGAAGAAGAAACAATAAAAATCTGCATAGAGAAAGCCCATGAAATATTCAAAAAATATGAGATAGAAGGGGAGGTTATACTGGCTGACAATTCTTCGGACAGGACTGCCGAGATTGCGGCGGCTATGGGGGCAAAGGTGATAGGTCCGGTCAAAGGCTATGGAAACGCTTACCTCAAGGGCCTTGCTCATGCGAAAGGAGATTACATAGCCATTGCTGATGCGGACAATACCTACGATTTGCTGGAACTGTCGGACTTTCTGGAACCTCTTATGAACGGTGAAGCAGATTTCGTAATCGGGAGCCGCCTCAAAGGAACCATTAAAAAAGGGTCCATGCCCTGGTTGCACCAGTACATCGGAAATCCTCTCCTGACAGCCATGCTCAACCTGCTTTTCAATACAAGTATATCGGATGCTCACTGCGGAATGAGGGCTTTTACAAAAGATGCCCTGGAAAAAATGAACCTTAAAACCCGGGGAATGGAACTGGCATCCGAAATGATAATAGAGGCTTCCAAAAGCGGGCTCAGGATTATGGAAGTCCCGATAACCTATCATCCCCGTAAGACTCCTTCCAAACTGCGCTCCTTCCAGGACGGCTGGCGGCATGTGCGCTTCATGATGCTGTACCGTCCTCTCCCCTTCCTGTTAATCCCGGGATCCGTGGTTTTCATCCTGGGGGCTCTAATAACCGGAACTCTCCTGCTGAATGGAAATGCGGTCGAAAACCGGATGCATTCCTTCATCCTGGGCAGCATGTTCCTTGTCATAGGTGGACAGACCCTGGCTACCGGTGGCTATATTAAGACATACGGCCTGGTCCACGGCATGTACCGGGAAGGCGATGGGGGGTCAAGGAAATTGCTCAATTACCATTCCCTTGAAAAAGAACTGGTTGCTGGCTCCCTTATCCTGGGGGCGGGCATCCTCCTGGGGCTGAAAGTCGCATGGAGCTGGGCCAGTTCCGGCTACGGCTCCCTTGCAGAAGTGGAAAGTGCGGTCGTTGCCATGGTTCTAGCCTTCATAGGGCTCCAGCTTATCTTTTCCGCAATTATCCTGAGTGTAATGCTTCTTGAAGTTGATACCGAATGGTGAAGCCATAAAGAGGGACGAAAGAAGGAAAAAAGGATTAAAGAGGGGTTGGATGAAAATTGCCTTTGTCTACGACGCTGTCTATCCCTGGGTCAAAGGTGGTGCAGAGATGCGTATCCATGAACTTGGAAAGCGCCTCGCAGCTCAGGGACACGAAGTGCACCTTTTCGGGATCAAATGGTGGGAAGGCAAAGACATTATCGAGTACGAGGGGATGACCCTGCATGGGGTCTGCGAAGCGAGAGAATTGTACGTAGGCGGCAAGCGCTCGATCTCCGAAGCAATCGTGTTTTCCCTGAAACTTTTTCCCCGGCTCCGGAAAGAAAAGTTCGACCTTATCGATGTGAGTGTCTTTCCCTACTTTTCCTGTTTTACCGTGAAAGCAGTATCCGTATTGAGTAAAACCCCGGCAGTATTCACCTGGCACGAAGTCTGGGACGGGTACTGGTATGAATACCTCGGGTTCTGGAAGGGTTTTTTCGGAAAAATGATCGAAAAAGCGGTTGCAAATATTTCGGGGAATAGCATCGCAGTTTCGGCCTGGACAAAAAACAGGCTCAAAGCCCTCGGAGTCCCCGAAGAAGAAATTGCAGTTGTCCCGAACGGGATTGACTTAAAAAGGATTTCTGAAATTGAACCGGAGGGAGGCTGGATATCTGCCGAACCGGAGAGGAAGATTTACGGTACAATCTTTGCCGGCAGGCTCATTAATGAAAAAAACGTCGATGTCCTGCTCCGGGCGGTGGCCCTCCTTAAAGCCGATTTTCCGGGTATCAGGTGCTGCATTGTCGGTGACGGTCCTGAAAGGGAGGCACTCCTGAGACTCACAGATGAACTCGGAGTTCGGGGTCATGTGGATTTTGCAGGCTTTCAGGCATATGAGGCACTGATAGCTAAGATAAAGGCCTCAAAGGTCCTTGTGCTGCCTTCTTCGAGGGAAGGGTTCGGGATGGTCGTGATCGAGGCTTTTGCGTGCGGGGTGCCGGTGGTGACGGTGAGTGAGAAGTATAATGCGGCGCAGGGGCTGGTTGAGGACGGAGTGGATGGGTTTGTTGTGGAGCTGGGGGAGAGGGAGCTTGCGGAAGGGGTGAGAAAGGTGCTTTGGGAGAGTTCCAGTTATAATAAGATGTCAGAATATGCAACAAGGAAAACCGAAAAATATGAATGGGAAGAAGTTCTCAGAAAACTTAATTCTTTTTATGAGGAATTGATGTGAAAGTTGCAATCTTCCATGACTACATCGGTGCGATAGGGGGAGGAGAGAAACTGGTCCTGACCCTTGCGAGAGGACTCGGGGCTGATGTCATTACGACGGATGTGGACATGGATTCTGTTACGAAGATGGGATTTGAGGACATAAATATCATAAGTCTCGGAACTACCTTGAAGATGCCACCCTTAAAGCAGATAGATGCTTCCATTAAGTTTGCAACCTCTAATTATTCAAAAGAATACGAATTTTTTATTTTTTCCGGCAACTGGGCGCCTTTTGCAGCGAAAAAGCATAAACCAAACCTTTATTATTGCCATACGCCTACGAGGGCGTTTTATGACCTTTACGATAATTATTTGAAAAAACATTCTTTTTTTGTCGCTGTACCATTTGTTATCTGGGTGTATTTCCATAAAAAATTCTCTGAAAATTATCTTGGGCATGTGTGTAAGATTGTAACGAATTCGGAAAACACAAAAAGAAGAATTAGGAAATATTTGCATAGAGAATCAGAAGTTATCTATCCCCCGATCGATGTTTCAAGATTTAATTTAAAAGAATACGGGGATTTCTGGCTCTCGGTAAACCGGCTCTACCCCGAAAAGCGGGTTGAACTGCAAATTGAAGCTTTCAGGAAGATGCCGGACAAAAAACTGCTCATCGTTGGGGGATATGCAACAGGGGATCATGCATCCGGATACGCATCAGAGGTCACGGATAATCTCCCTGGGAACATAAAATTACTCGGAAGTGTTTCGGAAGAAAAACTCCTTGAATTGTATGCTAGCTGCAAAGGGTTCTTAACGACCGCAATGGATGAGGATTTTGGAATGACACCGGTTGAAGCCATGGCTTCAGGCAAACCCGTTGTAGCTGTAAAGGAAGGAGGATATCTGGAGAGTGTAAGCGATGGTAAAACAGGAATTCTTACAAAAACAGATGTCGAAAATATAATTGAAGCCGTAAAGACTGTTTCGGAAAATCCGGTTAATTATAAAAACGCATGTATCGAAAGGGCAAAAATGTTTGATAAATCAATATTTGTCAAAAAAATAATTGAAGCTGTGAATCAGGTAAAAGACAGTAATAAATAATTTAATATTCAATAGGTGTTGTCCTAATAATTATACATAATTACCACTTGAACTAAGGTTGTATCCCAATGAGGTCTTTTATGAATACAGCAAAGAGGTCCGTAATTCTTATTTTAATCATGTTATTGATCCCGTCTCCGGTAATAGCAGGTGGAGGAGAAAATCATATATTCTTTGATCTTTCAACGGAAGGTTTTTTCGGGCTTCAAAACAGAGGACCTGCCGGTTTCAGTGAACTTGCAGAAGATCTTGAAAGTTTAGGATATGTTGTGAATGACAACTTCATGAGTAATTCTAACTTTGGTTATTTAGCAGAATCGCGTTTGCATGAATCTGATATTGTTGTAATTATTAACCCTGGAAGAAGTCTTGGCAATATCGAAACTTTAGACTTAATGAATTTTGTTGAAAATGGCGGAAATTTGATCGTAATATGTGATTCTCCTGACTCCGTATTCAATTCCAATCTGATTCTTGATCCATATGACATCTATTTCAAACGGGAATATCTTTTGGATACGCACGTTAACATCTCCAGTAACAAATCTATAAATTTAAGCTATTCCATTCCCCTGGATGAATGGGAAGTTAATACAGGCTACCAGAAAAAATTTGATGAAAATCCTCTCAGATTAAAGGGAATTTCCGAGGTTTCTAGAGACCTGTTCTCTGAAGTGAGCTATGGGGAAGAACATACAATACTTATGGCAAAAAATTTCCAGCAAGGAAAGGTAATTGCTCTGGGGAACAAGGATTTTCTTACGAACTACAGATTCAATGAAAATAAAGAGCTTTTGTATTTTATCCTGAATTACATTGAATGTGAAGATGAGGACGGGATACAGGGATTGTCATATAACCCTTCCGAACTTCACATTCCGCTTAAAGATGGGAAAATAAGTTTTGTGGGATTATCCCTGGAAAACAAAAACAATAAAAGCGCCGCATACGTATCTGTGGAGATACCGGAAGTTCTTAAAGACGTCGTGGTACCCGTTGAAAGTAACTTCACAATAGGCCCGGATGAAATTCTCGATCTTAACTTCCCGTGCCAGAATTTAAGCAGTGAATACTGGTACATCAAAACTAAAATCGCGCTTAAAGTCCGCTACAATGAATTCAGCGAACCCTATATATATAAAATACCTATCGAGGTCGTCCGTAAATGAAGAAATACTCTGTCGTGATTTGCGCTTTGATTCTTTCATCCATGATGATTTCAGTGGCTTCAGCTTCTGAAGACATCAGCATCAATTATTATCAGGCAGATATCGGGGACGTAAATCGATACTGGTATGGGGAAGGAGAAATCTTTGTCACCGATCTCGGAAATTCTTTTGAACTATACAAAAACGGAAATGAAATCATATCCTATGCCTCAGAAGCAAATGTAGTCAATGTTTCTGAAGAAAATATCCGATTTCTGGCCGATAAAGATGAGAATGAACTACATGCACTCTTCATGAGTCAAAAGCCGGGAGGGCACGGTTTATTCACACTTGAATTTTCGAACCCTTACGTGTCTGAAAACGGGAAAAAGAACATAACCATAAGTATTGAAAATGCGGAAAGGGTCCTTTATCTTAACGGTCCTGTATTTTTTGAAAGAGAAAATATTTATTCGGAAGGTAATTTCAAGATCATCCAGCTTGAAACTTCACAAAAAGACTTTAAGATCATATACATGACCGAACTTGCCTACGGGCTCTTTTCAAGCATAATCGGGATCTCGGTGTTCGGTTTTGTACTTTTTATTCTGATGATTCTCAGAAGAAAGGCAATAACGCACAAAATGAAAAAGAGGCTCCAGGCATTAATCAGGAGCTCCCCTATTGGCATTTCTGAAATGGATAACGGGATTGAATTTAAGCTTAAAAGAAAAAGCTCCCCCTTATTTTCAAATTATATAAAGAAGGAAGATATAGGAAATGGCAAAAGCAACACTTCACTAAATGTTCCCAGGGAGATCATTGCAGGCATTTTTGTGCTGATGCTTTCATACATAATTTACAGGTCACTGGTTGCAATGATTACCTCTTATGTTGCGGATATGGGGGTAGTAACCTACCTGATCCTGGCGATGCTTGCTGGTGTGGGTTTAATGATGTTCCTCTTGCTTTTAAGCATTGAAAGCGCAAAGGAATTCAACGTAACCATGTCTGTATTTGTGGGTGGGATTATGCTTGTCATGTTCAGCAGGCTTGGAATCATCATGATTCCTGTGGCAGCCCTCGCGACCCTGGTGGTCTACGGACTTAGCAAAGCGGTCTTTCTTAATCTTGATGATCCGGATGAGGAGCCAAATGAATGAAAATTTTTGCATCAGAAGAAAATCTCCTTATCCCTCTGGGAGGAGGAGAACTTTCTTTTGAAACACTTATATCCGGGCTCAGTAAAAATAATGAGATATTTACAGTCGGAAAGCACGTAAAAAACCCGCATACAGTACCTTTTCCCTCATCCTCCGTCCGCCTTTTTGAAACAAATACTCACATGTTCAACAAATACTTCGTTTTTAAACAGCTTGAAGGCTCCTTAAGCCGGAAAATCAAGAACTTTTCCCCTGACCTCGTCATCACCCAGCAGGACTTTGCAGCCCCTACAATAAAAACCGCTTATGAAAAAAAGATACCTTCCATAGTTTTCATGCGAAACTACGAACATATCTGTCTCTGCGCAAACCCCGACAGCAACTGCAGCAGGAGATGTTCGGTTTGCTATGGCTATTCTTTTCTAAACCCTTACAGGTATTTTGTAGACGCCGTTTTCCGGTACGAAAAAAAATGGATCCCCAGAGCATCACTTATTATTTCAAATAGTCAGTATATGGCTTCGGTTGTTAAAGATTGGCTTGGTGTGGAATCCCGGGTAATCTATCCTTTCGTCAGGGAGATCAGTGTTAGAGCGCAGCATCCTGAATACATCACATTGGTCAGCGCCTCAAAGCATAAGGGAATCGGGACCTTTTTGGAAATTGCAAAAATACTCCCTGATAAAAAATTCCTGGTTGTGGGGCACAATCCCGAATCAATCGATTTTTCAGTTTTTCCCAATATCACATACATGCCCTGGGCAGTCGATCCCGAAACCTTCTATTCAAAGACAAAAATCCTGCTCGTTCCCTCCCTGTGGCCGGAACCTTTCGGGAGAGTCTGCGTGGAAGCTGCCTTTTGCGGGATTCCTTCGATTGCAAGCAAAATCGGAGGACTTCCGGAGGCAGTGGGGGAGGGAGGGATATTGATTGATAATTTTAAGGACCCTGAGCAATGGGTAAAAGCTATCAATCTGCTGGAGAACGATGAGGCATATAGGGAATACTCAGAAAAAGCCAGAATCCATTCCCGAAGATTTACGGTCGAAAACACACTGGGACAATTCAAATCCCTGCTCCGGGATACCTTTGCATTAAAAATTTAACTTTGCAGGCAGGGGTCATTTGACGTCCTGTTTAAGACTCAGATCACCATGAGCTATTTTTAACAGGTCATTAAAAGATATTGTTTTCGTGAGGTCCAGCAGCACAACGTAAATAAGCACTCCGGATCCGATTGTTAGCACAAGGCCTGGTATGCCTCCCCCGGAAACAATCATTATGATATGACAGAGAACTGCCATGACCACTGATGAAGCAACTATTTTGAGGTCTTTTATAACTGACTCCCCTTCGATCCGGATCCGGAAAGCCCTGATTATATAGAATAGCATTGAAAATGTAAGAACCGCGTGGGAAATTATCCTGGCTAACGCTGCCCCGTAAACTCCGAAAACAGGGACAAGGGTCCCCAGTAAAAAGAGGTTTAGAAGCATTGCTCCAAAGGTATAGTTCATAAACGTTTTCGCTTTGTTTGCCCCTATAAGATATGCGCCGTTTAAAACTGCAAGAGTCTTTGTAAGTATGAAAGGGGTTAGTGCCATCAGTATCAGGCCTGAATCCATAAACTCCGGGCCGTATACCTCTGTAACAAAACTGCGTGCCACCACCAGCAGGCCGAAAATTACCGGCATCATAAAAAAGAAACCGTTTGTAAGGGTTTGGTTAAAAAGCCTGCTTAAATTTGTTCTGCTCTCTTTTTTACCGTAAAGGGAAGCCGCAATTGGCATAACTGCGGTTTCAATGGCTGCCACGGGGATTAACAGGTTATCGATTAAACCCACTGCAAGACTGTAATGTCCTACGTCAGTAGTTTCTCCGAAATATCCAAGGGCAAGGATGTCAAATCTCGTATACATTATAAAGAAAATCGTTGAGAACAGAATTGGAGGGCTATATCTAATGATTTCTCCGGTAAGGTTTCTATGGGGCCGGTTAATATTTCCCGGTTTAACAACCCCAAAATATACAACGATGGTCAGGATTATGGAAACCGCCAGGGTTGAGGCGGCATAACCGGCTATAATGCCAGCTACGTCCAGCCCCATATAAATGATTACAACCGTAAATATCAGCTTTAAACCAGCTTCCAGCACGTTTGCAAGGCAGATCTTCTTAAAGCACTCATACCCCTGAAGCACTGTCTGGTTGAATTCCAGGAAAATGATGGCTGCAAGCAGCAAAGCTCCTATTTTCATGACAGGTCCCAGGGTCTCGGTATGAAAGACCTCTGAAAAGACCGGAGCGCCTGCGTAAAGAATGATTAAGCCGGCTAAACCTGAAAGTGCCTTTATTGATAATATGCTCTTGTAAGCCCGCTGTATGGACGCTCGATCTTCTCCGAGGTACTGGGAGATATGCTTTTGAACGGACCTGTTGATTCCGGCATCGCTTATGACTGCTGCAAATGCTATGATTGTCAGTGCCAGGGAAAGCTCTCCAAAAGCTTCCGCTCCAAGATACCTGGCCACGATTATCGAAAGCAGGAAAAGGGTGGCAGAGGAGATTGTCCTTCCTATAAATGAATATCTTGTACCTGCAATATTTCTCTGTTCGATATCGTCTGTCATTGTTTTTCCTGCTCTGCTTTCTTTTCGAACCTGTAAACTTTGATCGTATCGTCCGAACCTTCCGGAACAAAGGTCATATTTTCATAGACATATGAAAGAACCTCCGGGTCAGTGAAATATGAGTCAAGTTTCTGGTCCCCGATCACCCACCCGTTTTTCCCTTCAATCTCCTTCCTGAACGCAGGATAATCTTTGAGAATAACTGCCCCTGTGTACCGGTCCCTCAACACCCCTTCGGAATCCTCGAAAGAATAATATTCGTTTTGCCTGAGCCAGTAATCGGTCTGCCCCAGGTAATACAAAGTGCATATGGGCATCGTGCTGAGCACTACATCTCCTTCATTTGCATTTTTTTGCACGTATTCCGAAGCATACTGCCAGTGGGGATGGGGGTCTTCGAAAGGAATCGGCTGGTAATCATCACATGCAACCCTGTAGAGCCCTGCTCCCGTCCGTACCAGAAGAACCGTGATCATGAAAACCAGAAAATATTTTGCAGCCCTTTTGTGCCTGACAGTTTTAATGTATTCCCACGCTTCAAGAATTCCGTTCGAGGCTAGAGCAATGAACAGAGGAAACGTGAAGAACAGGTACCTTGAATTTTTTGCATCAAGGAAGAGTGTAAGCAGAATAAAAGGAACAAAAAAACCCAAAACAAGTAAAGCCCCCTGATTTTCTCTGTTCCCTGCTCCCTGTCCTGGTCCCAGAACGGAAAAAAAAGCAAACACTGAGAGCACCGTGAAATACCTGGCAAGTAGCAGAACATAGAAGCCTGTGCCAAATTGCATGCCTATAGGAGCAAAGGCAGGAACAAAAGGAATTTTTGGGAACACTGCCGGAATAAATATCAAAAGCACGGAAAACAGGAAAATAAACCGGATCAGATGATTCCCTTTTTCAAACAGTTTTTTTCCAGATACAAACTTCCCGAAAACCAAATAAATAAAGTAAGCAAGCCATGTAGCGATAAAGAGCTGATAAAACTGATGAATGTATGAACTCAGGAACACAACAAGAACCGAAGCCACAAACAAAAGTGCCATTTTCTTTTTGTTATAAGTACTATTTGAAAGCTTTAAATCAAACTCCCTGAAAAAACCATATCCCAAAAGCAGGAACAAGACGTAAAAAAACTGCAAAAGGATATACATCCGGGCATTCAAAGCCCAGTGAAGCTGCCACGAAGAGAGAGACAATAGAAAAACAGTTAGAAGTGCCGTATTCCGGTCGAAAGCGTTCTTTACCAGATAGTATGTGGCTACTATCGAAAAAACACCAATCACCAGAAAAGGCAACCTGCCCGTAAGCTCTGAAATCCCGAACAATTTGAAAGAAGCAGCAACAAGTAACGTAGTGGGCAGGGAACGTCCGTAGGGAAGCCCTGATGGGAGCATCGGCTGCCCGGTTTTAATCATACTTTCAGCTGCAAAGACATGGAACATTTCATCGACCCAGAAGTTGAGAGGATGGATGAACCTGATCAAAGCAAGAATCAGGAAGATAGAAAGAGGAATGAGTATTAGGGGATCTCTCTTGTTTTTCATGGCTCGTGGTAATATTCGCCTATTACTTAAAATAATTTAGGGAAGAGTTTCTGTTTTTGTTGTTTAATTGACTGATTCACCGATCAAATTTAACGGCAACAAAATAAAACTTCACCCGATGTTTCACTCCCAATTATGTTACAGCTTTTCTGATGATTTTCCTGATTGGAAATCCCTTCCATTCTTTTTAAGAATTTGAAATGCACCATAAACTTTTAAAATTAATTTTAAAATTGACCTTCAATGAGTATTGGCTGAAAAGAGAAGCCATAACTATCCAGATATCCTGAAAAAGCGCACATAAAACCAGAAGTATCAGAGGACCCCTTTTTTCGGCAAACTTCTGGTATATACTTATTATAGCTGGGTACAGGACATAAAACTGAAGAATCAGGGTAATATACCACAGGTGCACGTAACTGTTTCCTGAAAAAAGGTTTATGAGAAATTCTCCCCCTGAAGGAAATTTCAACTGCCCGTTGAACAAATACCGGGGAACAATGAGATAAATCGCAGAAAATATAACATATGGAGGTATAACTACCTTGGTCCTATTTACAAAAAAAGTTTTCTTTGAGAGGTTGGCTCCATACTTCAAAGCCAGGACAAACCCGATACAAATATGAATAAAGGAACTGCAAACCTTACAAATACCTAAAAGATCAGATCTGTAATGACCAGAGCGTTAACCTCGGGAATATATCTAAAATAATCTAAAGTATGAATGCTAATTACTGCAAGTATCGCAAAGGCCCGAAGATAGTCAACCTCTATTATTCTTTTGGTCTGCATTTACTGCTCCATTGTAAAAAAATCACCATCGTAATCTATGGGTATTTGGGTAAAATCAGAATTCACGTTCTTTACAAAATAAGGGCACTACCAAAGATAATTTTTTAACATCAAGGGCTGTAAAGTTATGGAGCAAAACTAAATAAATTGTTTCTAAGTATCAAGAAAACAGTAATATTTATTATATACCATTATTTGAAATACGAAATGTCAATTGATAAAGTTTATATCTTGCTTCAAGGAGTATTAGATTATTTGATCCCCGAAAACAATATTGCCTTTGGGCTAAGATTTGAGACTATTTTCCTACTGTTAATCACTTATGCAGATGTTGTCATTAACACTACTTTCAATTATATTACAAGTTATACAAAGAAAATGGTAATGCGGTCAACATGAATACATTTGAAAGTTACTTGGTTTTTGCCACAATTCTTTTTGGCTTCTTTACCTTATACCTATACAGAAATGATATTGAAATAATTGAAAATAAAATATACATGGAAAAAGAAAACGAAAAAAAGGCAGAGGCAAAAAGAGAACAAGAATTTGATAGGAAGTTTCCTTTTTCAGCAAAGCTAAATTTGGATTATGGCATCTCAGAATATTGGAAGAAAGGGAATCGTTCTGCTTCGTTATTTCGATTGTTAATTGCTCCATTCATATGGATTGTAAGGTTACCATATAGTTCTGTCAGGTGGATGTATAGAGAAGGCGGGGTTTACACTCTTATTTTCATAGCAATATTATTTTTGTTCACTGCAATTAAAGCCCCTTATTTTGATGTTTCTTTTACAGGTGAACATACTATGAAGTATAATGCATATGTAGAACCTGCAAAATACATGTATGAAAATCACAATCCTTTTCTGTATCGTAAGAGCTATCAAGCAGATCCAGTAAATAATCCCCTGGGTATTTTTAATACTTTTAGTCAATTACCTCTACTTGAGTGGGGACTTGCAGCAACTTATACTTTAATGCCTTTTAATTCTCTTGAGGTGAATACTAGATTATTCACTCACTTTATTGGAATACTAATCCTTATTTCTGCCTATGTTTTTTTTAAGAACTGGTTTTCTAAAGAGGAATCACTGATTATTATATTTTTAATGGCGATAAATCCAATAATAAGTTTTACTACTTTCGTTACCGTTGCCGATAGTTTATTATTATTATTAACATTTATTTCATTAAATTATGCTTCAAAATATATTGAAGAAGAACGAATTAAACATTTATTTTTTGCAGGATTATTTTTTGGAATTGGCGTGGCTACTAAATATTCAATTATTTTATGGGAAGCACCAATCTTTACGATGCTCTTAATTCTCAATAAAAAAACAGACATGTGCACATTCGTAAAAAGTGTGGGCATTTTTGGACTTATGGGGGTTTTGCCTGCTATTGCATTTAAAACTTCATTGAAATATTTGCCTACAGATGCGTTACTTTCAACTATTTCATTTATAATATGGATAGTCATAATATCGTGTGTATATACTACAATAATTAAAAAGGAAAATAACATAGACAACATAATTTCTAAAGCTACACAGAACAAACTTCTTTTTGTTGGGGCTATTATTTCAGGGATTTCCATTGGAATAACTTTTTTATGCGTTACTCAAGCTTACAGACTATTCCATGAATTTTTAACAGATCCCAAATTGATTTTTAATTGGGATATGTATGCCTATATGCTTAATAAACAATTTAAAGAATACATGACTGAAAATGTTTTCTACCTCGGTTTGGTAGGATTTATCTTTTCTTTATATTCTGGTTTTAGTAAACAAAAAATCGCATTGATAACTTTTCTCGTGGGTTCATTTTTTTATTGGATTTTGGCTTCAAAGGTAATTTTCTTCCATAACTATTATACAAATATAATTATAATTGTATTTTGTATAAGTATAGGGTCCATGATTTATAGAGTATCCAGATTTTACGATAACAAATTTTTTTTCATTAGCATAATATTGGTATTTAGTTTATTGGTTTACCCCACTTCATACAATGCCAACGTTAACAGATTAAACGAAGAAATAGATCAGTATTCATTAATGCAAGTTGCACAATATTTGCTAGAAAACACGAACGAAAATGAGATCTATATAGATGATTCTTACATATTAACATTAACTATTCTAACAGGCAGACCAAGAATTGATGAATCTAATTTAATACAAGATGAAATAAGCGAATCTATTAAAACAATTGGTTTTTCTGAGTCAATGAAAAAGTATAATATTTCATGTGTTATCACGACAAGAAATACACCTAGGTACGAGAGGTATGTGAATATATTTACAGATGAAAACCTAGGTTCAGTATCATATGGAAGAAGAGATATTATTTTATCACGGTTAAATCCTGATTATCATTCTTCTGGAGACATCGAAAGAAGAAACCAATTAATTAAAGAATGTAATATACAAAATAAATTCATCTTAGAGCAAAAATTAGGTCCATATAGAATATTTTCATTTGCTGGTTAACTGAACAAGACTTTCCTAATTGAATCAAAAAATCGTTTTCCTGCAAAAGATAACAAATAGTAAATTGCTATTTTATTAAAAAATCCATAGTTCTTAAAATACTTCTTACAAAGCGTTCTGACGTCTTGAAACTTACTTATTTTGAACTTTGCCTCAATTTCTGACTTCAATACAAACTCATCTGTTGAATTTTCTACATCTATTAATAGAATCTTATTCGGATCAAATTTATCATATTCGTCTTTCCCATATTTCAGCCTTTGATGATAAAATTCTTTTGCTTTCAAAGCGAAATACTTTTGCTTTGATTGCTTAGACCAGGAAATTGCATTTGGATTTATTCTGTAGTTAATAAGAGGTTCGGATATGTTTGACATATTTTTCTTACTGGATAATAGCCTTAAATAAAAATCATAATCTTGTGCATAAACAAATTTTTCCCTATACATAAATCCTTCATGCCTAAACATTATTGTCGGATGGTGTAAACAATTCAGAATGGAAAGCTTCTTTTCAATATCCATAGTTTTAGTCAAAGGTTTACTTGTAGTGATTATTTTTCCATTTTCATCAACATAATATGCACCCGAACCAACCAAAAAAACATCTCTGTTTTTTTCTAGATAATCATATTGAATTTTAAGCCTTTCCAGTAGGGCAATATCATCTGCATCAATTCTTGCGATATATTTTCCTTTAGCTCTTTTTATTCCTAGATTTAAGGATTTAGTCAATCCTAAATTGACCTTGTTATTTATTAAAAAAATTCTATCATCTTTTTCCAAATATTCTTCAATAATATGTAATGAATTATCAGTTGAACAATCGTTGATGATTATAAATTCAAAATCTCTAAAAGTTTGAGTTAAAATGCTCTGGATTGATTCATCCAAATAATTTTCACCGTTATATACGGACATAATTATTGAAATTTTCAAGTTGTTCATTGTTTATAGAACCCCAATCCACATTTTTTTCTAAGATTCCAGTTAAAAGACTGGTATTTTGATCTATCTCTTATATCAGGAAAAGTTGTTTCAATAAAAGCTATACTTGTAAGTCTGAACCACGTTGAAAACAGGTCACTATCACTAGTCTTTAACTTCATGTTTTCTAAACCCGAATATTTCCAATAAGTCTCATTCCTTGTGATATTACGTAATATTTTTTTTGTTTTCGAGATTCCATTGAATATAAGATCATGTTTATTACGAAGCATTTTAAAATTTATTAGGTAAATAAAATCATTTAAGCTCAAATTATTTCGTTTAGCCCAACAAAAACCGCCATTTTTATTTTGATTACTCAACAGTGATTGATATGCAACTTGTAATGATTTTTTTACTTGGCTGATATTGTGATCCGAATATAATGTAGCTCTACAAAGCAAATCAATTGCATCTAAATCATCACAGCTTCCTCCCCCTCCCTCATAATTGAATAGCCCATCATAATTTTGTATTGCCAAAGTTGAATCAATTATTTTTTCGATATAATTTGGTTCGATGTCTAAATATGTGTAAAAGAAAATGAAATGATAAGCTCCAGCCATTTGATTATGAAGTGTTACTTTGTTTCCAAGATTCCAATATCCATTTTTTGGATTCTGAGTTTTATTTAGTAAATATATAATATGATCACTATATATTTTATTTTTAGTTTCATCTTCATAAATTAAACAATTTAAAACAAACATTACTAAATTACTAACAA